>JADJWI010000008.1:340000-680000 GCA_016716435.1 Acidobacteriota bacterium | reverse complement strand
TCGCAATCCATCAGGAGCAATCGAATGTTGCGTGCCTTCTCAAGCAAAGTTTCGTCGTGCATGTCGATCGATTAGCGGACCTCAAAGATCTCAACGCCCGCTAGCTTCCAACCGGTTGCTGTGCGCAGAAGCCTAAAAACTGCCGTTCCCGTCTCCGGTTCGCGGGTGAGCAAACGCACGCTCAGGTTCGTCTCGACGATCGCAGTGTTCGCGTCAAACATATCAGCGTGCAGAACCGTCGTCGTCCAGACTGTCGCCTGACCCGAAATGCCGCTGACGAAGCGATTGACCTCGCCGGGAACTGCCAGGGCATCAACGTCGGATTTTCTGTTAGAGATCGCCGCTCGGTCAAACTCGACAAAAAACTCCTTTATCGATCCTTCGACAGCCGAGCTTTGGTTGATTCGATTCCGGACACCGCGTGCGGCAAGCCCGGCCCCGTATTCCGCGTCGGCCATTATCGCGTCGGTCGCGTGCTTCACCGCATCCGTATTTCGATTGGTGCGGAGGGCAACGTCCGCCACACCGACATTCGCCCAGCCGATAGACCGAGAGGTAGGGAGCGGCTCCGCGAGCACGGCCCGAAACTCGCGGTCGGCTTCTGAGATCTTGTTCTGTGCAAGCAAGGAACGGCCGAGCAGGACCCGCACTTCATCGAACCTCGGAAACTCAGCGAGCACCTGGCGGGCGTTCTTTTCTGCCGCGGCAAATTCCTGCCGGTCGAATTCGTGCTTTACGGCAAGCAGGAGGTCGCTATCGGTAAACTCCCGCGGAGCGATGTCGTCCGAATACTCGTTCTGCGGGTAAAGCTTCTCAGGGTCTATCTCGACCCGAACTATCCGCGACGGCGTACGAAAGTTCATCTCGCCGAAGCTCTTTGCTTTTATTGTCACGGGAGCGGACAGGGTTTCGCCATTTTCGAGCCGAGCTGCGACATCGACCGTAACATCGATCGGGCCTGTATTGCGGAGAGCCACCCTCCACTCGCCGCCGGCCGCCTGGGGAAGTCCGGCCTGGAGGTTCATGTCTGTCACTTGGTCGAGCATATAATCGACGACCTCTTTCTGGCCCTCAAATTCACGCCGAACATCGGCGAGGGTCGTGATGTCTTTCGCGAGCGATGCACGAAGCTTGCTATTGAATTCCGCAGTGCCGAGTTTCCGCTCCATCACCCGCCAGAACATCGCCCCCTTGTTCGCAACGGCAGCGAAATAATATTCATCGAGCGGTGTCACGGTGTTAAGCGGCGCGTCTCGCCGGGCGATCGAGGCGTACGCGATCCGCTGGCGAAGCACTTCGACCTCGGCGACCTCGGCTCCGTATTTTGTCGCCATGAACTTTGTGGCGAGGTAACGTGCAAGCCCTTCGCGAATGACGCCCGACCCATCGTCGGTAAGGCGATTCGCTCCGCCGAGCCAAAGCCTAGCAGCGGCCTCGGCGATGTTCATTGCGGTCAGCGAGTCGATCTTCTGTCTGCGGAAAACGGCTTCGTCGATCAGCACCGTTCCGCCGGTCGAAAATCCGCCGCCGCGCCGAATCGCAACGATCCGCAATGGAACATTCGGAGCCGGACCAAGTATTTTTTCGGTGTATGCCTTCGCTTCGCTAAGTAATGTGGCAAGTTCAGCGGCTCGTGCTTTCGCAATCTCGCCGGAGCCTTTTGGTATATGGACCGCTATTCCCGAGCTATCCACTCGGTCCCAGCTTCCCGCGACGACGAATGGCTGCCCGTTCAATTTGTTGTCGTACGCTCCGTTCGATTCGGTTCCCGCTGAGATCGCCGTAAGGCCTGCGGGTGTGGTCAGCCGGACCTTGAACGGAGCATAGTCGGCACCGCGGGCAAAAAACCAGCTATTCGGCGTCGGGTACCAGAATGACAGCGGCAGAAAATGCGAGGCGACCGGAGAGATCGAATTGACGCCGGTGTTGTCCGGAACCGGAATTTTGTAGTCAATGACCGCCGTCAGCTCACCGCCAGCCGCTACGGCCGGAACGCGAAGTGCGACCCGTTGGAGCGTTGCACCGCCGAGCCGTTCTTGACTCTTTGCCGCCTCGATCACCGCGCCGTTGACGCTCGCCGACGCGATCTCGGCGTTCTGATTTATGCGAAAGGTAAGGCTCGTCGCGGGCCGGTCGCTAACGTTCCGAAGGCGGATAGTCGCCTTTGCCGTCAAATTGCGGTCGCTTTCTCCCGCGGGCAACGAGGCGGAAATATCATACGAGACCACCTGCCACGTCGCGGCGATCCTGTTATCTGCCTGGCCAATCGCAGTAAATGCGAACAGAAAGATCAATGCGGAAGTTGAGATTAGATTTCGTCGATCAAGCATTTATAAGTTCGTGAATCTTTCTAAGAGTCGTTAGGAGCGGTTCGAGCCGAGCGAGCGGCAATTGATTCGGGCCGTCGCTTGGAGCCTTTGAGGGGTCGTTGTGCACCTCCATAAAAACGGCATCAACGCCGCAGGCAACACCGGCTCGTGCAAAGTGTTCGATGTATTGGCCTTGCCCGTCGGTTGCTTTGCCAAGCCCGCCCGGAAGCTGCAGCGAATGGGTGACGTCAAAGACGACAGGCACGCCAAAGGACCGCATTATCGGAAAAGAGCGCAGGTCGACGACGAGATTGTTGTATCCAAAGCTCGCCCCACGTTCGGTCAGCAATATCTTTTCGCAGCCGGCAGCTTGTAGTTTTTCGACGATGTTTTTTGCGTCCCACGGGGCAAGAAACTGCCCTTTCTTCACATTAACAGCCTTTCCCGTCTTTGCCGCGGCAACAAGCAGATCCGTCTGCCGGCAAAGAAATGCGGGAATTTGAAGGATGTCCGCGACCTCGGCAACCGGCTCCGCCTGCCAGGGTTCGTGGATGTCTGTGATGACCGGGACGCCGAACTCTTCCTTAATACGCCGAAGGACATCGAGCCCCGCGTCCATACCATCCCCTCGAAAGCTCTCGATAGAACTCCGATTTGCCTTGTCAAATGACGATTTATAGACAAATCCGACCCCGACCCGCTCGCAGATCTCCTTGATCGACCGCGCCATCATCGAGGCATGCTCGTAAGACTCAACAACACACGGCCCAAGAATGAACGTTAGCTCGCCGTTGCCAAATGGCACATTTTCGATCTCAAATGAACTGACTGTCATTACCTAAGAAAATACCAGAGAAAGCAAGGGGAAACCGAACAGCCAAATACCGAAGCCAATAATACTCCCTCAAATCTACTCGTCTGCGGTCACGTCCGCACGTTCCGGCAATTCAACTTGCCTTTCGCTCGTAACGTCATGCTCGAGATTTTCGCTCTTGAGCCTGTTTTCCCAAGCGGCCTTTACGAAGGCGACGAAAAGCGGATGCGGGGCCAGCGGTTTTGATTTGTACTCCGGGTGAAATTGGCAGGCGACGAAATAGGGATGCGTCTCACGGGGAAGCTCGATCATCTCAACGAACTTTCCGTCCGGTGAGACTCCGCTGACGACCAGTCCCTCATGTTCGAGTGCGTCGCGATACTCCGGATTGAACTCGAATCGGTGCCGATGTCTTTCGCTGATAAGATCTGGCCCGCCGTAAATTTTCTTCGCGATCGAACCTTCTTTCAGCTCGCAATCCCACGCCCCGAGCCGCATTGTGCCGCCCATTTCGTCAACGCCGACCAGGTCGCGGAGCTTGAAAATCACGGGAAACGGCGTCTGTTCGTTGAACTCGGTCGAATCCGCATCGCGTAGCCCGCAGACCTCGCGAGCAAACTCGATGCAGGCCGTCTGCATACCGAGGCAGATGCCGAAATATGGAGTCCCTGACCGCCTCGCATATCGAATTGCCCTGAGCATTCCCGCGATTCCGCGTTTACCAAAGCCTCCGGGAACGAGTATCGCGTCGTAATCGTGAAGGTCGTTCTCGTAGTTTTCCTTTACAAGGTTTTCCGACTCGATCCAACTGACATTTACCCGCAGGTCGTTCGCCACACCCGCATGCGTAAGGGCCTCGCGAAGCGATTTATATGAATCCTCAAGCTCAACGTATTTGCCCACGATCGCGATCTTGACCGCTCCGCCGCTCGGCTCCTTGATGGTCGAAACGAGTTCACGCCACCGCTTCAGGTCAGCATTCGGGAATCGTTCGCCGAGATTGAGGTTGGCAACGACCAGATCGTCGAGGCCCTGCTCGTGGAAAGCGAGCGGCACCTCGTAAATGGTCGGAACATCGAGTGCGGAGATGACGGCGTTTTCCTGGACATTGCAGAAAAGAGCGACTTTGCGGCGAAGATCGAGCGGAAGCGGCCGATCCGAGCGGCAAAGCAAGATATCCGGAGCAATGCCGATCTCGCGAAGTTCGCGGACGCTGTGCTGCGTCGGTTTGGTCTTGAGCTCACCGGCCGCTGCGATGAACGGCACGAGCGTTACGTGGATAAAGATCGCATTGCCGCGGCCTTCCTCATTCCCCATCTGCCGGATCGCTTCCATGAAAGGCAACGACTCGATGTCGCCGACCGTTCCGCCGATCTCAACGATAAGCACGTCGGGCTTGTCCTTTTCGGTTACGGCCCTTACCGCCGCCTTGATCTCGTCGGTAATATGCGGAATTACCTGTATGGTTTTCCCGAGGTAATCGCCCCGCCGTTCCTTTTCGATAACGGAAAGGTAAATCCGGCCGCTCGTCCAATTATTCGCCTGGGTGAGCTTTGCGTTGGTAAACCTCTCGTAGTGGCCGAGGTCGAGATCGGTTTCGGCGCCGTCGTCTGTGACGAAGACCTCGCCGTGCTGAAAGGGCGACATCGTTCCGGGATCGACGTTGATATACGGATCCAGCTTCATCATCTGGACCTTCATCCCGCGTGCCTCAAGAAGGTAGCCGAGCGAACTCGCCGCCAAACCCTTTCCGAGGCTCGAGACCACTCCACCCGTCACAAAAATGTACTTTGTCATATTTTTCTCGACTTGATCGACGGCGTCTCCACATGCATCAATCACAACGGTCAAACAGCCCTATTCATCTTCAGCCTTCCCGTCCTGCTTTTTCTTCAGGTATCGGCCTTCTTTCATTTCAACAGCCACCTGTTTTGCCTTTGCCGAGCCGGGATCGAGGATCTCCTGTAACGCATTTACCGAAGCTCCAACTCCCGATGTGCTTTCGGCTGCCCGCCGCTCGAATTCATCTTCGGTCCGCGTCGCAGGTTTCGCAAGCGTTCGAAGGCCTAGATACGCGGCCGCGATCACAAGCAGAATAAACCCAAGTCCAATCCAATCGCCCATCAAACTGTCCCCATTACCTTTTCCCCGAGCATTTGCCGCACTCGCTCAAGATCCGCGGCGGTATCAACGCCGATCGATCGGCCCGCGGCCTCGACCGCAACTATCACCGCTCCGTTTTCAAGGGCCCGCATCTGCTCGAGCATTTCCGTCTCTTCGATCGGCGTTCGTGCAAGCCGCGTAAATTCGAGCAAATACTCTCGCCTGTAAATATAAAGGCCGGTATGCTTATTGAACCGACCGACAAGCGAAGGCTCAGCGGTCAATGCGGACTCGAGCGAACCGTGTTTTTGCACCGCTTCCCGTGGTAACGGTATCGGTGAACGCGAAAAATATATCGCCCGACCGTCTGGGCTGGTTACGATCTTCACGACATTCGGGTCAAGAACCTCTTCCGCGGTGTCGATCGGTTCGAATGTCGTCGCCATCTGTGCACCTTCATCCGCAATAAGAGCTCGAACGGCAGCATCTATTGTCGCCGCCGGGATCATCGGTTCATCTCCTTGAACGTTGACCACTATCGAACCAGCAGGTAAACTCTCGGCCACTTCGGCAATTCGGTCGCTGCCCGAGGCGTGGTCGGGCGAGGTCATTACAGCCTCGACATCCGCGTTCCTCACCACTTCAAAGATCCGGGCGTCGTCGGTAGCTACGATTACGCGGCCGATGGTCGCGGCTTCGCGTGCGCGATCCACGGTGTGGAGAATAAGCGGTTTCCCGGCGATCGGAAGCAGCATCTTGCCCGGCAAACGGGCAGACGCATACCTGGCCGGTATGATCGCAACAATATTTTGGCTGGGGTTTTCCCCGTGTGACTCCACGGGCTTTTAGACTATATTGTAAAGTCCACAAATTCAAGGGGCGTTCGCGCAATTTGGAGCCGGCCATTTCGTTCGCTAAACTTCGGATGTGGAAAATCCCCCTCAACCCGAAGCATTTAACGATTCGGACGCGGTCGCCGCTGAGATACCATCGCCCGACCGTCCTCACTGGGGCGTGCTTACGGCGCTCGGTATCTGGATCGGCAGCATCGCTCTTCTTATTGTAACCCAGACGATCGCTATCGGCGGATACGTGGCTTTCTCGGGCCTCGAATTTGCTAACAATGCGGTCTTTGTCGAGTTTGCCCGGACGGACCCGACCGCGATCGTTGTCCAGGTCTCGGCGACGTTGCCAGCACATCTGCTTACACTCGCGCTATGCGTGCTTCTCATCACAGCCTTTTTTCATAAGCCCTTTTGGAGCTCGATCGGTTGGACCTCGGGCGGCGTTCGGTTCTGGCACTACTTCGTGATGATGACGATCTTTTTCATCGCCGCGATTACGCTAGTAAACTTTTTCCCGCCGGGTGAGGATGACCTGGATCGGATTATCAAGAGCTCGACGACGGCACTATACATCGTGGGCTTTCTGGCGGTGTTTAGTGCCCCGCTTGTTGAGGAGGTTGTTTACCGCGGCGTCATGTACCCGGGCTTTCTCAAGCGAATGGGAATGCCGCTCGCGGTCACACTAACGACCATTCTTTTCACCCTTGTTCATGTGCCGCAGTATTATGAGAACCCGGTCAAGATCGCACTTTTGACGCTCCTCAGCTTTATGCTCACGGCCCTCAGGGCGGCAACAGGAAGCCTTCTACCCGCTTTCATTCTTCACACGCTGATCAATGGGACTCAGATCGCCCTTCTTCTGGCAGAGCCGCTCATTCGGCGATATGTCGAGACACCCACGCCATAAATGAAAAAGGCGAGCCGCAGTGACTCGCCATTTTCCTTTTCAAGCTGAGCTGATCAATTATCGCGGCCTTTTGATGAACCACCCCCAAGCGGAGGAGCCACGGGACCACGGCGTTCACCCGGCGACGAGACCACGACCGGCGTTGAAGGCCGGAAAACCGGACCGCGATCGATCGTTGTTTCGACCGGAATACGACCTTCCTGCCGCTGCATTCGCTGGAAAGGCGGCACCGGAGCTCTTCGCTGTGGTGTCGTAGTCGTCGGAGTTGTTGGCTGATTCGTTGTCGGAGTTCCGCCCGATTGTCCGCCGGTCGGGTAGCCCGAGCAGCTTCCGTAGTAAACGCACCGCGGAACGCCAAAACCCCAAATATCAGTGCCGAACCAGTAACCGTAGGGTGAGCCCCAACCGTAGCCGAACGGAACGAAGCAATAGCCACCAATCGCTGAATTATACGCCCAAACGCCGAGTGAACGGTGTACCGACCAGATGCCCGAACCGAATGAACTCATTAGCGGATCATAAAGAGCTCTGCGGTCGAGTCGCGAATTAGCCCTCGCAAGTAGTTTTGCACGATCCTTGCTCCACTCGTCTAATTCGTCACGTTCGCTCTTCTTGAATTTTGAAACTGCGACCTGGCCATCGTCGATCGATGCCTCACGGCCCTTCTTTACCTTGCCGTCTACGGTTCCGATGATTTCCGCACGGCCGCGAAGAACGGCGATGGTACTGTTATCGGATTCAGAATTCACACGGTAAACGCCTGAGTCGGCAAGCAGGAACTTCGTCTCCGGAGTTTCGACAACGACCTTAAAGTCGTTGCTGGCAAATACTTCGAATACCACCGATCCGCGATCTACGACCAGTTGAAGGTCATCGAGCGAAGTGGTCTTAAAAGAAAATGACGAGTCTGCACCGATTCGGGCATAAGAGCCCGGATTTAGAAGGATCTCGGCACGTCCCGTCGCACCTGTAAGCACTTCGTCGCCGACCTCAATAGAATCGCCCTTGACGAGGATGTGCTTGCGGCCATCTCGTCTAAGGACCTCGACCTGCCCCTCGACCAGATTTACCCCGCCGGCCTTTGCCGAAATGATGTAGCGATCGCTGACCGAAGTGGGGTTGTTAACCCTCTGAGCGGTAGCCACGGAGGTCATCGCCACGAAAGCAACTACCAAAAGACTGAGGTATTTCATAGTGTTCGACCTATTCATAATGTATTTTGCTGGGAAAGTTTCTACTGAGTAGAATACAACTTTTTTCGCCTTTGGACAAAAAATTCTCACTCCGACATTTATTTTGGCAAAAACGTCATCTTCCCGGCGTCTATAAGATGGATTTTCGCGACTCGCGCGTTGCCGACGCTTTTTCTCGAACAACCTTTCGGCCCTCTTCGTAATCTTAAACTGGACGGCAATCGTCGTCACGGACAAACAAATGGCGACTGTTAAAGACCCAACCCTATGTTTCGCACCGCTTGAAGTAGTCGAGCGCCTGCTTGAGATCCGCGAGGAACTCGGCTACCGCCCGGCGATCTTTCTTGAGAGGGTAAACGATCTGACCGAGGTGCTCGACGCATTTGGGTTCGATATTTACGAGCTTTCTGGGAAACGCGGCAAGCTTAACTATGGTGACTACACGTCCCCCGTTGTCCCCGGCGGCGATTCGATACATACTTCGGTCCTCGCCCATTAGCGGCAACAACAAGTTCCAACAACTGAAGAACCCGGAAGACCAATTTCGAGCATTCGAACCCTTCCGGGTTCTTTTTTTATATCGATTTAATTATGAAAAGCGTTCCGTCATCATCCAGAAACTTACGCTCGGTGAACTCCGCGACGCTCTTGCGGACGTGATCGATCATCTTCTTAGCCGGTAAGTGAATGCACTCCAGTACACTTTCGGCGAATCGGACATTGCCGAACTCCTCACCATCGGCATTAGCCGCTTCGGTTAACCCGTCGGTGTAAATGACCAACACATGGTCCTTCTCTACCCGTATGAAGTGCTGGTGATACCTAGCATCGTTGAACATACCGAGCGGCATATCCCCGTATTCTACAAAGCGATATTCACCATTCGGGTTGATCAGCATCGGCGGGTTATGTCCCGCGTTCGAGTACACGAACGTCCGGTTCGTGCCATCGAGAATACCGTAGATCGCGGTGATGAACTGGTGTTCCTCGGTCGAGTCCCAAAGGAGCGTGTTGACCTTTGTCATTGCGATGTGCGGAGCGTAGCCGACCTGGACACCGGCCCTTAGCGAAGCCCGCAAAAACGACATCAGAAGCGCCGCCGGTATTCCCTTCCCCACCGCGTCCGCGACTACGATCCCGAGCTGATAATCAAAGATCTTGACCCAGTCGTAATAATCGCCCGAGACCTCTTCGGTCGGGAAAACGTACGCCGAGATGTCAAAATTTCCAAAAACGGGGTCATTGTCGGGAAGAAGCTCAAGCTGGACCTGACGGGCGATCTCAAGCTGAGCTTCTATCCGCTTTTTCTCGATCGCCTGCTCGAGCAACTTCGCCTTTTCAATGATGATCGCGACCTGCGAGGCAAGAAGCTGAAGCACCGAAAGATCATCTTCGTTGTAGGCGTCGAGTTCGTCGCTTTCAAGGTCAAATGCTCCTATAACGCGATCGTTCGAAATGATCGGGGCCACCATCTCTGAACGTGTCGGCTTGCGGGCGGCGAAGTACCGCGGGTCTTTGGTCACATCGGGCGAGATTATAGGCGTTCCGGTTTGTGCTACGTGGCCAATGAACCCCTCGCCCAACCTGAGCTTCGGTTCAATTAGCTCAAAGCTGATCTCGTAACCTCTTACGACCTTAGATTTGAAGATATATGGGTTGTCGTCCTTATCGGTGTGCTCAATTATATAGATCCCCGCCGCGTCATACTCCAGCAGCGATGACAGCGTGTCCATCACGAGGTTGAGCACCTCCTCAAGGTCAGCCGAGCGGCTGATCTTGGTCGTGATGTCGAGCAGCATCCGGAGCTTATCGACAAGCGTAAGGTCCGCGATCTTGGAAGTAAGCTTTTCGGTTTCTTGATCCATCTATTTGGAGATTCGGAAAATATTTTCCTTATAGCTATCCCAAAGCCGGGAGACCTTGATCCGGTATTCGACCAACGGCCGGCTTACGCCAAAATGCCTTGCGATCTCCGCCGACGTCTTCCCTTGCTCGACACATCTTTTCAGCCCGGCATATGGGACGAGCGCGGCTGCCCCAGTGCTGTACGCCTCTTCTTCGATGGCGGCGTTATAATCGCGAGCTCGCATTTTGCCGTCCGATCCCTTTTGCTCGATGGCCAGACGGCTTGGCTTATGGCCGAGAAATACGTGGCTGATCTCTTCCATTAGCGTCGCCCGTTGCCGGAGCGTGCTGTGCTTCGGGTTGAGGATGATCAGCTTTTGCCCATTCGGCAGAGCGATCGAAGCGGCTCCGCCGGACCACATTTCACTTCCTCGCCCGAGCAGGTGTTCGCGCGTCTCCGCAGTTAAACCCTCTACAGCTTCAAACGGCGCCACCAAGAGATTCGCATATCGAGCCAGTTCAAAAGGATCGAGCGGTTGGTCGTCCTTAGTAAGCCCGGCAAATTGCCGAAGCCCGCGGGCCCTTGTTTCATGGTGCCTGCCCTTTATTGTCGGCGGATCATCTCTAAGCTGCGAGCGTGGCATTTTTCCTATGCTCTAAAATGCGAGACGGGCCGGGACTGGCCCCCGGCCCATTCAATTCCGGGCGTGAAGCCGTCATCAGCCCTAAACTTCCTTGAACTCGGAGTCAACGTCCTCGCCCGAGAGCGCCACGCGGTAGTTCATTGACTGCTTCTGCTTTGTGATCAGCAGATCGTCCTTTGTTTTAAGAAGGTCGGCCCGGTTAAAGACAGAGATCTCAAAATTATAGCCGTGTGTGATGGCATCCTTCGGGCAAGCCTCAACACAGTAGCCGCAGAAAATGCAACGGCCATAATCGATGTTATAGACCTTCGCGTACCGTTCATCGCGGCCGACGCGGTCGGCATATGGCCTCGCGTCGTCTTCGGCCACGATGTAAATGCAGTCCGAAGGGCAAGCCGCCGCGCAAAGATAGCACGCAACGCACTTTTCTTTGCCGTTCTCGTCCACGTGCAGCAGATGCTGTCCGCGATAACGCGGCTGAACCGTCACCGGCTCGTCTGGATACTGCACGGTCCATTTTTCCCTTGGGATCTCCGAAAGGGTCCGCCGCATTCCCTTGAGCACGGCGGTCGTTGATTGAATTACGTCTGAAATGATAGACATTTGAAAACCAGTTCCCCCTTGAAATAGAGGCTTACATGCCCCTCATTATCAACTCCATTCCACCGAGGAAGAACACGAAGATGAGATATCCAATGCTGAGCAGCAGCCCAAAGACACCCGTAATGAGGCCACCAAGTGCTAGTCCGCCTCCGCCGTAGTTCATCGGATCGTTGTTCGCCTTGCCGCGGGCCATAAATCCTGTGATCACTGCCGCAAGGCTCGGCAGAAGCGAGCCGCAGCAGATCGTCATACCCAGAATTCCGAGAACGAGCGAAACGACCGCGAGCGTCTTGCTCTGCTGACCGCCGACCGCTCCGCCCATATTTGCCCCTGCAGGGCCTTGTCCGAACTGTTGATCTTGCATTGAGGTCTCCTGTTGTTCAAAGGTTGAGATAGGTGCCGGATCTGCCGCTGAGGACGGCGAGGCGGCCTGTTCAAATGGATCTGCCAAGGCTGGCGGTTCAGCAAAGGGCGAACCGAAGTTCGGCATTGCCGGTTCAGGTGTCGGCTCGGGCTTTATCTCCACTTCCGGCTTTGGCATATTCAGCGGCTGCCCCTTCGGTGAAGGGATCGGCGGCGTGGTATGCATAAACGGATCGCCGCCGAGGTCGTGCCCCGGTGCGGCCGGCTTTTCCGGTTCGATAAAGGCCGGCGGAGGCGGTTCATTGTTTACAGCCGGCGGGATATCGACGACCGTTGCCTGCCCGATATCGAGCCCAGCAAGTTCGGCCCGCATTTCTGCTTCCGAGACCACTTGTGTTGCACGCGAATCGTCAGGTTCCGGAAGGTCGAGCACGTCCTCGGGCTTCTCCGGGGTCGGTGGAGGCGACGCCGGCGGCGGATCCGTCTTCGGGATGGCCGCTGCGAAATCCGCAGGGTTCCCGATCATCGTTTTGAACGGGTCAAGCGGTTCCTCGGCGGCCGGCGCATCGATCAGCGTTGCTCCGCACGTTTGGCAAAAATTCAAGTTTTCAGCAAACTCTGTCGGACAATCTGGCGGCTTTGGCGAGGGGTGTTGTTTCATAAGCTTTTATTCATGGCCGAACTAAACAAAAATTGCCGTTAGGATAGCAGAAAACTCGAAAAAGCGTAACCGGCCGAGCCGTGAAAGGCCCGGCCGAAAGGGTTTTTTCCTTAAAGTTTAGACGAGTTCGAGCTTGCTGAAGAAATAAGCGATCTCGATTGCGGCATTCTCGTCGGAATCCGAGCCGTGGACGGCGTTCTCACCGATCGACGAAGCGAATTCCTTGCGTAGCGTTCCCTCGGCGGCCTCGGCCGGATTGGTCGCGCCCATCAGCTCACGCCATGCCGGCACGGCGTTCTCTTTTTCGAGTGCCAGCACGACGCACGGCCCGCTTGACATAAAGTCACAAAGCTCGTCGAAAAAGCCCTTGCCGGCGTGGACGGCGTAAAAGCCCTCGGCCTGTTTCCGCGTCTGGTGGATCAGCTTCATTCCGCGGATCTTAAAACCTGCCGCCAAAATGCGATCAACGATCTTGCCCTGATTGCCGGCCCGGACGGCGTCCGGCTTGATTATTCCAAATGTTAAATTGCTCATTATTATCGGTTTCCTCTAGTTAAAGTTTGGTATCAACTGCAAACTTCAGAGGATACAATAACTGAACTTCGACCGCACGTTCTCATCGCCATAACATAGCTCATTGTGTGTAAACGCACATACACCGACGCAAATAACTGATTAAATAGGTACATCGATTGCAGTGCACCGGGCCAGGAAGTACGCGACAAGCGCGGACGCTCTTGATCCTTGCACGATTCAGGTAAAGGAGAATACAGAAATGCTTTGGACAATAGTAATAATACTTTTAGTGCTTTGGGCTTTGGGATTTGGTTTCGGCGCCCTCGGCAACATCGTTCACTTACTTCTCGTCGTTGCGGTGGTCATGGTAGTGGTGCAACTTATCCAGCGACGCGGAGCATAGTTTACATACGCAGCGAATTCGGATGACGATCGACCATTCGAATTCGCTGCGTCTTTTTATTTCAGCGGCTGAAATATCGCTAACACTTTGAGGAAATAATGAATAACATTGACAAATTTGATCATGGGTATGTGCCGAGCTCGGACGCCAAGGGCTCGATAGGCAAAACGGTTGGTTATCTATTGATCGGCGGCGGCATCGGAGCGGCACTTGCACTTCTCTTCGCACCGAAATCCGGCAGCGAATTCCGGGGTGACATCGCGGATGTGACCCGCAAGGGCTACGACTCAACGCTCGAAGGAGCGAAGGTGATCAAGGAGAAGTCAGCAAATGTGATCCATATGGTATCGGAAAAAGCTGACTCGGCGATCGACTACGCGTCCTCGAAACTTTCGAACCGCAGCGACGTCGTTTCGGACGCAGCCTCGACCGTGAAGGAAACGGTTGCCGACGGCATCGATCGGATGCAGAACGAATCGGCCAACGTCGCGCAAAGCGTATCGAAGGCCGCAAAGGCCGTGTAGCAAAGTTCGCGTACTCACACTCCTAACAATAAAAATGCCGGCCGCCACAAAGCAGCCGGCATTTTTTCAGTTGCCAGTTCTCAGCTCTCAGTTCTCAGTTGCCATTTATAAACGGGGGTTACAGCTAACGGCTTACGGCTCACTGCTCACTACTGTCCGCTTCTGCGATTCGTTCGCAGGCAGTCCCCACTTTAGCGTCTTCTCATTGTCAACTCGATGGGCAAAAAGAAAACGATCAAGGAACTCCTTTCGCGACCGATGGATTTTCCCGTCCAGAATACTGTCGTTCGTGACGGTTGCCATATAGAAACGCTTCTGTGCCAAGAAAACGATAAAACCAACGGTGACCGGCCCTTTCTTGAATCCGCTTTGCCGTCCGTCTTCGCCGAAGGAATCCACATTAATTTTGGGGGTTCCAGTGCAAGCCGTTGTGCTGCCGCCTAGCTCAAGACAGGCAGCGTCGTACGCTGCATTCAAATTTTTGTTATTAAACTCAAACACCAGATCCGGCAGATCGATCACCGAGACCTCGTATTTCACCCCCGGTTCGGCGTAAGTCCAACGTCGAATGGTTCCGGTGCCCAGAAAGCTGTTAACCGATTCCTCGATTTTCTCGGGTTCACCGGGAAAGCTAGCGACAAGCGAGATCTCCTCCCAGAAATACGATTTCCAGCCAGAAGGTTGACCGCTTACGGCTGCAGCACTCAGAAAAATTAACGTCAGAGAAATTACAAGGCGATGCATATGGCAAACAACTCGCGAAACTTTTCTCCGAGCTTACCTCATTCACGAAAGCCAGTTCAAGCATTTTCGATCGACGCCCATCGTCATTCGAATCCACAGAACTCGCACCGCTCCCCGCTTCCCACGCCCTGCTCACAGCTAATAGCTAATAGCTAATAGCTGAAAGCTTAAATTTTACCGCTTCCAACTTCTGACTACTGACTTCTGACTTCTCGCTTCACTGCTCACTGACAAAATCGAGGCCGGCGATGTCCTCATCGAGCGTGACGGTGCGGGTTGGGGCGGCGAAGGTGTGGCGTTTGGCTCCGGCGGTGACAAAATACGTTCCGCCCGCCGCGAGCCCCGCAAACCTGTAATACCCAAAAGGATTGGTCACCGCCCAACGCTCGCCGCTCTCGCCGCCGCCCGCCAGCCGCACAAACGCCCCGCCGATCCCGCGTCCATCCGCCGCAACCACCCGCCCCGAGATCGAAAGATTCGAAGAACTCGGAACCGCGTTGGCTACTGTCATTGAAAAGTTGTCAATCGCGAGTCCATCGTCGTTGCCCGTTATGTCAAGATCGACCCAACGAAAGTAAAACGTCCCACCGACAGGGATTGACAACGTTGGAATCGACGCGTTAATCCCTGCAATTCGGTTTGTGACGTCGTTGCCATTCTTCTCGCCCGCCGCACTCAGAGTGTTCGGACTCGAGAAATCGAGTGCATCGACGTCGGTCCACGTACCGTTTGTCAGCGCGGTCGCATTGAGGCTGTACTGAAAATCGATTCGATCGGAAATTCCACGGTTGGTCGTGCCAAGCCGCCATTGTTCGCCATCAAAAGTGATGTTGACAGACGCGACCGCAGAATTCGTGTCGTTTACAAAGCAGCCGCCGATTAGTGGCACATTTGAACCGCTTCGAAGACCTCCGAACGCACGATCAATGAACGACGGCTCCGGTGTCAACCGTCCATAGCTATACGTGTTGCCTGTCGCAAGGCTCCCGCGATTGATCGTATAGTTCCCGTCCGCATTTGTGCCTGTTTCGATGAAACCAAACCCGATTGGCACAATCGAGCTTGTGCCCGGCTCCATATTTCCAAGTCCATCAAAATTCTCAGTCCACGTAAGATTTCCGGCAGTGAACGAATGGCACACAGGGTCAGCCGCGGACGCAGAACTTGCAGTTAGGGCGAATAGGACGAAAAGATACGTTAAATTGCTAGACATCAGGTTCTCCGAGTTTGGGATTTCGCGAAGCGGGAACGAATTTTTGAATATATTACGAAAATTTGTAAAAAGGTCAACCGCGGAGAAAGAGCTCCTTCTCAGACAGTTCACCTCGTTTCTCTTGGAGCGATCGGTCGTCGGCTGGAACTCGCGTTATTCGATGGCGAGTTTATTGCGGAGGGCGAGTTCGCGGGTGTTCATCTGGCCGGTGTCGGTTTCGTGGTCGTAGCCGCAGAGGTGGAGAAGGCCATGGAGAATGAGCTGTTTTATCTCAAGCTCGAGCGGGAGGCGGGCGGCGGCGGCCTGTCGGGCGGCCTGCTCGGCGGAGATGACGATATCGCCGAGGAAGTTTGGAGTACCGCCTTTAGGCGGCCGAACGTCGCCCTCGGGCCGGCTAAAGCCGGGACTCAAAACTTCGAATTCGTCGGGTTCGTGGGGGAAGGAAAGAACGTCGGTGGTCGCATCTTTGCCGCGAAAGAACTTGTTAAGCTCGCGCATCCGCCGGTCTGAGACAAATGCAACCGCAGCCTCGCCGCCCGCCGCCTCATCAATGGCCGCCAACGCCTCCGCCAAAAACGGCACATACCCGCGAGCCTCAAGCTTAACCTTCCGCTGGAGATTGACGATCATTCGGGCAACGTCCTCCGGCGATGAGCCCGCACCTGCTCCAACGCAAATTCATAAAACGCCCGCTCCTCCTCGCGATAAGCAAAGCCGCTTTTCTGCACGCCGAAACCATTGCCGTCGATGAAAAAGTAGATAGCTTCGTTCGTTTCCTCTATCGATCGGATCTTACGCCACGGCCAGAAGCTCGTGCCGCCCTCGGAAGTGTAGGCCACGCCTTCGGCCGATATTTCAACCCGCGCCGGAAACTTCTCCCGGTCGCCGAAGAGTTGTTGATAATAATCCCGATGGTGATCGGTGTTAGCTCGCGGAAGGATAAAGGTAAACGCGACGAAGTTGATGGCAAAGACAATGGCTGCGGCAACAACATGCCCCGAAAAAAGAAGAAATGCTGGAAAGGCGATCGCATTGATGAACAAGAATGCTTGGAAGGCATAGTTCGTAGCTGCCCTCGGTTTCACGGCAGTATTTATCCGCAGGCTAACGTAAACGTGATCATCGACCTTCGGGTAGAACTCGACCGAATGCCGAGCGTCGGCGGGTGGGCTGAACGCTTCCTTTGTTAACTGTTCGACCATTTCACAATTCCAAACCCAGATCCGCGTCGCTGCGGTAGATGTGGCGGATGAGGACGCGGGCGAGGTTGGCGGATTCGAAGTTCGCGTGGTGCTCGCACATCTTCAGGGTGTCGCGGGCGAGCTGCGGGTCTTTGCGAAGGGCCGCGACAAATTCTTCCCAGTCGCCGCGAACGCCACGCTCGAAAAGCGAATCGATCGCCATTAGCGTCCACTCCTCGTTGCTCAGATTTCGGTGCTTCATCTTCTTACCTCGCCAGAACCCGGACCGAAAGCCCTTCGCCGATCTCACATGACCGGATTTCGTCACAATTTAACAATTTGAATTCCGGGAAACGCAGAATTAAAAAGCTTTGCATCAAGGGTCAGAAGTTCGTGACCTTTCTCAGTTGCGTGGGCACCGATCAAAAAATCGGCAAGAATCCTACGCGGCAGGCCACTTTTTTGCCGTTTACGGCGATTCGCGTAACCTTGAAACGCTCTCCCCGCCGAAACCCAAATGGCCTCGCTGAAATGCCAGTCGATTTCGATGCCGGTCTCGAGACAAAACTGGCGGATGAAGTCCTCAGACCGACCCGGTGCGGCAAGCAGTTCTGCGAACACTGCTCCGCAAACTACGAGGCCACCGCGATCCGCCGCATCCTGAAGCGCCTTTTCGGCATGTTCGAGCCGGCCTCTGTCCCCGTCCACAAAGCGACGATGACGTTCGTATCAAGTGCAGTCGACATCCCTATTCGTCAACCCCATCTCGCATCGCTCGGATCTCCGCGACGATCTCGTCCAAACTTCTTCCGCCGCCGCTTCGTTCGATACCGCGATACTTTGCGAAGGGGCTTTCCTTTTTTGCGGGGCGAACCGTAACACCATTTTCATCGCCCTTTTCTTCAAACACGATCTTGTCGCCCGGCCGCAAGCCTAACTTTTTGCGCACTTCAAGCGGGATCGTGATCTGTCCTTTGCTGGTTATTTTTGCTTCGACATTCATGACCTTACCTCTATTCCTTACCTTACCACGAACTGTCCTTACTTCGAAAAAAATCAGCGTTAGCCGTTGGATAAAGTTGCGAACTAGAGACTGGTCGACGTCGTTCATGACTTCGGGGTTTGGGTTCCCAAAAAAGATTTACCGATGATCCACGAAGATAACAAGCTTATTAACAGAATCCCGAACCCAAATACTCCGCCGGCGATAAATAAAAGCACCTGATCAGCAAACAAATCACGTGGACTGTTGAGGGGAAAGCCGTAAACGTTGTTCACGCGGTTCAGTCGAGCAAACAGATATCCAGTTATGAGATTGAGTCCTGGTGTTCCTAACGCTGCAGTTGCAACAAAAGTGACCCATGATGGAATGCCGAACACCCTTACAACACGCTTCGAGCAAATGAAAGCGATTCCAAAAACAAGAACGGTCAGAACAATACATATAATTGCATATGCCGAACTTGAGAAGGGCGTTTCCAAGTCCTTGCTCCAAAACGTTTTTGAATGCGAATAAAACAGGAAACCACCAACCGCTGTAGCTAGGAGTGCGGTCATTCCGAAACTGACATAACGTTGCACTTGATTCAGACCCTTTCCTCCCCTCTGTCTGAATGAGCTTCGTACGCCTTCACGATCATTTGGACCAGTTTGTGGCGGACGACGTCCTTGTCGGTGAAGTAGATGAACTCGATGCCCTCGAGGCCGTCGAGCACGTCTTCGGCTTCGCGGAGCCCGCTCTTTTGGCCGCGGGGCAGGTCGATCTGGGTCTTGTCGCCGGTGACGACCGTCTTTGAGCCGAAGCCGATGCGGGTCAGGAACATCTTCATCTGCTCGCTGGTCGTGTTCTGGGCTTCGTCGAGAATGATGAAGGCGTCGGCGAGCGTCCGGCCGCGCATAAAGGCGAGCGGAGCGACCTCGATGATGCGCTTTTCGAGCATTTTGGTCACCTTCTCGGCATCGACGAGGTCAAAAAGCGCGTCGTAAAGCGGCCGAAGATATGGGTCGACCTTGTCCTGGAGATCGCCGGGCAGAAAGCCGAGCCGTTCGCCGGCCTCGACCGCCGGCCGCGTCAGGATTATGCGGCTGACCTGCTTTTTCATCAGCGCGTCCACCGCCATCGCCACGGCCAGAAAACTCTTGCCCGTGCCGGCCACGCCGATGCCAAAAACGAGGTCGTTGCCCGCGATCGCCTCAAGATATTTCCGCTGGTTCGCCGTTTTTGGCGCGACGCTCTTTTTGCCCGAGGGGTTAAAGCGGCCCTTCTCAATGTAATCGCGAAGGCTGTAGGCCCGGTCCTCGGCGATCTGCTTGAAAGCGTCTTTCAGCTCCTTGTCGGTAAAGGTCTGCCCTTCCGAAAAGAGCTCGCCAAACTCGGCGAGAATGCGCTCGATTGTCGCGATGTCCTTCGGGTCGCCGTCTATCAGCAGTTCATTGCCGCGGGCGCCGATGCTGACATCGAGCAAGGACTCAAGATATTTGATGTTTTGGTCCTGAACGCCGAAAAGAACGTTCAGACCCTGCGGAGGTAGTTGTAGCTTTCTCAAATCAAACCTTCAAAAACTTAATTAGGCTGCAGATTGCTATCCTACCGCCCGATTTCAAAGAATCAAAGCTTTGTCGGCATAACTGCTCCGTTTTTTGAATTTTTGCCTAGATTTTCTCGGCTATCGAGCCGTTCGCAGCGTCATTAGATTGCTATACCTTTCACAAAGCTTGATGGGAGGAATCGTTTCTTTATGTCAACAGTAGATCTTAACGGAAGAACGATAACGGATTCGGTGGTCAAGGATGTACTTAACAACATGGCCGCCTATTTTGGTGCGACACTGCACGTAACCTCCGGCGATCGCAGCACGGTTCCGGAAGGGGGCAGCCCGACAAGCCTGCACCTGAGCGGGAAGGCCGCCGATTTCAAGATAGATGGGCTCGACTTCGGCAACATCTACCAGAACCTTCGAAATCTTGGTGCGAGCCAGGTATTTGTAAAGGGCCATATCTACGAATTCATCTGGCACGGTAATCATACGACTACAACCGGAGCACACCTTCACATCGGTCGCATCGGAGCGAACAGTAACGGCTATGTAAAATTCATAATGGAAGGGGTTACACCCGATGGTGCCGGCAAATATCCGCTCGATTTACAAGTGCCGCTGACGGGCAGCAACACCGTCGGCAACTCTTATTTGGGACAGTAACCGGAACTGCAAAAACTGACATGACTCGGCGACCGGATATTGAGTCGTGCCGTTTTGATTGTTGCTCGTCCGCTGTGGTAACCTTGCTACTTTGTAAATCAGTCGATTTTCTATCTAAATAGAGGAGCAATCTATCAAAAATGGCTAATAATACGGACGTTAAGATCGGTCGGGTCGTACAGGTGATCGGGCCGGTCGTGGACGTTGAATTCGAAGATTATCTTCCGCCGATCCACCAGGCACTTAGGATCACGTCAACCGGCTTCGAGGTCGATTCGAAGATCGATGTTGTCGCTGAGGTTCAGCAGCACCTCGGCGAAGGCCGCGTCCGTGCGGTCTCGATGCTTCCGACCGACGGCATGATCCGCGGAATGAACGTTGAGGACCTTGGCGGGCCGATCACGGTCCCGGTCGGAAATGCGACCCTTGGCCGCGTAATGAACGTGATCGGCGACCCGGTCGATGAACTCGGCCCGGTCGTGTCCGACACTCGTTACCCGATACATCGCCACGCTCCGTCCTTCGACGAGCAGGCGACCCAGCTTGAGATGTTCGAAACGGGCATTAAGGTCATCGACCTCGTTCAGCCCTTTCTCCGCGGCGGTAAGATCGGCCTTTTCGGCGGCGCCGGCGTCGGTAAGACGGTTCTCATCATGGAGCTGATCAACAACGTCGCCAAGGGCCGCGAAGGATTTTCGGTTTTTGCCGGTGTCGGTGAACGAACCCGTGAGGGCAACGACCTGCTCCGCGAAATGGTCGAATCAAAGGTCATCACCTATGGTGACGCCTTTACGCACAACTTTGAAGAAACCGGCTCGTTCGACCTGGAAAAGGTCGATATGGAAGCCATCAAGGGTTCGAAAGTGTCGCTCGTTTACGGCCAGATGACCGAGCCTCCAGGAGCCCGCCTCCGCGTCGCTCTTTCCGGGCTGACGGTCGCCGAATACTTCCGCGACCAGGGCAACGACGTGCTTTTCTTCGTCGATAACATTTTCCGCTTCACACAGGCCGGTTCCGAAGTGTCCGCACTTCTCGGCCGTATGCCTTCGGCGGTGGGCTACCAGCCGAACCTCGCAACCGAAATGGGCGAAATGCAGGAACGCATCACCTCGACCAAGACCGGTGCTATCACGTCGATCCAGGCCGTTTATGTGCCCGCCGATGACTACACCGACCCGGCACCGGCAACGACGTTTGCTCACCTTGACGCAGTTACGGCTCTTTCGCGTCAGATCGTTGAGCTTGGCATTTACCCGGCAGTTGACCCGCTATCGTCGAACTCGCGAATCCTCGATCCGCAGATCGTCGGCGATCTTCACTACAATACTGCACAGGAAGTTAAGAAGATCCTGCAGCGGTACAAAGACCTGCAGGACATCATCGCGATCCTTGGCCTTGATGAGCTTTCGGAAGACGACAAGCAGACCGTTGCTCGGGCTCGTAAGATCCAGCGGTTCTTCTCGCAGCCGTTCACGGTCGGCGAGCAGTTCACCGGTCTCAAGGGCGAGTATGTCAAGGTCGAAGACACCATCAAGGGCTTCCGCGAAATTCTGGACGGCAAGTGCGACGATATGCCAGAACAGGCATTCTACATGGTCGGCACCATCGAACAGGCTCGCGAAAAGGCCAAGAAGATGGCCGCAGGAGCTTAGGAAAGTCGAAAAGTAGAAAAGTGAAAGGGTGAAAAGGTCGGCCGATTTTGCGGTAGCTATTCCACCTTTTCACCTTCACACTTTTTCACGTGAGAAATCCAGATGCTTAAACTTGAAATAGTTACCCCTGAGAGAAAGGTGATCGACGCCGAGGTTGATTCGGTCACTGTCCCGACGCTTTCCGGCGAGGCTGGCATAATGCCGCAGCACGCACCGCTTATTTCTGCACTGAAGCCGGGCGTGGTCACCGTTACTACAAAAGGCAATGCGGAAAAGCTTGCCGTCGGCACCGGATTTGTCGAGGTGAGCAACAACCGGGTGTCGGTTCTGACCGATGTTGCAGAAAAGGCCCATGAGATCAATGCCGAAAAGGCGAGAGCCGATAAGGCCGAGATCGACAAGGAACTCGCAGCGGCTTCTCAGCTCCCGGCAGATGAGACCGAGGAACTGCGAGAGCGGGCAGACCTTGCTTCCGCCCGTATTGATGTATCGCGGTCCGTGTGATCTTCTTCGAGAAATTATGCAGGCAGAAACTTGACGACGGAAATGACGTATAACATAATTGGGATTCCTGCAGATTCCTGTTAGCATTAAAACTTAAGTTCAGTTTCGGACGAAAGCCTCCCGGCCGGAGTCCGAAAACAGGGAAGGGTGCCTTGTACGGTGTGGGAGACGTATTCGGTGCCCTTTCCGCTTTTTGTAGTTCGCTCCGCACGATTCTTAACTCTTAATTAACACACATCCGGCAGACTATTTTCGACGAAAGAATGGTTATGGAAAAGATCGATGAAGTCATAGAGAAGTTGGGCCTCACCGTTGAGCGAGTTCCTATATCCGGCCACCCAAACGCCGTTCGGGTCTATAAGGGAGCGAAGCAGGTGTTCGTCGGCACCGAAGATGCCGTGCGGGATTTTCTTGTAGAGTACGAGTCGAACCGGCCGAAGCCCTACGAAGGAAGCATCGTCGGCTATAAAGAATAACCACTAGACGCGTCATACCGGTTTAAAGGTCGGCTGGACCGCAACGGTTCAACGGCTGGATTTTCTGTGCCTTTGGGCTGTGGTAAACTCCGACCTTGCATGGATAATCCGCTACTCGCAGCCCTTTTTGAGGAAGAAGAACGCCGGCCCGCAAGCGTCTCTGAGTTGAACTCAGAGATCAAGGCCGTGCTCGAGCGGAGCTTTGCTACGGTCTGGGTCGAGGGCGAGATCACCAACTTCCACGCAGCCGCATCTGGCCATTGGTATTTTTCACTCACCGACGGCGACTCGCTGATAAAGGCAGCGTGTTTCAAAGGACAGAACTTCCGCATTCGTTTCAAGCCCTCCGATGGGCTTCTTGTCCGGATCCGCGGCCGTCTTGCGGTCTATGAACCCCGCGGTGAACTGCAGATAGTCGTCGAATCGCTCGAACCGGTCGGCGAGGGAGCGTTGGCGGTAGCCTTTGAACAGATCAAGATGAAGCTTTCCCGCGAGGGCCTCTTTGATGAATCGCTCAAGCGGCCGCTTCCTCCATTTCCCAGGAAGGTCGGCATCGTTACCTCGCGAACCGGTGCCGCACTTCATGACATCCTGACCGTGCTCAAAAGACGTGCACGATCGGTAAACGTCGTCGTTGTCCCGACGCTTGTTCAAGGCGAATTTGCCGCCGAACAGATCGCTGCGGGCATTGCGACGGCGAACGAATTCAACCGCAGTTGCGAAGAAGGTAATCGCATCGACGTACTGATCGTTGGTCGCGGAGGCGGCTCTGCCGAGGACCTTTGGGCATTTAATGAAGAGGTCGTCGCCCGAGCGATTCGCGGGTCGGCGATCCCGGTCATTTCGGCCGTTGGTCATGAGGTCGATTTCACCATCGCTGACCTCGCAGCCGATCTTCGTGCCCCGACGCCTTCTGCAGCGGCTGAGATCGTGGCTCGTGCCGAAAGCGAGGTCATTCAAGTTCTTGATAACAGCTTCGGGCAGCTCCGGCGAGCCCTCGGTACGGCACTTCTGACCGCTCGTGCCGACCTTCAGTCGCTAGCGATGGCACCGGTCTTCGCCGAGTTCCCTGCCCGAATCCGCGAACATCGTTATCGTGCCGATGAGCTGTTAATGCAGAGCGAGGATGTTCTCAGCCGAATGCTTCGGCAAAGGCTTGATGCCCTTCGTGGGGTAGCCGGGCGGCTCTCGCCGGTCGCCCTCGGAGCGAAGCTTGGCGAAAACAAGCGAAGGCTTGGCCTGCTTGAACACCGTGCAGCGACCGCCGCTGCGACGACTCCACTTAAGGGAACGCAGAAGCTCGAAAAGACGATGGCACAGCTCGACGCCCTTTCGCCGCTGCGGGTTCTCCATCGCGGATATTCGATCACCGAGCGTCCCGATGGCCACATCATCCGTGATGCCGCCGAAACTCAGCCGGGCGATTCGGTCCGCATCAGGCTCGAAAAAGGAAATCTTGAAGCGACCATCACGGCCGCAACTGAATGATCACTTATGGCAAAGACGTTTGAAGAATCGTTGGATCAACTAGAAGCAATTGTCCGCAAACTTGAGGACGGCGACCTGCCGCTTGAGGAGAGCCTTGAGCTATTTGAGAAAGGTGTGAAGCTCTCGCGTGAGTGCAAGGAGCGGCTCGTCCGTGCCGAACGCCGGATCGAAGTGCTGATGAAAGAATCGAACGGCGACCTGAAGCTCGAAGATATCGACGAGGAAGAATAAGAAAAGGCCCCACCGTTAGCGAGGCCTTCTCCTTCATTTCGCTAGGGCTTCTGAGCTTCCCGTGCCGCTTTTCGCTGCTCGATCAGGTCGCATGCCTGAAAGGCACCGGTCGGGTCGATGGCCGTTCGGCCGATCTCAATGTGCTTTATCTTCCCGTCCTTATCTACGACGAATGTCCCGCGGTTCCCGTACCCTGAGGTTTCGTTGTAGAGCCCGTAGGCTTTGGTCGTTTCCCGCTTCCAATCGCTGAGCAACGGAAAGGTTAGAGAGTTCTGTTTGGCAAATTCGCGGTTCGAGGCAAAGCTGTCCATCGAAATACCAAACACTTGTGTATCTGCGGCTTCAAATTTTGCGATATCAGACTGATACGCTTTCATTTGGGCCGTTCAGCCACCTGTAAATGCCAGCACGTAAAATGCCAGCACGACGTTCTTTTTCCCCTTCAGATCGCTTAGCTTTATCTTGCTGCCGGTCGTGTCGGTCAGTTCGAAGTCCGGTGCCGTGTCGCCGACCTTTAGATGGGTCGTCGGGGCTGCCGGAGTCTGCGAACTTGCCGCTACGGTGGACAAAAGAAGCAATGCCGCGATCAGAATTACCCTGATCTTCATTTCGTATCCTCCGAAAATAAATATCCCGCTGCACCTAAGATAGCACAGCGGGATATTTTGACTAATCGCTCGGCGATCCTAGTCGCGTGAGCTGAAAATGCTCAGAATGTACCAGAAAAGCAGTGCAATCCCGGCAAAGAGAGTAAGGGCCGCAGCTACGTGCTGGTTCGTGTTGTATTGATGCAGGACCTGCGACGTATTGTAGAGGATCGCCGTTCCTGCAAAAGCTACCATCACAAAGGCAAAGACGCTTCCGAGCGAGAAGCCGAAAATCGCACTCGCTACGATAAAGCCCAATGCCGCAAAGCCGCCGATGGCCACGATCGGACCGAGCCACGAGAAATCAGCCCGCGTCAAGAAGACCGTCGCCGTAATGCCTAGGAAAAGCCCGAGCGTTACGATGCCCGCCTTCGGAATGACCGAAGCATCAGAGTATGTCGCCGCGATAAAGATCATCGGGACAAAGATCACTGCCTCAGCGATAATGAATATCCCGAGCCCGAAATATTGCATCGCCGTTGACGTATCTGACATCGCCCAACGGTTAGCCAGATAAGAGACCGCCATGAACAATCCGAGCACGACCAACCAGCCCATGCTCCCGCCCATGAACATTACAGAAACGATTGCGTAGGCCGCTCCCGTCATAAACAACGCCGTTTCGACCACGACGAACGCCAAAATTGCCGCCGCAAGCAGCATATACGTCTTGCGGATAAACTGTGCACGGTGGGCCGGTAGGGCCTCCGCCGCCGATTGACCAAATGTAGTGGTGTAGTCGTTCATATTTCGTATTTTTAGATTCCCAATTCTCGAAATTGTTTGCCTATTTCCGCTTGCTGAGATTGTACCCTAACCCGAGTCAAAATTGAACCGCTGATTTCCTCGCACACAGGTGCGTAGATTTCCCCGAACTCTCCAATTTCAATCGCCGCATATGGCACCAAAGCCCTTATATACAGGCATTTCACGTAAAGGCCGAACGGCATACAAAGTGCGTTAATTATTGGCAGGATGGCCTATTTGGCCACCAGCGATATTTGAAAGTTTACTCAAGATCGTTTTCAGGCAATCTGTAAACATTTTTAGCTTAAGCATGATCGACCGACCGCTTTATGATTGGCCAGATCGAGGAGGTGGACCCATGAGGCCACATACACTAACATCTATCACTTGTTTCCTCGGCCGCACGATATTGGCGATGACGTTGATATTTGGATTCTCCCTTGGACAAGAAAGAGGACAAAAGACATTTAAGGTAGCCGAACTGCCCGCACCGGCCATTGAAGCCGACGAACCGGGCACACGGTTCTTCCAATGGCAGACCGTAGCTAACAATGGCTACACGATCCCGGGAACGGGCAACACGAAATTCAGCAGCTATGGCCAGCCGTCGGTAAACTTTGACGGCACTGTCGTTTTCAGGGCACGCAGCACCGGCGGACAGCGTGCGACCGGCATCTATTACCGGACCTCGCTGAACTCGCCGATCGTTACGATCGCCGACCTTCAAACAGAGGTTCCTTACCCGAACAATTTGAACAGCAAGTTCCGCGAATTCTCGGCATTTCCGCGGATCGCCCCGAACACGATTCTGATGGCAACTCTCGGCCTGCACCAGCCGGTTTATCGCTACATCCTTCCGGATGGAAGCGAAACCCGAGCCGGAACGAACGGCATTTACGTAAAATTTGGCACCGACCAGCTCGTTACTGGAGCTTCGAAGCTCGGTGGCATCCCCGATTTCGAGTTCTACGGCGTTCCCGGCTTCAAGCAATTGATGTTTGACGTATTCCCGGGAGCTCCTTCGATAACTGACGACGGTGACATCGTCTTTAAGGCCAACTACACCGTTGATGGCATCGGAAAGACCGGCATCTTCTTCCGCAGGCTCGCCAGTTCGCAGGCTGGCGGTTTCGCCAGTGTCGAAATGATCGCGAGCTCGGATACCGAGATCCCCGGAATGCCGCCTTCGGCATTCGCACCGGCGGTCTTTGAGTCCACATCCCCGCCTTCGGCCTTCGGCGATAAGGTTGTCTTCCTCGGGCTTGATAATGAGGCCGACCCGCACGCCGGCGGAATCTACTATGCCTACATCAAGGCGAACGCAGATCTGGTTCCCATAGTTGAGATCGGGCAACCGGTCAACGGGACCAAGATGCCGCCTCTGACACGCATCGGCGAAGCTCTTGGATTTGACGGCCGCTTCGTTTACTTCTGGGCTGCCTGGGGCGACGAATGGAACACCATCCGCCTCAATTGCCCGGTCGATGGCAACGCCGACATCCGCAACTACTGCAACGGAAATGACCCGAAGAGCATGTTCGATCCGAACACAAACAGCTGGTATCAATACGGCACCGTGCCCGTCAATCAGGGCATCTTCGTTTACGACCTTTGGACCCAAATGGGTTACCTTGCCGCCGACAACACCGGCTACATCAAGGACTTCGTTTACTGGACCTACTCGGGCCACGTTCCCGCTCCCGATGAACCGGATGCCGAACCGCCGCGATGGCGTTCGACCGCATTCGTCGCCGGCGACAACGGATGGGTGGTCTTCAAGGGCCGCATTTCGGAGCTGACCGGTAATAAGGAATACATCAACCCGACGGACGGCCTCTATATGGTAAACCCGATGGTTGGCGACCCGCTCCGGATGATCATCGAGACCGGAATGGACGGAGCTTTGATCGACCCGGGCATCCCCGAATACTATCGCGGAACGCTGCCCATCACCGGATTTGGCCTCGAACGCGAAGCTTTCCGCGGCAATATGCTGGCGATAACGGCAACAATGGGCAACGAAGAGTTTAGCTGGGGCGGCATCTACCTGACCAACGTCGGGCCGAACCGCACCGGTGCACCGATCGACACGGTCGGAAATACCAAATAGGAGGTAACAAAAAGCATAAAAAGCATACAGAGGGCCTCGCGGACACGCTCCGCGGGGCCTTTTTTCGTGCTGTGTCGCCGCACATGTCCGCCTAGCGGGCTTGTGCCACTGCACCCGGAGTTCGGGGTCCCGATCGCGAGGTGTTTCATTTCTAAAAAGAGGCATATGTTTCTGAAACATTTGAAACGGATGAAAGAAGTGAATCGCCTGAAACACTTGAAACGCGTGAAACGGCCTTCGGTTTTTGGGCATTAGCCGCTCGGAACGTGGTTTTCGAGCTTTGGCAACTTTCCGAACTGTCAATTGTTAATTGAACCATTGTAAATTGGTTAAAAATGGACTTTCGTCTTCGGTCTTGGGTCTCCGGCTAACAGCTAACGGCTAATGGCTTAGAGCTGATCGCTACAAATATTCGGCCTCTGCTCACCGCTCACTTTCCTCCGCTGTCCATTCTCCTAGGCCCTAAACCCAAAGTGAACGGCGATGCGTGAGATATGGAAGATATGGATGATATGGAAGTTCTGGATAGTTGCGAAGTTGCGAAAGTTGCAGAGTTGCAGAGTTACCGAGTTGCGAAGTTTCGAAAGTTGCGAAGTTTGTAATTCCAGATTCCGGATTCCGAAAGCTCCCCTCCTTGATTAGGAGGGGTGGACGCCGCTTCGGCGGACGGGGTGGTAGAAGGTTTCGAGTCCCGGCTTCAGCCCGTCGTTTTGAGTCCCGGCCTTAGCCGGCCGTAAGAGTTACGCGTTTAGGCGTGACCAAATGCGGAAGCCCGCGCGTCAGCAAAAGCTTTACATCCGATGCAGCCCACCGAAGTCGTCGAAGACGGTGGCATCGGCCCATCAAATCGTTCTTCGAACCACGAAAGCAGAAAACAAGAAAACGGTATTCTGTTCTACTCTATCCCTTTTCCTTTCTCCTTTCTCCTTTCTCCTTTCTCCTTTCTCCTTTCTCCTTTCTCCTTTCTCCTTTTAACAGACACCCTCCCTACGGGTCGGGTTTCCGCCTGTGTGATTGACGGACGGGTGAAATTCAAGTCGGATGAACCGCCCTTACTTACGTGCGGGCTTCCGCATTCGGATTCCAGACTCCAAATTCATCATTCATCATTTGGGTCAGAACCCGGCGAGAGCTTTTGGCTGCTTTGAAATCCGATCAAAAAGGAGGAAGTTCGTGTAGCGGTTTTGGAGTCACGGCCTCAGCACCGATCCGAACAGGTGCAGACACATTTTCCTGTTCGATCAGAGTTGAATGGTATAATCGGGCTGTGTTTTCTGGTCAGTATTTTATTGACGTCCTCAAACCGCGTGCTGATCTGGTGCGGCGTTTTGCTTTCGTTTTGATCATTGCCGTATCGCTATTCGGGTCGACGCTCGGGCAGGAAACGCCTAAGGCAGTTTTGTTCGATGAGTTTGGGGATGTGCAGTGCGGTGACCTTTTGGCTCGTCTGGACGCCTTTATTGTGGAGCTGCAGAATAACCCCGGTGACAGAGGTTATGTCCTGATCTCTGAAGCGAATCGAAATCCGAGAGCATTTCAGAGGATGGTTGAGGCGAGTATCTTCACGAGGCGATTTGATCGCGAACGGATCTCCATTGTGCTTGTCGGCAACGAGATGGGTTCGGAAAACCAATTTTGGCGGGTGCCTCTTGGGGCAGACGCTCCCGCGTTTAAGCCCATTGCCCTTCCGGAACCGGACCTGACCAAACCATTCAGGTATGGTGGAGAACATTCAGAAACCATTTGCCCTACGTTCTCACTTGATCTTTTTGCAAAGCTTATTCTGGACAATCCCGGGTCGATGGCGAGGGTGGTAATCGTCGGGCCAACAGTAAGCTCCCGGCTTCAGACGGCCAAGGACGTCCGGGAAACATTTGAACGCTACACAAAACTCCCGGCCGACCGGATCAGCTTTTACTACGTACATCGGAAAGAGTATTGGTTGTGGGAGACCGAATACTGGTTTATCCCGGCAAAGCGGCGGTAGAACAAAAACACTTCAAGCCCTTTAACACTTTCCAGCACCATAACTGTTAGTCAGCAGCCGGCTGGCGCCTTTGGCGGCGGAGGTGGAGGGCGGGAAAGAAAAACGCGAGGCGTTGCTGCACCTCGCGTCTTTCGTTTGTTTGTAACCGGCGGCTATTCGCCCTTGGCCACTGCCTTGGTCGGAAGCTCTTCCTCCGGACGCGGGGTTGCAAGCCCGAGCTCCGGCGAACGCCAGAGGTTCGAGACGAGCAATTCGCGGATGAAGGTCATCTCCTTCGGGAGGCGGTCGTAGAGCTTGAAGAAGAGGTCGTCGTGGGTCGATATTTCCTTGATCCACATATCGCGGTCGAGCTTCATAACCGTGTTCCATTGGTCGCGAGTGAAATCAAGCCCACGCCAGTCCATGTCCTGGTAACGCGGCATCCAGCCGAGCGGTGTCTCGGTGCCCTTCGACTTGCCGTGCGAACGCTCGACGATCCACTTCAGGACGCGGAAGTTCTCGCCAAATCCAGGCCAAAGGAACTTGCCGTTCTCGTCCTTGCGGAACCAATTGACCGAGAAGATACGCGGCGGCTCCGGGATCTTGCGGCCGAGGTCAAGCCAGTGCGAGAAGTATTCGCCCATGTGATAACCAGCGAAGGGCAGCATGGCAAAAGGATCGCGGCGGACCTCACCGATGTTTCCAAAGGCGGCTGCTGTCATCTCCGAGCCCATCGTAGCAGCCATGTAAACGCCGAATGCCCAATTGAACGACTGCTGAATGAGCGGCACGACCGTATTGCGGCGGCCACCGAAGATGAATGCCGAGACCGGCACGCCCTTGGGGTTGTCAAAGTGCTCGTCAACCACCGGGCACTGTGTTATCGGTGCTGTGAAACGTGCGTTCGGGTGAGCGGCGGGCTTTTCGCTCGCAGGCGTCCAGTCATTGCCCTGCCAATCGATGGCGTGTGCCGGAGCGTCGCCGTCCATGCCTTCCCACCAGATGTCGCCGTCGTCAGTCAAGGCTACATTAGTAAAGATCGTGTTTTCCTTGATCGACTCCATCGCGTTCGGGTTCGAGTCATAGCTCGTTCCCGGAGCGACACCGAAGAATCCGGCTTCGGGGTTGATTGCATGAAGCTTGCCGTGTTCATCGGGCTTGATCCAGGCGATGTCGTCGCCAACGGTCGTCACTTCCCAACCTTCTTCGCGGAATTCCTTCGGCGGAATGAGCATCGCGAAATTGGTCTTTCCGCAGGCAGACGGGAACGCCGCACAAACGTAATCCTTGCGGCCGTCCGGCGATTTTACGCCGACGATCAGCATATGCTCAGCAAGCCATCCTTGCTCGCGGCCAAGCGTCGAGGCGATGCGAAGAGCGAGGCACTTCTTGCCGAGAAGGGCGTTTCCGCCGTATCCCGAGCCGTATGAGATGATCGAACGCTCTTCCGGGAAATGGACAATGTATTTGTCCTTTGGATCGGGCGAGCACGGCCACGGCACATCCTGCTGGCCTTCCGCGAGCGGCATACCGACCGAGTGGAGACAATGCACAAATTCGCCATCTCCCAGAGCTTCAAGAGCCTTGGTGCCCATTCGCGTCATGATCTTCATATTGACGACGACATAGGGCGAATCGGTCACCTGGACGCCAAACTGCGAGATCGGCGAACCGATCGGGCCCATGCAGAACGGGATGACGTACATCGTCCGGCCACGCATCGAACCGCGGAACTTCGGCGTAAGGATCGCCTTCATTTCCTTCGGGGCCATCCAGTTATTGGTCGGGCCGGCATCGCCTTTCGAAAGCGAGCAGATGTAGGTGCGGTCCTCAACGCGGGCGACGTCCGAAGGGTGCGAGCGTGCCAGAAAACTGTTCGGCCGCTTCTCCTGGTTGAGCCGGATGAATGTCCCGGCCGCGACCATTTCATCGCATAGCCGGTCGTATTCTTCCTGCGAGCCATCGCAGAGATAGACCGCATCGGGTTCGCAAAGCTCCGCCATGTCGGTAACCCAACGGCGGAGTTCTTCATTCTTGATATTCTCGGGAATCGTGTAATTAGCCATAAATTTAGCTCTCTTGATCTTAATTCGTTGTTAAATCTTCAGGTCTAAAATCTAAACGGTCAATAACCGGCCGCTTTTGGAAGTATTTCGAAAGATTATCACAAGATAAGGTCAAAAGTTAACTTTCGGGCAACACTTTGGAGCGGTTTCGGGGTTTCGCACTCCGGGCAGCATCAAGCCTCGGCCGAGACGGCTTTTCGGGTGTATTGGCGGATGGTATGAACGGCAACGGCTGTGATGATGACCGCTCCGCCGATCACGGCCCAGATGGTCGGTATCTCGCCAACAAAAAGCAGCACCCAGATCGGATTTATCAGTGGCTCGATAAAGCCAATGATGCTCGCATCAAGAGGCCGAACACCCGCCGCAACTCCCTTTGTGAAAAGAATATACGCGATGCCGATCTGGAAGATCCCGAGAAACGCGATGGCGAGAAGGTCGTTGGTGGTGATCGCTGCCGGTGGCGATTGGGCGATGAGCGGGAGCATCACCAAAACGATGATCAGGTTGCCGTAAAATACCGAGACCGCCGGGTTTCTTTGTACGGACTTCGGGTGCCGCAGAAAGATGAAGTAAAGCCCGAAACAGACGCCCGAAATGAGGCCCGCGATATTACCGGAGAATGGGTCCGGAGCCGTCGCCGAAGTTGCATTATCAAGAAAGAAGAGCGACATTCCCGCGATGCAGAGCAGCACTGTAACCAGGTCGCGAACGTGGAAGCTCTCGCGGATCAAGAACGGTGCGAGAACGAGAACGTAGATCGGGGCCGTGTACTGCAGGAAGATCGCATTCGCCGCGGTCGTGTTCTTGGTAGCGTAAACGAATGACGTAAGCGTCGCCGCGTAAAGGAACGACGCGAAGAGCGTGTAGCGGTCAAGCTTGAGGCCCTTTCTATAGGTGAACGCCGCGACGACGACCGCCGCAAATAGCGACCGGCCCATATTGACCGAAAACGCATCGAGCGTCGTCAGCTTTATGAAAAGGCCGCCGGTGCTCCACAGCAGAACCGCGATCACAACCAGCAAAACGGGATTGAACTGTTCGGTCTTTGATCCGGGCATTTAACACCTTTCTTGCACTTCGCTCGGTAAAATGGGATTTTTACTTAATTCGTTGACAAGAGCAAAGGGGGGAAACCCTCGCATTTATTGATCCGGCCTTTCGGGCCGCAGGGATACTATGTACATCGAACCTGTTCTCGCCGCGGGAGCCGTCCCGCAATTCCTGACAGAGACCGTTGCATTGATCGTCGCGGGCGCTCTGATCGCATACATTTGTTTCCGTCTCCGACTTGTACCGATCGTCGGGTTCCTGGTCGCGGGAGTCTTCATCGGCCCATATGCTCTGGGGCTTGTGAAAGACCGCGAGCTTGTTGATGCAACTGCAGAGATCGGCGTCATTCTCTTACTCTTTACTATCGGTATCGAGTTCAGCCTCGAAAAACTAGCTCGCATCCAAAAACTCATATTCGGCGGAGGCACCCTGCAGGTCGGTGCGACCATCGCGGTAGTTGCCGGGATCCTGTATACCTTTGGGGTTAGCGTGCCTGCTGCGATCTTTACGGGAATGCTTGTTGCTCTAAGCTCGACCGCGATCGTGCTCAAGCTGCTCGCCGACAAGGGCGAAACAAATTCGGAACCCGGCCAGGTAGCTCTCGGCCTCCTGATCTTCCAGGATCTCGCCATCGTCGTCATGGTGCTTCTTGTACCGGTGCTCGCAGGCGGAAGCGATGGCGGGGTTGGGCAGATCGCGACCGCACTTGGGACCGCTATCGGCATCATCCTGCTTGTGCTAGTCGTTGCCCGCCGGATAATGCCGAAAATCCTCGAGTCCGTCGCCTTGACCTGCTCGCCGGAGCTATTTCTCCTTACCGTTATCGCTATCTGTTTCGGCACTGCGTATCTCACAAGCCTCGCGGGCGTGAGCCTCTCGCTCGGTGCATTTCTCGCCGGGCTGATGGTAAGCGAGAGTCGATTCTCCCAACATGCTTTGAGCGAAACGCTTCCGCTCCAGATACTTTTCTCCGCTACCTTTTTCATCTCGGTCGGGATGCTGCTTGACCTTTCGTTTCTCCTTGCGAACCTTCCGTTGGTGGTTGGTGTGATCGTTGCTGTTTTGATCATCAAAGTTGCGACGACCTGGATCAGCGTTAAGGCACTCGGCTATTCGGGTCCGATCGCCGCCGCGTCTGCACTTACGCTAGCTCAGATCGGCGAGTTCTCGTTCGTTCTGGAGCGGGCAGGCCGCGAAGCCGGGCTGTTCCCCGCCGGAGCGGCCGAAACGGGTTCGCAGACCTTCATCGCCGCAACTGTCGGCCTTATGGTGGCGACGCCGCTGCTGATGAGCCTCGGAGGCAAGGCATCGGCCCGGTTCTCGGCAAATCTCGATAGGGTGCCGGACTCTCCGGAGACCGAAGACGAACAGGCTGAGCACCCGATCGATCTGGAAGATCACCTCATCGTCGCGGGCTATGGACCGGCGGCCCGTTCGCTTGTTCGCGTCGTGGCGGGTTCGGGCATCCCATACGTGATCACCACGCTGAGCCCGACCGGTGCCAACGAGGCTGAATCCGAAGGGCTTCCCGTTATTCGCGGTGATGCCTCGCGGCCATTTCTGCTCCGGCACGTCGGGATCGAACGGGCGAAGATCGTCGTTATTGCCGATGATAACCCCGCGACAGCACATAAGATCGTCTCCGTCACCCGCCAACTGAATCCGACTCTCCGCATCGTCGTTCGCACGCGATATTCTGCCGATGCCGAGCACTTGATCGCCGCCGGTGCGGACGAGGTGATTTCCGAGGAGTTCGAATCGATCGTTCAACTCTTTGGAGAGGTGCTCCGTGAGTACCGCGTCGCGGCGGAAGAGATCGACCGGTTAGAAGACCTCGCACGCCGTGACGGCTACGCTGCCCTGATGGCAGAAACGGTCCGAATGCAGGACTCCGAATTTGCCTGTGAGACCGGCGAGGGCTGCTTTGATTCGCGAACGGTTACCGTCCGGGAAGGTTCGGCGATCGCAGGACTTTCGATCACGGATGCAGAACTCTCGGGCGAGAGCGGGCTGATCGTCCGAAAGGCGACCCGTGCTTCGGAGACCTTTGAAAAGCTCGGACCGGACTTCATTCTGCTCGCGGGCGACGAACTGCTGCTCGAAGGTTCGACCGAGGCTTTTGCCCGGAATGCCGCGACGTTCAGAGCGGAGAATACTCTTGCTGCATCGGCCGGGACGGGAGTTCAGAGCTTGCCGGTCGGGTTTGCTTCGCTCCCCGTTTCGCCCCGACGCATCGACACCGAAACTCCGTTTTCATACCTCTCAAACGTCGATGCTTCGGTCTGCGAGCACGTTGAGATGATCCGGCCTGTCTTCCCGAGTGCGGCCGGCTGCGAGGAGTGCATCGCGATGGGAGAAACGTGGGTGCATCTTCGCATTTGCCTTACCTGCGGCCACACGGGATGTTGCGATACCTCAAAGAACAAGCATGCCTCGGCCCATTTTCATTCGGCCGGCCACCCGCTGATCGCCTCGCTCGAGCCGGGCGAGAGCTGGGGTTGGTGCTACGCGGACGAAGAGTACGTCTAGCAACCTAGTCGCCCGAGACGGCTGAGTTGATCGTGTCGCGGAGCCGTTTTGCCGAGGTGGTCACGGGTTCGAGCTCGGAGTCCTCGACGTTGTGCCGCACCTTTTTGCCAAAGACCGCATTCCACGGCGGGACGACAATGGTCACGTTGCCGGCTGCTTTTGCCTGGCATGCAAGGCGGATGAACGGCCGTTCGCCCTCGGGCTGGTCATAGCCGAAGACCCGCATTGCTTTTCGCTCGCGGACCGAGGGCTCGCTGAGCTTTTCGGCACCGCCGAGCACGCCGACCCAACAGGTTCCGCACGATGCCGCTGTGCATTCGATCGGCACCGGGCCGTCCCAGCAGCGTTCGTCCACCGACTGCCAATCCTGCGAGTGGTCTTTCTGCGAGGCCGAGGCGATCTCTTCGTCGTTGATCACCTTGAACCGCCCGCCGGTGTATTCATCGCGGACGACCGAGAATTCCTTATCGATGGTTTTGAGGAAGCCGAGCAGGCCCTGCGAATCATCTTTCGCACGCGAGTCGACTATCGCGTCCGGCGACTTCGCCATCAGCCCCGAGGGCTTGGCCGCAACTCCGGACGCCGCCTTGAAAGCCTCAGGCCCAACCTGCACAAGTGTCATCAACCCAACGGCGGCGATGCCGAGCGTCAGGCTCTCTTTCGACTTTGCATCGGCGGCGACCTGCTTGGCGATGCCGCGGATCTCATCGGCGATTGCTCCCGCTGCATCACCCTCGGCACGCGCCGCGACCGCCGCCCTTACCTGCGGCCAGAAGCGGTGCCCGTAAAGAAACCGGTGCGAGGTGTCGATCTTGTCCTCGAGGCCAAAATTGCCCTGCATCGCGATGCCTTTCTTCGCTTCCTCGGCGTCCTCGGCCGCTTCCAGATACCGCACCAGATCGAGCGGATAGAACCGAAACCAGATCTCGGTCGCGTCGCGGTCAACCGCGTGAATGTCTGCCGCAAGCGACGCCACCGCCGCCAGCCACTCGGCCTCAGTATGCACCGCCAGAGAATCAATAAATACGTTGCTCATAGTCGCTAATTCCTTATTTCTCGCAAACGAGCATTTAAGCAAATTTCCCGCCCGGCAACAACTTGGGGGACATTTCAGATTCCAGATTCCAGATTCCAGATTCCGGATACCAGATTCCAGATTCCAGATTCCGGATTGGGCGTGTTCTGTTTTTTGTGGGCATCGCGCGTTCGCGGAAACGCCGCGAACATCTGGGACGCTTGGGACATTTGGAACATCTGGAACATCTGGGACACGCGGGTCGGGCTTGGGTCTTTGGTCTTTGGACTTTGGTCTTTGGTCTTTGGTTTTTCGTCTCGGGAATTTGCATGAGCATTCTGGATTCTGACTTCTGACTTCTGACTTCTGGCTTCTGGCTTCTGGCTTCTGACTTCTGGCTTCTGACTTCTGACTTCTGACTTCTCACTTCTGGCTTCTGGCTTCTGGCTATTGACTACTGACTACTGGCTACTGGCTACTGATGAAGGGTCATTGCAACTTGATTGCCGGCTAACGGCTTAGAGCTAATGGCTAACAGCTAATGAACTAAAACAACCGATCACAACCAAAGAGCCTCAGCGATCCCTGAGTTCTCCGCGTTGATAGATTCCCTCATCGCGGAGATGATGTAAGATCCCCGCCATTACTGTTAACCATTTTCCTTAGTCCTGAACCGGAAAGCTATGGTGATCCGTGAGAAACGGGAGATATGGATGATATGGAAGGGGCGGGTTGCAGAGTTAGAGATTGTCCTTTATTTCGTCTGTCATTTCTTTGCGGTGGGTTTATAAATTACCTGAAGAGATCAGTTCGTTAATCGCATCCATAACTTCGTCGCTGTATTTTACAACACCACAATCGGAGTCAGTTACAAGATAATTTTTCATCTTTGGTTTGTTGGGATTCTCGAGATGTTCATTTGGAATGAGAAAGAGTATGAAACGGGATCCCGCAACAAACAGACTAGGAGACAACCGCCCTCCTGTTCGGTCAACCAATGGTGAATTTTCAATGACGGCGTGATGCACGAGTAGGGTCTCAGGTACCCTTGCTCCTTTTATAGATTTTCCGGCTTTATAAAGTACCCTCTGGTAGCTGAAAATGGAGCTTGAACTCCAACTTCCCGGCGCCTCATAAACTTTGGTCACTTCTGCGACGACAATGTTTGGACTTTGGCGAATCAAGTGCTTCATTTTAGACTTGCAATCCTTTATTTCCTGCCCCGCAGTAGAGACAGGAAAGTAAAAGACAATAAAGCAAACAACGGTCATCACTATCAATTGAGGCATCTTTTTCATTGTCTTAGTCTTGCTTCTCCAACATAGATTATTTCAGATCCGACTATTGGTCCTGGGCGGAAGCGGGCTCAGGCCTGCGATATTGCGGCTTATTGTCGCTATTCTCGTGAAGGTCATTTATCGCCTCTGGAATGACGTTTTCATACACCTTGTAAACCAGTGGTGATTCCTCCACCCTTTTCTTTAGGAAGGTTTTCTCTTCATCTGTGGCATTCGGCTTGAAATTGATCGCCTCTCCCTCAAATCCGTAGATCTGGATCTTTATTACACTCATCATTCCAGGGAGGGACTGGAATCCGCTGCCGGTTTCATTCGGAATTCCGATCACGGAACGATTAAATTCGAGAATCTCCTTCCAGTCCGTGCCCTTCTTGAAGAACAAGACAAGATCGGCTCTTTCATTGGGTCCCATTCGGATGATGTCGTCGTCATTGCTCGGAGGATGCTGAGCCGAACAAGCGACCGAAAAGAACGTGACCAGAAAGAGCACCGTCAATCGTTTATTCATTTCCATTTTTCCTAGCTTATTATGAGCCAATTGGGGTCCCGTCTTTCATATTGATCATTCTAGCCTTCCGTGATCACTCTGGTTGCCATATCGTTGAACGACGGGTCGTCCTTTGACCGGCGAACGGCTGCGTCGTGGCGATGTTGGACAATTCTAACCTTCAAAGATGCTCCGGGACCGGCGGCGGTTGGCTTATTGGGAATTTTAGCAGGGGTGTCATGAGGAATGGGAATTCCAGAATCCAGATGTCTGTGTGCAAATGCCACCGTCTTCGACGGTTCTCGGTTGGTTGTGGCTGTGACCCACATCTTGCGATGTGGGCTACATCAATGGCGTCGTCTTCGACGACTCGGGTAGGCCACCTAAAGGTGGAACTCCAAACGACGGACTAAAGCCCGCACTCTGAACGGCCGGCTAAAGCCGGGACAAGTTGAATGCGGAATTCGGAATGATGAATGCGGAATCTGGAGTCTGGAATTTGGAATTTCAACCTCCGCAACTCTGCAACTCCGCAACTTCGCAACTCCGAAACTCCGAAACTCTGCAACTCCGAAACTTCGCAACTTCGCAACTTTCGCAACTTAGGGCACGGTTACCCGGTCGATGCGGACTTGGGCGTTGGGGCGGGTTACGCGGATGCGGAGGCGGGGCGAGGGGCGGTTGGGGTCGGGCTCGGAGAGTTCGGAGCGGTATGTGATGTCATAGGCGGCGCGGAGTTGGCTGGCGATGTCCTCGTATGCGCGGTCGATCTCGGCGACCTGAGAGATGGGGTAATAGACGCCGCCCGAGGCCTTGGCGAGCCGCTCGCCTTCGCCCTCGGCCCGCTTTGAAAGCCCAAAGTAGCGTGCCCGGAGCGGATCTGCACGGCGGTCTGGAGCGGACTCAGCGGCGGCGACAAGCGCCGAGGGAATGTAGAGCGGATAGATGAGCGCGCCGCTTTCGCCGATGGCCGAGACGAGCGGATCAAAGGGCAGAAAAGAGCGATTGTCGTCGCCATCGGTCAGGATCACGATCGCCGTCCGCTCGCCGCGGATGGGGCGGAGCGTCTCGGCGATGGTGTAGCCGACGGCGTCGTAAAAGGCGGTCGCTCCCCCGGCGTCGAATGTATCAAGGCTTTCGGAGAGCTTTGCCTTGTCGTTCGTAAATGTGACAAGCGTTTTTACGTCGTCGGCAAAGATGACGATCGCCACGCGGTCGCGCGGATCGACCGTCGCGATAAATGCCCTCGCCGTGCGGCGGATGAAATTGACGTAGCCCTCGACGCTGCCCGAAACATCCAGAAGCAAGATCAGATTGACCGGCGACTCGACCCTCGCGACGGAGATCGGCTCAAGCGGCCGGCCGGCCTCGGTTATCTCAAACTCCTCGGGGCGAATGTCGGCGATCGCACGGTCGTTCGCGTCGGTCACAGCGACGGTCGCACGCCGAAGCCCGGGGCCCGAAAAGCTAACAGCGGAAGTGCCGTCGCGAAGGCCGGGCTCGCGACGAAAGGGCGGAAGCGATCGGGCGTAATCGCCGTAATACTTCGGGGCGGCTCGCCTGATCGCTTCCATCAGAATGCTGTCGCCGCTGCGGATCATTCCCTTTGCGGCGTCGGTCAGCGTTCGCTCGCGGAGGTCGGCCGGGACCTCGTTTGGCGGCACATTGAGCACGATAATGCCGCGGGCCGTCTGGGCCGAAAGCGTCGCCGAGCGGTCGGCGGAACCTTCAGGAGCGGCGTGTTTACCTTTAATCACGAAGCGGCCACGCGAGCGTTCGCGCATCGGCTCGAGCTTGAAATCGGCAACATAACGCGGCCGCGATTCGGTCCAGAGCAGCGAATATTCAAGCTGATCTTCGGGGAGGTCAACGGCGATGGTGCCGGTCTCGGTGCGTGCCTCGAGCTTGAGAAAATTGCCTTCGGCAAGGATCTCGCCGTCGGTGGTCGTGATGCGGAGCGAGGTGCGCTCGGGAAGCACGAGCACGATGTCGATGCGGTCGCGGACGGTTGCGGGGATGGTGATCGAATTGGCCGCGATCTGCGCGACTCCGTCGGAAATACCGGCTTCGGACGTAAGCTCAAGCCGGCCCGAAACGGTAAGCGACGCATCGGTCCGTGCCTCGACCCGCCCACGCGGATTCGCAACCGAAAGCGTTTGACCCGCCGCGAGTGGGAACTCCCGCACACTTCCCTGCCCGCTCGCCGTGGCGATCAAAACTGCCGCCGCGAGCACGGGCAATATCAAGCATGAGAAAAACTTCGACATCGCTAAGACTTGCTGCTTCCGGAGATGCGGCCCGATTGAAGCAGTCGCTGTCGGACCCGCTCCTGCCACTTCTTTTTCGGCCCGTCGGTATCTTCAAATTGCGTGAGGAGATCTGAGATCGGCTCGCCGCCCGCTTGTCGGGTTTTGATGAAAAGCAAAGCAGCGATGATGGCCGTAAACGACGTCATCACGAGTTGAATGGGGATGAGCAAGATCTGAAGAAGGCTCTCGAGAAGCGCGTTGGTGATCCGCTTGCGGGTGTCGCGGTCCATGTTGACGAAGCGGATCGCCGGCTGATTTCCGGTCTTGATCGTCACCTGGCCATCGCGCTCGCCGGTCGCGGGGTCGATCTTCGCATCGCCGACGACCTGGGTGTCCGAGCCATCGGTGGTCTCGTTTACGACCACGTTGCTGGCAGATTTTTCGACCGCGACGGCGGTTATGTTGATAACGAACGAGAGCGAACCCGCAACGATCGCCGGGACGAGAAACATGATGAAAATAGCGGCGACGGTCGTGCCAAGCGAACGCCTGACCAGCTGGCTCGAACGCTTGATCGCCGTCCATCCGCGAAGGTTTTCCATCATCACGACCGGACCGACCAACGCCCACAAAACGCTCGTGACAAGAAAACCTACGCCGCACGTAATAGCTCCGATGGCCAGCTGGAGCATCGTCGAAAGCATTCCTGTGCCAAGCAGTCGGCCGCGGCGCTTATTGACCTCGCGAAGCGCGGAGCGGACCCTGATCGGCCTAAGCGGAACGGCGATGGAATGACTGACGATCCAGGTATTCGTTCCGATAATGAGGTAGGCCGTGAAAACCGTAACGACAAAAAGTGCGACCTGAAGCACTCCGCTCGTGATGTTCGCGGGTGTCTCGGCCATTTGGTCGGTCGCCTTGAGGACGGTCACCGTGACGATGGCGAACGTCAAGAGCATCATCGGAATGTAGAAGAGCGTCGAGAGAGCGAGGAACTTGCCGAGGTGTTCTGAATAGATGATCACGGCCCGCCGGATAAGTCCGCCGATTCCCTCACTCCGCGAACGGAGAATGGTCGCAAATGACGCTGCTGAATTCGGCCGTAGCTCGGGGTCTTTTTCGAGCGCGGACATTATCACCCGGCGAAGCTTGCGGCGGACCTTGCGGACCTTAAGCGGCGGCGGCGGCGTATCGCGGTGCGATGCCATTACTTCGGTGAAATCGCCCTTGAACGGCGGCTCGCCCGAGAGCATCTGATACGCAATGACGCCGATGCTGTAAACATCCGAGCGTGCGTCGAGCCTTTGCCCGCGGCACTGCTCCGGCGACATAAAGAGCGGCGTTCCGAGCACGGCACCGACGCGAGTGAGTTCCGCGGTCGACTTTTGCGGCGTCGTTTCGGCGGTCGGCCCGCCGTCGCCATTTTCGAGAATTTTTGTCCCGACGCCATCCTGATCTTGTTCCGCGGCGATGTTCACCGTTTGGCGGGACGCCCTGTCGATCTTTGGTCCGTCTGCGGCCTGAATCAATGTCTGAGCTTCGACGATCTGCGTCGGCGAAATGCTGTCGTGGATGGCGGTCGAGCCTTCGTCGCCGGCGAATGTGCTTGCCGAGCCGGCGGCCATTGTCGCCGCACCGCCCGGCCGCGGCGGCTCTGCGGAATGATCGATAAGCCCGGCCGAATCAAGCTTGGCGATGCCAAAATCGAGAACTTTGACCGTGTAGCCGCCACGTTGGTTCGGCTCGAGCCAAATATTGTCGGGCTTGAGGTCGCGGTGGATTATGCCCTGCTGATGTGCCTCGTGGACGGCCGAACAAACCTGCTCGAGAATATCGAGCGTCCAACTGACGGGCAGATTCTTTTCTTCATCGAGTATCTCACCGAGCGTGCAACCATCGAGGTACTCCATCACCAGATACGCGACGCGGCCGCTGTCCGTTTCCGCAAAGCCGAAGTCGGTGACATCGACGACGTTCGGGTGACGCAGCCGGCCGGCCGCTCGGGCCTCGCGGCGAAAGCGCTCCACGAACTCTGGCCGCTGCATGAATTGCGGCGCGATTATCTTGACCGCGACCGGGCGTTCGGTGCCGAGATGGGTCGCAAGATAGACGGTTCCCATCCCGCCGCGGCCCAGTTCGCGTTCGATGTTGTATTTGCCGTCGAGCGTTTGGCCGATCGGGCTGGAAAAGTTCATGGTTTCGGTCGTTGGCAGGAAGTGACCCGCAAAACCTGCCGCGTTATACGATGAGCATCATTATAGGACAAAGCGAGTGCTGCTCAAATGCACGCTACGTTCGGGAACCGAAAATACCTGCCGTTTAAACGCTGCGAGAACGACTTTCCAGCGTTGCGTATGTGTTTCATCCGTGATACGCTCTGGGAGATTTGGAAATTCCTTCGAGTATAAGTAAAGTATCGGAAATCCCATCTTCTGGAGAACCAAAAATAAATGAGCATCGATAAAAGCAAGGCCATTGAATCTGCCCTTCTGCAGATCGAAAAGAAATTCGGAAAGGGCTCGATAATGCGGCTCGGAGAACGCCCGCACGAGGAAGCCGGGGCGATCTCAACAAATTGCCTCAGCCTCGACGCCGCGATCGGCGTCGGCGGCGTGCCGCGAGGACGCATCATTGAGATCTACGGCCCTGAAAGTTCGGGTAAGACGACGCTGGCATTGCAGGTCGTGGCGTCTGCCCAAAAGGCCGGCGGAATTGCCGCTTACATCGATGCCGAACACGCGATGGATCCGGAATATGCCGGCAAGCTCGGTGTGAACATCGACGACCTTCTGATCTCGCAGCCGGACTCGGGCGAGCAGGCGCTTGAGATCGCCGAAACGCTTATCCGCTCAAACAGCATTGACGTCATCGTGGTCGATTCGGTCGCGGCACTCGTCCCGCGGGCCGAGCTCGATGGCGAGATGGGCGATTCGCTTCCCGGCCTTCAGGCTCGGCTGATGTCGCAGGCGCTCAGAAAGATCACGGCGATCGTCGCCAATTCGCGGACGACGTTCATCTTCATCAATCAGCTTCGCGAAAAGATCGGCGTATTTTTCGGCTCGCCGGAGACGACGACCGGCGGCAAGGCATTGAAGTTTTACGCCAGCGTCCGGCTCGACATTCGCCGTATCGGCGCGATCAAGGACGGCGACAAGGTGGTCGGCAACCGCACCCGCGTGAAGGTCGTAAAGAACAAATGCGCACCGCCCTTCCGCGAGACGGAATTTGACATCATGTATGGCGAAGGCATTTCACGCGAGGGCGACCTGATCGATCTGGCCGTGGCAAATAACGTGGTCGATAAGACCGGAGCGTGGTTTTCTTATAAGGGAGAAAGGCTCGGCCAGGGCCGCGAGAACGTCAAGAACATGCTCAAGGAAAACACCGACACCCGCGACCGGATCGAGGCCGAGGTTAAGAAGGCACTTGGATTTGTTGTTACCGAAGCGGCGGAAGCGGCGCCCGCATAAACGCTAGGCGCCGCCGCTTGAATAGTTATTCCTGACCGACCGGACGCGGTTGTTTGCGGTCCGGCATTGAGGATGAGGTATTTGCACCGGCCGGCGGCGGAGCGTTGACGTTCGTGTTTCGCTGGTTCATTTGTCGTCGCAGCGTTTCCTGATCCGGAATGCCAGGCGTCGGCGTCGCTCCGGGCTTCATCGGGCGGTTCACATTTGCAGGGTCGATTCCGGGTGTTGGCGTCGCACCGTTTGCCACGACGTTCGCTTGGCCCGGAGGCGGAATGCCGGGCGTCGATTCGCCCGAAGGCTGGATCGGCATCGGCTGCATTCCCGCCGGGATGTTGGCGTTATTCGCCGCGGCCTGATTGGAATTACCCGTGGCGCCGCCGCCGCAGGCAGCCGCAATTGACAATAGTGCGATAAGAGATAAAAGACGCAAATTCATATCCGGCATTTTCCCATATTTCACCTGATTTCCGCGAATGCCGATCGCTCGCAATTCGGAAAACGACATTGCCCGATTCGTTTGACAGAAAACAAGCGAATCCGTATATTAAGGGTTTCGCCGTCTGAAGACGCGATTCCGGCCAGGTAGCTCAGTTGGTAGAGCAGCGGACTGAAAATCCGCGTGTCGGCGGTTCGATTCCGTCCCTGGCCACCAATATTTTCAACAACTTAGGGCTGCCAGATCGGCAGCCCTTTTCCATTTTGCGCAACACTTGTGCAACGGCGAAGTCGAGTTTGATTTCTTCGTCCTTTTGGTAGCCGGTGAATTTCTGGCGGATGTTGTCGCCGAAGTTGTATTTGAGGTCGGGGATGCGGTGGACTCCGTCGGGCGCGATCTCCTCGCCAAACGGCATGAAGTCACGGCGGGAGACGACTTGCCCGAGGCTATCGACCAAAACCCTCGGTGAGCCTAACTGGTCCGTGACCGTCCATTTGGTTGTAGGGTTCTGTTCCGGCGGTGCGGTCGAATACTCGGCGGCGAGCTTCCCGGCCGAATAGACGAAAACGGTGGTTTCGGTATCAGTAACTTTCTTGACGCGTTTGCCTCATTCGACTGAGTGCAACCGATGAAGGGGCTCTTGTTTTGCTGGGCTCTTTGCAAATCTCGCGTTTAAGACAAAGACGAATATGTGGTCTAAGGAGTAAGGTTTACCCACATCACTATTGCTCGATCCACTGCAGTGATTTGCCGAATTCCCGAAACTACTCCCGCAAAAAGATTCTCAATAACCATGATCGGTGACATCTCTATACTATTCTTGAAAGGAGCAACGACAGGCATATTTCCTTCCAATAACTCTATATTGCCTGTAGTCCACTTTAGAAGCGGGAAGCTTCGAACAAACGTCTCTCCCAAATAATAACCAGCAGCCAAGACAACCAATTTCGAAGTATCATCGAAGTCAAACAGTCCCTTCTTATAATCCTCAGTTTTTCGGATGAATTCCGGTACATTCGGATCAGCCTCTTTAGGAATGGTTCGTAAAGTCGGAATTAACGCCTTCAGAATGTTCGGCAAAGATTCGACAGTGAAATTGACGTCATCCGAAAAATGAAGATTCTGTTCTAGAATTTCAATTGCGCTGCCTTTACCAAAAGCTAGAAACTCCTCAAGGTACTCCTGAGCCTCTTCTTTCGCCATTGCTTCGAAAACGCCAAACTTCATGCTTGTTCCTCTCAGTGAACGGTGTATTTAATACCATTTTGAGTCAAGAAATCCAGGACTTCCTGTTGAGCCCCCTGAAAAAAATGCCAATGGGCACCCTTTATGCGACCAGTTTCTATTAGTTCGGCGTCCTTGACTATCTGTTTGCGAAACGTCGAAGACAATCCCACATTCAAGCCTGCCTTTGCTTCGTGAGCAACTCCTTATACGAGAGAAGCCGAGTTTGCCTTGTAATGGCTGTGATCGCTTCGCTGTGTTTGGGCGGGGTTTCGGGGTATTCTATAGGTGACCCCAAGTACGATCCGGCCGGCCGCTTCCCTACCCTGCAAATGCGGCCGAGAAATTGAGGTAACGAAATGACGACACGAGCACAGTTTGATGCAGACAGGTTCGAGGAGATCAAGACCGAATCGAGCGTAAAGACCGCCGAAATGCCGCACGAGATGCTTTGCGAGCAATGCGCTCGGACGGTATTTGTTGACCCGGACACGCACGACACATTCAGGCGAAAGGCCGAGCAAGGAGTTTCGGAAGGCTTTCTTTGCGGCGAATGCGTTGCCGCAAATCTTGAAGCCGAGCGGATGTGAACCGGTTGCGATCACATATCGAGTTCCTTTCGGGCGACGAGGTAATTTAGTATCCGGTCGCGTGAGATGAGCCCGACGAGCCGGCCGCCCTCAAGCACGGGTAGCTGATTGACGTCTGCCCGGCCCATCGCCTCAAGAGCCTCGACTATCGTTGCCTCCGGCGTGGCGGTTTGTAGCTTTTCGAAGGGCCGCATCACATCGTCAACCGTCTTCATCGGCCACATCGTCCGCTCGACCGAGCGAACATCGGCCGGTGTCACGAGCCCAAGCAATTCGCCATTCTCCTCAACCAAAAAGCAGCGGCCTCCGGCCTTCAAGATGTTGTCATCAACGAGCGATTGAAGATTCGTCCGGGGATCGACGCGGGCGCATTCGCTCGTCATCAGGTCGCGGACCTTCAGCCCGGCGAAAGCTTGCGTCATCTCCGATTGTGCATAGCTTGCCCGAGCCGAGGTCAACAGAAACCATCCGATGAAGGCGATCCAGAGTCCGCCAATACCCGAGCCGCGGAAGAACGCGATGATGCCAAAAATGATAAAGCCGAATGCGATCGTCTGGCCGATCAGCGATGCCGCTTTGGTCGCCCGCTCGCGGTCTTTGACGAATGCCCAGATCGCGGCCCGCATCACGCGGCCGCCGTCCATCGGGAATCCGGGGACCATGTTAAATACTGCGAGAGCAATGTTGATGTAACCAAGCCAAACGAGAACTGCCATTAAGGGTGTCGATGTATCGGCCCCGAACGTCCAGCCCATAAGCAACGCCGCCCCGAGGCATATGGCCCCGATAACGGCACTCGTGATCGGGCCGACGATGCCGATCCAAAACTCCATCTTTGCGCTCTCGGCATCCTTTTCCATCTGGGCCACTCCGCCGAGGGCGAAGAGCGTTATCGACCGGACGGGAATGTCGTACGCCCGAGCGACGAGTGCGTGTGACATCTCGTGGATGACGATCGCTGCAAAAAACATCATGGCCGAACCGACCGCCATTGCCCAGATGACGCCGTTGCCCCATTCCGGATGCGACTGTCCAAAATAGCCACCGAGCGACAGCGTTATAAGGACAGCGATGATCAGCCAACTGTAGTGTATGCCGATCTCGATGCCCAGAATCTTTCCCAGTTTGATATGCGTTCTCATTGGTCAGCCGTCCTTCCTTTCTTGCTCTATGATCGTCGAAGGGGTGCGATCCGCGGTTCCGGTCGCCGCCGCTAAAACTTGTGTGTTAGATTCTTTCATACCGATGACCGAACCGCTAGCAAGCCGAATCCGCCCGACCCGACTTGAAGACTTTGTCGGGCAGGAGCACCTTGTTGGCGAGGGCAAACCGCTGCGGCTCGCCATCGAGCAAAAGAGCATTTTCTCGTTCATTCTCTGGGGGCCGCCCGGAACGGGAAAGACCACGCTCGCCCGCATCTATGCAAATGCCATCGAGGCCGAGTTCTTTGAGCTTTCCGCCGTTTCCGCAGGGAAGGAAGACATTAGAAAGCTGATCGCCTTGCCTACAATGGGCCGGCCCAAGGTGCTTTTTCTCGATGAGATCCACCGCTTTAATAAAGCCCAACAGGACTTTCTGCTTCCGTTCGTCGAATCGGGCGGGCTTGTCCTGATCGGGGCGACGACCGAGAACCCGAGCTTTGAGGTGATACCGGCACTGCTATCGAGGCTGCGGGTCTTCACGCTAAAGGAATTCACTCGGGACGAGATGTTCGCCATCATCGGCCGCTCGGGATACGAGCTTGGTGACGAAGCGAAAGAGTGGCTTGCCGAGCTGGCGAACGGCGACGCCCGCCAGGCCCTGACGATGATCGAGAACGCCGCCGAACTTTACGGCGAGCTGTCGATCGAAAATCTTAAAGAGACGCTGCAGAACCGATTTCTCCGCTACGACAAGAAAGGCGAGGAACATTACAACGTCATCAGCGCGTTCATCAAGTCGATGCGGGCGAGCGACCCGGACGCGGCCATCTATTACCTCGCCCGAATGATCGAGAGCGGCGAAGACCCGAAGTTCATCGCCCGCCGGATGGTTATCTTCGCTTCGGAAGATATCGGGCTGGCGCAGCCGACGGCTCTGGTCGTCGCGAACGCCGTTTTCCGTTCGGTCGAAACGATCGGCTATCCCGAATGCACGCTCAACCTTGCCCACGGCGCCGCCTACCTTGCCCGGGCGGCAAAGGACCGCTCGGCGAACGACGCGATCGCCGAAGCAGTCGCCGACGTCAAACGCTTCGGCAATCTGCCCGTCCCGATGAAGCTCCGCAATGCCCCCACCAAGCTGATGAAAGAACTCGGCTACGGCAAGGAAAACGAGGAGGAAAAAGACAGCCTCCTGCCCGCAAAGCTAAAAGGAAAGAAATACTTCAACGACTAGCTTCGCGAAAAACTTCGGAACTTTGCTTTACAACCCCGCGATAAGAGAATATTATGACCATTGGACAATATTGGTCATTCGTCACGAGACGATCTTATGGATACCGGAAACAAACGAGACGTAAAAAGCGACATTCTTGATGCGACCGATCGCCTTTTGGCCCGGTATGGCTACAAGAAAATGACGATAGACGACCTGGCCCGCGAGACCGGCATTGGCAAGGGCTCGGTCTATCTTCACTTTTCAAGCAAACAAGACATCGCCCTTTCACACATCGACCGCATCGTCGATCGCCTGACGGCAAGGCTTCGCGTGATCGCGGCAAGGGATTCGGCACCCGACGAGCGGCTTGCCGAGATGCTGGTCGAACGCGTCGTCTTCCGGTTCAAGAGCGTTCAGCATTATACGGAGAGCATCAATGAGCTGCTCGCCAGCATCCGCCCGGCCTTGCTCGAACGCCGAAAGGCCCACTTCGAAACGGAAGCGAGGATACTCGCAAAGGTGATCAGCGAAGGCATCGCGAACGGCACGATGCGCGACGTGGACGCGACCGCGACGGCAATGGCGATGCTAACTGCGACGAACTCGCTGCTGCCGTTCAGCTTAAGCGCAAAGGAGCTCGGCAAGCTCGAAGAGATCCGCGGCCGTGCGGAGCAGACCGCCCGGCTACTTATATATGGTCTAGTTACTAGGAACGAAAGTTAGTTTTACGGAGGCAGTAATATGTATTTTTCTTCGTTAATGATAAAGGTGGTGCTGTTCATCGTTTTGGTGGTCGTAGCTGCCTGCTTTGGCCAAGGCCCGGCCGCGGCCGCCGATATGCAGATAGATGCGGCCACGCGGAACGCCGTCATCGCGGAACTTAGAGAGGACCTCAAGGCGAACTATGTCTTCCCGGAGGTTGCCGAAAAGACCGCGGGCATACTCGAAAAGAACCGAGCGGACGGCAAATATGACGCGATCACAAGCGGCAAGGCATTCGCAGAAGCCTTGACCGCGGACCTTCAGGCGGCGACGAACGACCGGCATTTGCGAGTGCGTTTTTCGTCGAATCCGATTCCCGTTCGCCAGCCGCAGGCCGAGCCGACCGAGGCCGAAAGAATGCAGTACCGGAAAAATATCTTAAGTAATAACGCCGGTTTTGAAACCGTCGAACGGCTCCGCGGCAACGTCGGCTACATTAAACTCAACGGTTTCACCGGCCCGGAGATCGGCAAAGAAACGGTCGAGGCGGCGATGAATTTCGTCACGAATACTGACGCTCTCATCTTTGACCTCCGCGACAACGGCGGCGGCTCGCCCGAGATGGTGGCACTCATTTCCTCATATCTTTTTGGCGAGAAACCGGTTCACCTCAATAGTCTCTACTGGCGAACCGAAGACCGCACCGAAGAATTTTGGACGAAGCCTGAGGCGGCAAAAAAGAAGTATCTTGATAAACCTGTTTACATTCTCACCGCCAAGCGGACCTTCTCCGCGGCCGAGGAATTTTCCTACAATCTCAAGAATCTAAAGCGGGCGACCATCGTCGGCGAGACAACCGGCGGCGGTGCCCATCCCGGAAGTATGTTCCGGCTCGGTGATCATTTTGGTGCCTTCATTTCGACCGGGCGTGCGATCAGCCCGATAACGAAGACGAATTGGGAAGGAACGGGAGTTGAACCGGACGTGAGAGTAACGAAGGAGGAAGCCTTCAAGACCGCTTACGTCGCGGCTCTCGAGAATCTCGCCGCGAAGGCAGAAGACCCGCCATTGAAAGCGGCGTTTGGTGCGCTGATCGCCGAAGTAAAGAAGGACGAGCCGAAACGGTAAACGTTCGATCGACTGGATGACAGGCAGGCTCGGCGGACGGGCCTGCCTTTTTTAGCGCTTCCAATAGGAACGGATCTTGAGGTCGAGCATCGGGAAGGCGCAATATTCGACGTTGCGGCCTGACTCGCGGAGCTTCTGGACCATCGGGATGGCGGCGTCGGCGTTGCGGGTGTGGACGACGATGGTCGCCGCCCGGTGCAGCTCTCGATGCTCATCGAGCCACTCGGCGATCGCATAGCCGGTGCTCGCGTAGTCGTTGTGGTCGTTCGATTCGTAATGATGCGGCAGCAGGTCGTGATCGAGAAAGATCGCGTCAAAAGAACCCTTTTCGAGCAACGTCTTCGCCTCTTCGACCGTTTCCGCTATCGCCAGTTCGTCGCCCGAAAAACGCTTCTGGAACCAGGTATGGCGTCGCTTGTCGTCGTCGAGAAGAAAGACGCTTATCGGCGTGCGATCTGCTTCAAGATCGGCAAGCCCGAGTTTGATGAGAATGCTGTTGAAAACGCCCATAAATGCCATTCCGCGGCAAATGAGAATATAGCATATTCGCCGACGTGAGCGCTCGGCACGATCATCTGTTATCATCGTCTTTCACAATGGCAGTTTCCGAGAAAAAGCGAACATCGAAGGTTGAGAATGAGCAGCTCCCAGGCGAGGTCTGCGAGGTCTGTTTTGGCACGGGCATGGAGATCGTAAAGGGCAAGGGCGCCCGTCCGTGCATATGCCAGCGGACCGGCCGGCACACCGACCCTTTCGAGAAGGTCCGGGTTCCGCGGCGATACGCTCGATGCCATTTCAGCAACTACGAGGCCCAGAACGAATCGCAGAAACTCGCGCTTCTCTTCGCGACCAACTTCACGAACGACTATCCGGCAACCGAGAAGGGGCTGCTGATCTCGGGCCCGGTCGGTGTCGGAAAAACTCACCTCGCGGTTTCGATCCTCAAGGGGCTGACCGAACGCGGTTTTTCGTGTCTTTTTTATGAGTTCAGTTCGCTTTTGAAAGAAATTCAGGATTCCTATAACCCGCGGACGCAGACCTCGGAACTGGCCGTCCTCGCTCCGGTGCTCAATGCTGAAGTTCTTGTTCTCGATGAACTCGGTGCCTCAAAGCCGACCGATTGGGTCCGCGACACGATGGCCTACATTATCAACTCCCGCTACAACGACGCCCGTGTGACCATCTTCACGACCAACTACCCGGACCGCACGGCAAATGAACGCGAAGAGACTCTCGAAGACCGTATCGGCGTTCGGCTGCGGTCGCGGCTTTTCGAGATGTGTCGGCCGATCGAGGTTGCAGGTGAGGACTTTCGCCGGACGCTTCAATCGGGCCGGACGGCAAGGCCGGGCCTTTGAACTGGTTTCTTTGCCGCTCGGCTGTAGTAGATGCGGATAGCGAAAAGGGCTGCGAGGCCGACCGCGAATAGTGCCGGATAAAATAGATCTGACTTCACGATCATCCAAAAGTGAACGACCCCAAGTATTGCAACCAGATAGCTTAGCCGGTGAAGACGCTGCCATGTCTTGCCGCCGAGCTTCTTGATCGCAGCGTTTGTTGAGGTAAGAGCCAGCAAGACCAAGATCAGAAATGCCGCCATTCCGACCGCAATAAATGGGCGCTGAATGACATCGCCGATGATCGCCGGGATGTCGCCCGATTTATCGAAGAAGCTGTAAGTGATCAAATGAATCGAACAGTAAAGGAACGCAAGCAGGCCGAGCATCCGCCGGCTTTTGATCAGAATATTCCAGCCAAATAGCTTTCGGAGCGGCGTGACCGTGAGCGTCACGAGGAGCATAACGAGCGTCATCACACCCGTCGCCCGCAGGAAATATTCGACCGGATTTGCGCCGAGCGACCCATTGGCCGCGTCAAACAACAGCAGGCCCAAAGGAAGCAAAGCATTGAGGCCGAGTACGAATTTTAGGAAGCGGGCGTTGTCCATCAATAGAATTTCTCTAGGTCCATTCCGCGATAAAGTTCGGCGACCTCTTTCTCGTAGCCGTTGAACATCAGAGTCTCGCGCATGGTCAATTCGCCGATGCGGCGTTCACGTCCCTGCGACCAGCGAGGGTGGTCGACGATCGGATTTACGTTCGAATAGAAGCCGTACTCACGCGGGGCGGCGATGTTCCAGGTCGTCGGCGGTTCTTTTTCTGTCAAAGTAATGCGGACGATCGATTTGATGCTCTTGAACCCATATTTCCACGGCACGACGAGGCGGACGGGAGCTCCGTTCTGCTTCGGCATCGGCCTGCCGTAAAGCCCGGTCGCTAAAAGCGTCAGCGGATGAAGAGCTTCATCGAGCCGCAGGCCTTCTACATAAGGAAGATCGATCCCCGCCGAAAATGAAGACTGCATTACCGAGCGATCGTAGGCAGTTTCGAACGCGACATATTTCGCCTCCGACGTCGGCCGCACATGTTCGAGCAATGCCGCTAACGGGAACCCGACCCACGGTATCACCATCGACCAGGCCTCGACACAGCGAAAGCGATAAATACGTTCCTCTTGCGGGAACTGCAAGATCTCCTGTAGCGAAAAGCTACGCGGGTTTTCGATCATTCCGCCGACCTCTACGCTCCAGGGGTCGGTCTTGAGCACCTGAGCTTCGCGGGCAACGGCCGTCTTGCTGGTCGAAAATTCGTAAAAATTATTGTAGTTGGTGATGTCCTCGAATGAATTCGGTGTTTCGCTGGACTGAAACTCCGGCTTTCTTGCCAATTCGCCAAATTCTGCTCCGGATGCTTCGGGCCCGGGAGTGATCGTATCCGGACGATACGCATTGTAGATCAGCCCGGTCACAGCTGCCGATCCGGCAAAAACCCCCGCGCGGATGAAATTCCTGCGGTTCAGGTAAAGCGGTTCGGGAGTGATCTCTGTTCGGTCGGGGGCTGTCATTATTATTGTCTTCGATTCTCCTTTCTATTCGGACGCAAAACCCGATTCGTGCTCAAGCAAAGATATTCCCATTATTGCCAAACTAATTCCCCGAATGCCGTTCGGAACTCGAACAGTCCGATTAAACAACCATGTTCAACATTGTTCTTCCATTTTGAACGACTTATGCTATACTCTTTAGAGCCTACGGGCTAAACCCCGCTTTTTCTCGCCTTTTTACTTATGCCCGCTACTGAACAGTTTCTCAATAACGGAAGATATCACCTCTCCGCGTCGAACAGAACGGAGGATCCGTTCCTGATCTCGGATGCCTACGACACGACCCGCGATGCAAAGGTAGTGGTCCGCGAGGTTCGTATGCCCGGCAATGCGGCTTCGGCCGATGCCGAGCGGCTACGGATGACGTTTGTAAATAGCGGCACTGTGTTGAAAGGCATTCGCCACGAGTCGCTGATCCATGTGAACGACCACTTCTCCGAAAGCGGCCGCCATTTCCTGGTGCTCGAAGCGGTTGATGGCGACCCGCTCAGCCTTGCGCTTGATGCCGGCGGCATCAGCTTTGAGTTAAACCAGGTCACCGACTGGGCAGACCAGATCCTTGCCGGGCTCGATTATCTTCATAACTTTCGACCCAGCGTCATTCACCAACGCGTTCGGCCGCAGCATCTTGTTCTAACTTCCGAAGGAAGGATCAAGCTACTTGCTTTTACCGTCGCCGGCGAAAACGGACTAAACATCACGACCAATGTTCAGCCGAATCTCTTCGATGGCGAGATCGCCTACTCGCCGCTTGAGCAGATCTGGGACAACCTCGACTCGGCTTCGCAGAATGTGATAGTCAACCATTTTGGCGAAAAGTTCGAGTTCGATATGGGAATGCCGCTCGACCCGAGAAGCGACATTTATTCGACCGGAGCAACACTTTACCATCTGATCACAGGAAAGAAACCTGTCGACGCACTCGAGCGGACGATCGAACTGATCGAAGGCAACGACGACCCGCTTCGTCCGGTCACTGACTTTGCACCGATGGTTCCGCCGGAGGTGGTTGATGTCGTTTCACGAGCGATGCAGATAGCCCGCGGTGGAAGATTTGCTTCTGCAGGCGAAATGCGGAACGCTCTGCAAGCCGCTCTCAAGCAATCGGCCGAACGCCTTAAGGAAGAGGCGATGGATGAGCGCGAGGCCGCGGAGCTGCTTTCCAAACTTCGCGGAAAGCCGACCACGTCCGCCCCGGTTCCCGCGGCAACTACGGAAGACGTTGCGATGCCGGCAGCAACGCGGCTCGATCGGCTTCGGAAGATATTTGAAGAGGACAAGGGCATTACACCGGCGGTCGAAGTCGCCGCAGCATCGCTCCCGAGCGAACCGGTCGTCGCGCCCATTGGCGTCGCACAAACGAGCGAGTTACTCGAGATCCCGGTCGCACCGTTCAAGCCCGCGGTCGCAGCCCCGCAGATCGAGCTTGGCGCTTTGATCGCAGAGCCTAAACCGCAAAGCCAGGTCGCCCAGCCACGTGTTGCGGACGTAGTAGCCGCCTCGGTGAAGACCAAAGCTCCGCAGCAAGCGGAGCCGGTGCCTGTTGTCGAATCGACAGCAACACCGCTCGAGACTGATTTCACCTATACGGACATTCCTTCACTAGAGACGAGCGAACCGGACGCGGCCTCGTTTGAGGCGCCGTTCAAGTTCTCTTCAACCGAAGATGAACCCGATTTTGCATTTTCAGAGCCGCCGGCTTCCCGCTCTATGCTTCCGATCATTGCCGGCGGCGGTGCCTTTGTTGCAATTGCGGTAGCGGCGGTCTGGTTCCTTCTGCTCTCCGGTGGCCAGGCCCCGACCGCTCCCGCGGTTTCACCTGCGGCAACAGTTTCGCAGCCGGCCCAATCGCAGCCCGATTCGCAGCCCGCGGCACCAGTTGTGGCAGAACAAGCTCCTGAGACTCTAAACGAAGCCGCTCCAAGCGAGACCGAAACGCAAACGGTAGCCACACAAGAAGAGGCCCGCCGAAAACAGCAGGCGGCGGCAGCCAAAGAAAGGGAAAAGCCGAAGACCGCTGAAGCTCCCAAACCTACGCCCGAAAAGAAAAAGGCCGTTACTGTTGACGACCTGATCAACGATTCCGAATAGCACCTTCCCGGCCGGCAATTCCTCCCGGCCGCGGCTCAAAACCATAAGCATATGAACGCCCAGAAAATACCGCACTTCAATAAGTTACGCAGAACTCTCGTTGCTGCGGCCATTCTTGTCATGATCGCTGTTTCAGCGACCGAAGGGCTTGCCCAAACGCCGCAGCTTAGCCTCGCAGATCTCATGATCGGACTGCGGTCGCAGAAGGTCCCGCTCGAGGACCGGAACCGCATTCTCGCCGCTGCGGTCGCCGAGAGGGGCATCACGTTCGTTTACACCGAACAGATCGCCACCGAGCTTAAGGCGACCGGTGCGAGCCCCGAATTGATCGAAGCAATTCGGGCAAAAAGCGAAGAGCAGCTCAAGCCGAAACCGGTGCCGACTCCGACGCCGCCCGACTACACCTTTTATCAGCGACGAGCGATCGAGAACTCGGCAAAGGGCGAATACGTTGTTGCCCTCGCCGACTTCGACAAGGCTGCCGAAATGAAAACGGACGACCCGACGATCTTCATCGGCCGCGGCCGGACGCATTTCAATCTCAAAAACTTTGACCGCTCGGTCTCTGATTTCAATCGCGTTATCGAATTGAGCCCGAGCGACTCATCTGCCTACTTCAACCGGGCGAGTGCGTTCGAAAGGCTCGGCGACCTTCCGAAGGCAATTCTCGATTTTTCAAAGGCTCTCGAGCTTGACCCGGAAAACTCTGCCGCACGTGCCGGACTGGCACGGTCCGTCGCCGCCCTCGCCTCGAATAAGCCTGAAGAGCCAAAGCAGGCCGCACAGCCTGTAGAAGCCGCCGAAGAACCGAAGAAGGCCGAACCTGTAGCCGAAGCAAAGCCGCAGCCCGAGCAAGCGCAACCACCGGTCGAAGAGCCAGTGCAACGGCCTGAGTTTATCAATGTCGGCGTGCTTTCAAACGCGAACTCGATCAGGATGTCCATGCCTATTTATTCGCAGATCGCGAGGCGTTCGAACATCGAAGGCCGTGTTGTCGTAGAGGTCGAGATCGATGAGAATGGCGAGGTGATATCGGCAAAGGCCGTTTCCGGCCACCAGATGCTGAGAGACTCGGCCGAAGACGCCGCGAGGAAATCGAGGTTTCGCCCGTTCGAGTTTGATGGAACGCCGATAAAGGCAAAGGGCTCGATCAACTACAACTTCAGCCTAAAAGGCAGCGAGTAATCGCTAGCCCATCGGTTGCGGATCTTGCTTTCAGCGATCTCTGCGTAAGCTCAGCGTCCTTCACGTTTAGACAAGTTCTAACGCGGAGGACGCTGAGTTTTTCCGCGGAGGGTACAGAGAAAACTGCGGCGGCGACGAACAGTGCCGTGCTAATACGCTGAGGTTGTCAGGGTCGAGCTTTTCACGCCGTCGGCTTCCTGGGCGATCTTTACGCCGACGCTCGCACCGATCCGCGTTGCACCGGCGGCGACCATCGCCTTAGCGTCCTCTATCCCTTTAACGCCGCCGGAGGCTTTTACGCCGAGTCCGGAACCGACCGTTCGCCTCATCAGGGCAACGTCGTCAACCGTCGCTCCGCCTTTAGCAAATCCGGTCGAGGTCTTTACGAAATCCGCACCCGCATTTTTTGCCGCAAGGCAGGCTCGGACCTTCTCTTCGTCCGTGAGCAGGGCCGTCTCGATGATCACCTTGCAGAGCACGCCATTCTCATGAGCGGCCGATGCGACGGCCCGGATGTCGTCCTCGACCGCGCAGTCGTCGCCCGATTTGAGCGCGCCGATGTTGATGACCATATCGACCTCGCGAGCACCATTGAAGATCACACGGCGAGCCTCGAAAGCCTTCACATCCGGCAGCGTCGCCCCGAGCGGAAAGCCGATCACGGTGCAAACCGGAATGGCCGTACCCCTGAGGATCTCGGCAGACGTCTTAACCCAGGCCGGATTGACACACACGGACGCAAAGCCATACTTTGCCGCTTCCTCGCAGAGCCGGCGAATATCCGCATCGCTCGCCTCGGGCTTGAGCAGGGTGTGGTCGATCAGGCTCGCCCAGTCGTGGGCGGTCGCGGTTTCGCCGAGCACGATGCCGATCCGCGAGGCTCCGGCATCAACGATGCGCGCAACATCGGCACGGCAAAAACTGCCCGCTTCGTGGCCGACATCAAGCTTGGCGATGACGAGGTCAGTGATCTGCTCGATCAGCCTTTCGTAATTTGCTTCCTGAGACATTTTTGTTCGAACTTACCGCCGGTACTGCCGGTCGATATCTGCGATCTTCGCCACCCGCCGCTTGTGCCGCTCCTCGCTTAGCTCCGTCGAGAGAAAAGTATCGACGATCGAAAGCACCTGCTCAAGCGTGTTCTGCCCGCTGCCGAGCGTAAGCACGTTCGCCCCGTTGTGCTCGCGTGAATTGGCTGCGAGAGCGGGCGAATAACACGCCGCCGCACGCACGCCGGGAAATTTATTCGCCGTCATCGCACTCCCGATCCCGGCTCCATCGACGATGATGCCGACCTCGGCCCGGCCGCGACTTACAGCCTCAGCAACTGCTCCGGCGTGGTCGGGATAATCAACGGCCTCTTTCGAGTTCGTACCAAAATCGCGGATCGCGAGCCCAAGACCGGAGAGATGCTCCTTTATTTTTTCCTTATACTCAAAGCCGCCGTGGTCCGCTCCGAGCGCGACGGAACGAACCAGAATCTTCGCTGTTCTCGGCTCTTTGGTTACGAGTTCGATCCCTCGTTCGCGGATAAGGTCGGCGGCCAACGGCGTAAACTTCGTCCCGGGCGAAACCCGCAGACGGTCGCCTTCAACAAGCCCGCGAATATCGTCCTCGGTCAAAAGAGATTTTGAGGATTCATCTCTTTCGAAAGAGCGCTCCTGCCGCGGCTTAAGCGAATTGACCAGAACATGCTCAGGCTCCGCAGTGTAAGACACCTCCGTCTGCACACCGGCGGTTCCGGATGCATCAAGCACTCGGCGGACCATTTGCTTTATCTCTTCGCGGCTGACGGAACTTCGGTTCATACTGGTGCATGGGCCGACAACTTGAATCCGGCCCGACCTTTGAATAGTATTGCTAAAATCCTATCCGTTCAACCACTCAAGATTATGTCGAATGAAAGTGCGAAGCCCGCAGCCACAGAGTTTTCGAACCCGAACCTTCGCGTGATGTTCTCGGCCGACGAGATCGCGGCGAAAATAACCGAGCTCGGCGAGCAGATCTCGGCCGATTATGCCGGAAAGGAATTAATACTTGTCGGCGTGCTAAAGGGCTCGTGCGTCTTTATGGCAGACCTGATGCGGGCCATCGACCTGCCGCTCTCGATCGATTTTATGTCCGTTTCGAGCTATAAGGACGGGACGGTGTCGTCGGGCGATGTCGAGATCACAAAAGACCTGAGCAATCCGATCCGTGGGAAAGACGTTCTGGTGGTCGAAGATATTGTCGATACCGGCCTGACGCTAACACGGCTGCTTGAGATCCTGGGCTCGCGAGGAGCGAACTCGATCCGGCTCGCCACGTTTCTCGATAAACCGGAACCGCGGGTCAAGAAAGAGCTCAAGATCGACTATATCGGCTTTACGATACCGAACGAGTTCGTCGTCGGTTATGGACTGGACGCGGCGGGCCGATATCGCAATCTGCCGTTCATCGGCGTCGTTATCGACCCGTCCGTCATCTGAAACAAGCTAGACCGAAGGATCCAGCCTGCGTCGGCTCGCAAGCAACCCGTTGAACATATAGAACAACGCGACGAGATGGAAGCCGAAGGCGAAGACATCGCGGAAACCGATAAGGATCATCGCATCGATCGCGTAGAGGAATATCCCTAGAACAAATGCAATGTCGCTTCCCTTCCTTGCGTAGAAGCCGAGAAGAGCGAAAAGGCCGGCGATCGCCAAGTTGAACGAGAGTCCGGCCGAGTTGACTCCGGCGAGTGTGCTCTGCCGGAAGGTTTCGTCCACGACCCGCGTTCCGCCGAGGCCGAAGAGCATATCGGACAGCCCGCCGAAAGTTACCGAAAGCGAGTTGATGACCGAAAGGGCCGAGATCCAGAAAAACCAACTGGCTCCGCGTTCCATTGCCGCGACCTTCGCTTCGGCAGTCTGGGGCTGTTGAACGATTTCACCCATTGCCTGTTCCATTTTTAAGTTCCTCCTTTGTTTTTTGGGGCGAATATATCACAGATTCACGCTACCGGAGCGAGAAAATCTTTAGCCCTCGATCAGGGCCGGTTTGGATTGACTTATTGCCTCAGTTTCGATATTATTTGAGTTTTTCGGCGACTGCCGGAATTCACTTCAGCAATTAGCGGTGAAATAAAGATGAGCTTTGCAATAGTTAAAACAGGCGGCAAGCAGTTTTCGGTCGAGGCAGGCCAAGTTCTTCGCGTGCCGACGATAGACGCTGAGGCCGGAAGCACGGTGTCGATTCCCGCTTTGGTCTCGGGAGCGGGTTCGGACGTTAAGATCGGCGAAGGCAGCATCGAAGCGACCGTCGTCAGCCACGGCCGCGGCGAGAAGATCATCGTTTTTAAGAAAAAGCGTCGCAAGCAGTACAAGCGTAAGCAAGGCCACAGGCAGGGTTATACCGAGATCAAGATCGAAAAGCTTTAATGCTCAGCCGGACGGCAACACGAGGAATTAGTTATGGCACATAAGAAAGGTGTAGGTTCATCACGTAACGGCCGCGATTCGAACGCGCAGCGGCTTGGCCTTAAGAAGTTTGGCGGCGAACACGTGCTCGGCGGTAACATCATTGCCCGCCAGCGTGGCACCAAATGGAAGCCCGGCAAAAACGTCGGCCGCGGAAAGGACGACACGCTTTTTTCGCTCATCGAAGGCTTTGTAAAGTTTGAGGACAAGGGCCGCAAGGGCAAGTTCATCAGCGTCTATATGGAAGGCGCGGCTGAGCTCGCTCCGAAGGTTGCTGCCTAAATCTCACAGATTTTAAGTTTTTTTGATGGCCCGCTTTTGAGAAAATGCGGGCCATTTTATTTTTTTTTCGATGCATGAAAATTTCTTTTCCACAGGCTCGAGGGCCGAGCTTCAGATCACCCGCACGATGAAAGTGGCGTTTTAATTATATTGCAAACTTTTCCACAGAATTTTCCACAATCGGCCCCGCGATTTTTCCACAAGACGCCTTCTCCGCAACTCATCAAAACGGCCAAAACCTAAAGTGCTTTCTACTTGACTTGCCAATTTTCGGGTGTAAGATGCATACATAGTCAAAACGCTCATGGGCTTTTGACCGGTACGAGGAAGTGATACGAAAGCGGTGACGCTTCCTGAACGAGAGCACGGATCGGCGGAACATCCATTGCTCTGACGCCTCGAACCGAAGCCGAAAGGCTTGCAGGCAGGAACGAAAGTTTCTGCGAGTCGTTCGGATAAAAACGGACGACGCCCGCGGGAAAGGAACCGCCTGTCGGGTGCAAAGCCGCCCTGGGACTTGTTCCCGGGCCTCGTTGCCGGGTTCGTAACCGGCGGTGGAGGAAAGCCACCACAACAAAAACCTAAAGGCATCTGGCACTTAGAGTGCAGCGAACAGCTTCGGCAGTTCGGATGCTGACCGGAGAGAAGTTCCCCGTCGAACGTCTTCGGGATACAAAATCGGTAGATCGATCGTGTACATGGTCATCTACCAACCCTTTCAGAGCACTTCGGTGCTAGGTGAGGTTGACGAAAACGCCGCTTCAACTTGTTTGAAGTGGCGTTTTTGTTTTGTCCCGCCACTTTGCCGTTTCACTTCAAACCACTAGAATTAGGTCACGTGTTCATAGATAGGGCAAAGATCAAGATCAAGGCGGGTGACGGCGGCAACGGCGTGACCGCTTTTCGCCGTGAAAAATTCGTGCCGCGAGGCGGGCCTTCGGGCGGCGATGGCGGCGTTGGCGGCGATGTCTGGCTAGAATCCGACGAGGGGCTGAATACTCTACTGCATCTCCGGTACAACCCCGAACACAAGGCCGAACGCGGCCGGCACGGCGAGGGTTCGCGAAGGCACGGCCGCGATGGCGAGTCGGTCGTTGTCCGTGTTCCTGTCGGCACACAGGTGTTTGACGCGGAAACCGGCGAGCTACGTTTTGACTTCACAGAACCGGGCCAAAAGTATCTGGCCGCAAAGGGCGGCAAGGGCGGATGGGGCAATTCGCACTTCGCGACCCCGACCCGGCAAGCCCCCAAATACCACTACACCGGCCGCCCCGGCGAGGAACGCGAACTCCAGCTTGAGCTCAAGCTCATCGCCGACGTCGGGCTGGTCGGCTTCCCCAATGCCGGCAAATCCACGCTGATCAGCGTCATCTCCGCCGCCAAGCCGAAGATCGCAGATTATCCTTTCACAACGCTTGAGCCGAATCTCGGCGTCGTCGATCTCGGCGATTTTCGGACGTTCGTCGTAGCCGATATACCGGGCTTGATCGAGGGAGCGTCGGAAGGTGCGGGCCTGGGCGATCGCTTCCTGCGGCACGTTGAGCGGACCAAGCTCATCCTGCATCTCGTCGATGTTTCGTCGCTCTCCGGACGCGATCCGGTCGAGGACTACCGAATTATCAACAATGAGCTCGCGAACTACAGCCCCGAGATCGCCGCTCGTCCGCAAATTATTGTCGCCACCAAGATCGATGCACTCGACGACCCGGAAAGGCTCGAATCGCTCCGAAAGCAGGCCGCGGATGATGGACTTCAGTTCATCGATATTTCTTCCGTAACCAACCGTAACATCAAGGAGTTGGTCGCAATGGTTGCCGTCAGGCTCGATGAGCTGAAGCAGGAAGATCTCACAATTTCTCTCGCCGAACATTCATGAAGCGCGTCGCATATTTTGGCGGAACATTTGACCCGGTCCATTGCGGCCACATCGCGGTGGCAAAGGCGCTCGTTCCGGCATTCGGCCTGGATCGGCTTCATTTTCTGCCGGCTTTCCACGCCCCGCATAAGCCGGAACGACGGCCGACGTCGGGCTATCACCGGTATGCGATGCTCTCGATCGCGACCGCAAACGAGCCGATGCTCATGGTCTCAACGCTCGAACTCGATAAACGCGAGCGGCGTTATACGATAGATACACTTGCCGAGCTGAAGGCGTTGCACGCGGACTCGGAGCTTTTCTTCGTAATGGGTGCCGATTCGTGGACGGACATTCGGACGTGGAAGGATTGGGAAAGTGTTTTGCTTGCGGTGAATCATATTGTCGTCAGCCGGCCCGGGTTTGAGCTGTCGTCCGATCATGTTACGCCGAAAGTTCAATCAAGAATTGTCGATCTCCGCACGAGCGGGAATGCTCTCCCGGCCGACTTCGCAGCGGATGAACCTCGGATATTCATAACGGATGCCGTAAATCAAGACATTTCCGCTACCGATCTTCGCGAGGACCTCAGCGACGGCGAACTCGATCGACAGGACGAAATTCCGGCCGAAGTTGCAAAATACATCGAAAAATACGAACTTTATAGATAATGGAAGAAACTCAGGAAAAATCGCTCCAACGCGAGACTGCCCGGATCGAGATCGCAGCGACAAAGACGCCGTTCGAGGACGTTGATGAGGGTGTTCGGCTTGCAATCCAATGTGCTGCAGACAAAAAAGCAACGGATATCGTCGCACTCGACCTTCGCGAGATCACGAGCTTCACGGAGTTTTTCGTTATCGCCAGCGGTGCCAATCAGCGGCAGGTCCAGGCCGTTGCCGACGACGTTCGCGAACAGCTTAAAGAAAAGCTGGGCCTCCGTTCGAACCGGATCGAGGGCTACAATACTGCCGATTGGGTACTAATGGACTTTGGCGATTTTATCGTTCACGTCTTCGAAAAGAACGCTCGGGAGTTTTACGACCTCGAACGGCTGTGGCTTGACGCACGAAAGGTCGAGATCCCGGAAGGTATCTAGCGCAACCATCGCCGCAATCCCCAACGTATCGGTTCCATCAGATGAAATTCAGATTTCTATGGGTCGGAAAGACCAAAGAACCGAATCTCCTTAACCTGCAAAACGAGTACCTTTCGCGGCTCTCGCGATTTGTACGGACCGACATAACCGAGGTTCGCGAAGGGCGGCCCGGCGGGACACGCTCACAGGACGAAGGCGAAGCCATCTTGCAGGCAATAAATCCTGCAAGTTTCGTTGTCGCCATGGAGGCCGGCGGAAAGCATTTGACGTCGCACGAGCTTGCCGCTGAGATCGAAAAATGGATGAATTCGTCCAAGCGGGATGTGGTTTTTGTCATCGGCGGGGCCGAAGGCCTCTCTTCTGAGGTTGCCGAAAGGGCAGACATTAGGCTATCCTTATCGTTTCTAACTTTTACGCACGAAATGGTTCGTGTGTTTTTGTTGGAGCAGTTATATCGAGCATTTACGATTATAAGGGGCTACCCCTACCAAAAATGAGCAAATTGAACCTCAAACAGATCAAGCAGAAACTCGAAGACGAGCGTTTACTGCTGATCGAAAAACTCAAAGGTAATGATCTGTCAATTGACGCCTCGGAAACTCCCGATCCGGTCGATCTTGCCGTTCGCAATTATTCCAAGAATGTTCAGCTCGCTGTCTCTGAAAACGAGAGCAAGCAATTGACGCTGATCGATGAGGCCCTTCGCCGGATCGACGATGACGAGTACGGCGTCTGCCTCAACTGCGAGAAAGCGATCAACCCTAAGCGGCTGGCGGCGATCCCCTGGGCCCGCTATTGCATCGAGTGCCAGCAACTGGTCGAGCAAGGAATGATCGACGACGACGAATAGTTCGTTCTGGCGAGTCGATCAGATAGGCCTGTCCTGTTGTGGCAGGTTCATACCTGCCGCAAGCAGCGATCAGTTCCAGCACAACATATCTAAGCAAAAAGCCCCGAACGTCGCCGGGGCTTTTTCACTTCAACTGAGTTTTTTCTATCTTTCAGCTATCGGCACATACTTGAGTCCGCGTTCGCCGATGTACTCGGCACGCGGCCTGATCAGCTTGTTGTTCGCATACTGCTCAAGAATGTGGCCCGTCCACCCAGAAATGCGGCTGACCGCAAAGATCGGAGTAAAGAGATCAAGCGGGATGCCCATCAGGAAATAGGTCGAAGCCGAATAGAAATCGACGTTCGGATACATTCCCTTTTTCTCGAGCATAAGGCTTTCGATCCGCTGCGACATCTCGAACCATTTCGTCTCGCCAGCCTTGTCAGCCATCGTCTTCGAAAACTTCCGTAGCCAGGTCGCACGCGGGTCTTCCGTCTTGTAAACGGCGTGGCCAATGCCCATGATCTTCCGCTTCTCTTCAAGAGCTTTCTCGACGAACGCGTCAACCCTATCGAGGTCGCCGATCTCGATCAGCATCTTCATCACATTCGTGTTTGCTCCGCCGTGCAGCGGGCCGGCAAGAGCGGCGATGCCCGCTGTAACGGCTCCATACATTCCCGCCAAAGTGCCCGAGACGACACGGGTCGTAAAGGTCGAGGCGTTGAGCTCGTGGTCAGCGTGGAGGATAAGCGCGATATCGAACATCCGAGCCTCGTCAGCTTCTGCCCGTTCGCCGCGAAGCATATAGAGAAAATTCTCTGCGATGCTGAGGTTCTCATCCGGAGCCACGACTTCCTTGCCGTTACGAATTCGGTCCCAGGCGGCGGCGATGGTTCCCATCTGTGCCGTTAGCTTGATGGCCGCCTTGGTCGCATTTTCACGATCGGTGGCATGGCCCGCCTTGTCGTAAAAATCAAGCGACGAGACCGCTGTGCGGAGCACGTCCATAGGATCAGCATCCTTAGGGAATGTTTTCATCGCTCCAATGACCTCGGGCGGTACCGCGTAGTTCGCGCGGAACTGAGCCGTCAGATCAGCCAATTCGTCCTGCTTCGGAAGGCGGCCATTCCAAAGGAGAAAGATCACCTCTTCAAACGTAGAATGCTCAGCCAGATCGTGGATGTCATATCCCTGATAAATTAGAATTCCGTTTACACCATCGACATCGCCGATGGAACTCTGGGCCGCAACTACGCCCCGTAATCCGGCTGCAGCGGCTGTTGTTTCTGTTCCTGTACTCATTACTATTTTTCAATCCCGCTTTTGTAAATGTTACCAACTCTCTAGTTTAGCGAAGGTGAATACCTTAGTAAAGCAGTGGTTTTCGCCGGGAGATAATTCGCACGTGCTTCATAAGGCCACTAATTAAGCCATTCGATGGCGTGACAGTTACGGATTCCGCTTCGGGACTCCATGAACCAAACGAGTAAAAAGAAGACGGGCCCGAACATGCCACTGGAGGAGAGCGTCTGTTCAGGCCCGTCTTTTGTTTTCACCGGCTGTTACCCCTGAATGCATAGTTATCTGATCCGCGTGTCGTATGCGGTCCGGATCTTCAGTTGCTGGTTCTTGATAAGGCGGATATGCTTTCCGCGTTCGACCACAACAGCTCCGACGCCGAATGCCGCACCGATCCCTGCACCGACCGCGGCACCGACCGGCCCGGCGGTGATCGCACCGATTCCAAGCCCTGCGCCCGTAGCTGCTCCGACCTTTATGCCGTCTTCTTTGAGAGCCCGCTTGCCTACTGCAGTTCCCTCGTCGCTGACGGTCAGAACGTTGTCGCCCTTGATCGGTATCACCTCGGCCAACGTAGCGGAATAGTTGCTCCATCGTTCCTCGGTCAGGACGATCCGGTCGAATGTGAGCTGCATCTGCGAGCGCCGCTTGATCCGACCCGGCTTTGTGATCTTTTCGATCCGGCCCTCAATAATGGCCCCTTCGATCTCGACCGGAGACACAACGCGAGCGGTAAATTTGTCGCCGACGCGATTCTGCTCGGTGTTGAGGTCTTCCTGTATCTCAACGATGAGTTCCGTATCTCTCGGGATCAAAATGATGTCATTCGTCGCCGCGGTGAATGATGCCTTGCGAATCGGCTGCTCGGGCTGCTGTGTTTGGTCAACGGCCGGAGTATAGCTCGGTGCGGTGTCTGCGACCTCTGGTTCGGGCGTCGTTTCAACAGGAGGCTGAACAACGGTCGGCTCGGAAACCGGGGATTCTACCGGCGTTGCCGAGACCAGTTCTTCGGCCGGCGGCACAGTGTTCAGGCCGCGTTTCGCGAGGCCCTGCGGAATAGCCGATTCGAACGGCCGTTTCTCAAAACCGGTCGCGTAACCGCCTTCGAAGCCCTGCCGATATCCATCGCGATAATCGTCAAGCTGGCCATAATCTTTACTGTAAGCCCGGTCCGCCTGCGTGTATTCTTTGTGGCGGGCGATGTTCCGCGAGTTGTTATCGATCGAATCGCGGTAACCGGCCATGTAGCCGTCAGAATATCCGGTCCTGTATCCGCGCTGTAGAGCGACGCGGCTGTCCTGTCCATAAGCCGGAGCGGCGAGGAACATCGGGATGGCCAAGACGGTAAGGGCAAAAGCGGCGGTGAATGCCAAGAAACTTCGGGTACTTCTCATTGTCTCCTCCAAGAGCTGCTATGGTGAATTAAGAGCGGGAAACGTCCTATCTTCATATGTTTATACATCATGAGTTAAATAATTACAAGAAGTTTTCGCCCTGTGGAAAAAAATAAAAAAGGCGGCAGCCACTCATGCGGATAAAGAAGGTTCGGCCGTTTCGCTTAAAGCCGGGCTCAAACTGTCCCGTAAATGGGCTTATGCCGCTGTAATTGAAGTCATCGTTGTAACCGATGTAAAAGGCGGTGCCGGGATTCGGGTTCCAGCCGAAAAGGGCCTGGCCGGCATAGTGGCTCCGCGTCGAGTTATAGTCCAGCCGCATCCGTGCAAACAGGAATCGCGTGAACTGATACGTCGAACGGAGGCTCACGATGTCTGCGTCGAACGCCCGCCGCCGATTATCATTGCGGACAAGCCGGCTCTTGCGGTACGAAAGCGAGATGCGGAGAGGGTCCGTTGGCTTGACCTCGCCCCAGACCTCGGCATCAAACTGTTGGCCGGGCCCGGGATCTATCTGTCCGCCGGATCCGAGGTCAAAGTCGAACGCATTGTTGATAAAGCCCACGAACATTCCGTAGTTGAACCTTTTGTGCGGTGTTTGGTTGATATTTCCGGATACGATCTGCTGCCAGGTGGCACGGGTCGGATCGCCGAGAAAAGTTCCCTGCGGCCGGGTCGGGAGACGCTTGAGCCCGAACTCTTCTTCGTAGATCTTGTCGTAAACGATCGCAGATTCGAAATTCAAATAAGTGTTCTTCTGAAGCGATAGGTTCACGTTCGTTCCGGCCCGGAACCGCTGCAATCTGCCACTCCAGTCGTAATCGATGCCGCTGAACTGGGCCCATGAGGCACGGATGATCGACGCATTAGCGTCTGACTTCGTACTGAACCGATTGAAGGCAAAGGCGAAATTCGTGTTCGTTCTTCGAGTGAAACCGGCGTCGGTCCGGTAGTCCTTGCTCTGGCCGCCGACCTCCAGGAACCAACCGCGGCGGTCGGTCGAATGGTCAAGGTTTGCGTAATATCCGATACCGTTACCGGACCGATATTGGTTGTACGGGCTGCCGAGTTGCGTCACGCCGCCGAACGTCCCGCCACCGCAGATCTCGCGGTTTCTTTGTGCCTGTGTTGGGTCGGAGGTTGCATCGAACGCCGTCTCAAAGAAGCATCGCTTGGAGTGGGTGCCAACAACTTGAAAGCTGGCCGTAGTTTGCGAATTAACTTTGATCCGCCCGTCAAAGCCCGCCGTGACATTTTTCTGCTCAGGAAAGCTCCGGTATGTGGCGAAAAGGCCGATGTTGTTTTCCTTTCCAAAATCGCGTTTTAGGCGAAGCACACCGAAGAGTGCGTTCTTGTCCAGAAACTCATCGATTCGCGGACGGACCGAGGGATCGTTACGGTCGTCCTCATCGTAATTTCCGGGAGCCTTATCGGAAGCGGCAAGAAAGCCGAACGAGGTCTTGCCGATCTTTCCGGTCAGCTTTACGGCCGCGTCCGGATCGATGATCGTCCGCGAATAAAAAACACGAAGCGGCGAGCTGAATATCTCCTGGCCCTCAAGAAAGAACGGCCTCTTCTCCTGAAAAAAGATCGGAAATCTTTGGTTAGCAGTAACGACCGGAGCATCTGCTTCGATCTCGGCAAAGTCAGGGTTGATCGCCGCGTCGAGCGTTATGTTTGGCGAAATGCTGTACTTCAGCGTTACGCCAAACTCCGGTTTGATCGCTTCGTTTACAAAGCGGCCGGGGTCGATGGCACCGGGCGTCAATTGGTACCGCGGGATCGTCCGCGTCCTTCGGCCGGTCTGTGAGACGGTAACGCTCGGGACTACCTCAAGCGTCCGTTCATATTTGATGCTATTGAGGCCGGTTATCTTGCCATGCTTGATCAGAAAGCCGGAGATGTCGCGGTCGTCCGGAAGCCATTGGGTGAATTCGTCATTAAAGCGGTCGATGTTTCTGGCGACATTAAAGCCCCAAAGCTTCCCCTCGCCGGCTTGGTAACGGAGCGACTTGAAAGGTATTTTCACCTCAACTGCCCAGCCCCAATCTTCGATCACACCCTTTGATTCCATGACGATATCCACGCTGAAATCGGCCCCCTGGCCTTCGGTGTAAATGCCGTCCTGCTGAATTCCGAGCGGGTTAAAGCCAAGCACGTAGGCACGCCTTTGATCGTTAAACGTGTCAAGCCAAACGCGGACGTTATCTTCGCCGAAGACGTTGTCTCGCTTTGCGATCGTCGCCCGGATCTTGTCGCGCTCGTCCCAGCACTTGAAACCGATGTACAAGTGCTTCTCATCGTAAAAAACGTAAGCTTCGGTCGGCCGCGAGGGAGCCGTGTTGTCGCCCGGGCTCGTTTGATAGAAGTCCTTAAAGACTGCGGCCGTCTGCCATGCGGGCTCATCGAGCCTGCCATCTATAGTGACCTCACTATCGGTGATGGGAATATTGATCGGCCTGAGTTTTTCAGCGGGCACATCGACCTTTCCGCTCTTGCCCACCGGAACCTTCGTCACCTCGCTAGTATTAGAGGATGATGACTTTTCGGCTGACGCGACGTCGGTCGTCGGTTGGGCGTAAGCGGAGATCGAGATGAGAAGGATCGCAAATATTATGATGATGGCGTTCATCCTTTTCTCCTATTTATTTGTAAGTAAGACGAATAGTAATCCGTAATGCGGACAAAGCAGCCGCAAACGACTCCTGACTAAAACGCATTTCCGGTCAGAAGGTTTCAAAAAAAGGCGGCCCCGTGTGAATGACCGGGGCCGCACAATTTACTTGACCGAAAGCAACTCAGCGGAGCGAATTACCAAGGCACCGCCCTCGGAACGGAATCGATACTCAGCGGCTCCGTTGCCGATACGGAAACGGTCCTCGCCGATATTTTCAAGGCGGAGCGAGTCGACCTCGGGGGCGATGTTAGAAAAAACGGTTGCGTTTGCTGAGGCGGGTAATGAGAGGACGGTCCGGCCGCCCGAGGTTTCGGCGTTGATCGAAGAAAAGGTCCCTTCCAGATACAATTCGCCGTTGTCCGAGCTCGCCACGAGCCCGCCGTCAAAACCGATCACACGCGCCCTGCCGTCGCCTATCGCAAGCTTTAGGTCGCCGGAGACGTCACGGACGTCGGACGAGGCTCCGTCGGAGTTTATTTCGACTTTGCCTGTGATGCCTGAGATTCGGACGTCACCATCGGCTGTAATGCTAAGGCTCGAACGCTTGGGAACCCAAACCTCTACGCGTGCCGTAAATGAGGAACCAAAGAACCGGCCCGCCGGGGCATCATTGACGACCTCAAGCTTTACCTGGTTTCCTGTTTCTGAGTCGGTGACGGTTACGGGGTCTCCGACCCGCCGGCCGGCAACCTCGCTAACGGTGTAACGAACTTCCTGTTTATCCCAAGCACGGACGACGACCGAACAGCCTTTCGTATTGAGAATGATCTGCGGCTCTGCATCGACCGGGATCGACTTCGAGCTTTCAGCAATACGCGGAGCCCCGACCGGGAAACCGGCACCAAACTCGCGTGCAAAGATAAGTGCTTCCCGAGCCGTCTGCTCGGTGGCGAGAGCCCTTAGCCGCTCAGTATCGATCTCGACCCGCGCACGTAGCCGGTCGAACTCCGGCTGAGCTTTTGCTATAGCGGCCTCTGCCTCCTTCATAGAACGCTGAATTTCGGCATTCGACCGGCTCATGGCCCTCGCAACCTCGGCGTTAACTCGAGCCGCTTCGACATTCACAGAGACATCGGTGTCCTCGTCGCCCTCTGTTCCGCGAAGCAAGTTCGTTGCCGGGGATTGCTTTCGGCCATCGCTCTTTCGCTTAATCGCCAGTTCACCATTGACGCTGTTGAGCCTTATCTGCGCATCGCCCGAACCTAGTCTTCCATGAAGGTCACGCCCGATGTACTGGCCCTTTCGGACCGGCAGGCCGAATTCGTTTGAGATCGGCCCATTGAGCGAATCTGCCCTTATCGTTGCATCAACGTCGGAAGGCAAGGTCACTGCGACCGAGCCGTTGACCGTGCTGAGAGAGATGCGTGAACCGCGAGCGACGGTCGTGAAATCAGCGATCACCTGGCCGTTCACCGTTGAGAGGTCCGAAACTCCGGAGAGTCCGCTGGCATTCACGTTGCCGTTGACAGCGGCGATCTTGGTCGAACCCGCAAGGCCGGAGACACTGACCGAACCGTTTACGTTCTCGATCGAATCAAGCCGTGCGGTTCGGGGAACGCTTATCCGATAATCTACCCGTGATCTGCGATATCGGTTGCGTTCGTTTCGATTGCCGTATCCCCAGCCCTTCATTTCCGTCTTTATGCGGACGGCGGCAGGTTCGGCATCGACCGATATTTCGATCTCTGCAAGCGTTTCGGCAGAATCGGCGGTCTTCGTCGCGACGACGCGGACCTCGCTGCGGTCCCAGGGCTCGATCACGATATCGCCATTGATATTTGAAAGGCTCACGCGGCCATTGGGCTGAAGCGGGTAATTTTGCTCAAATCTTTCGGTTACATCCTGACGAACCGCCGGGATTGTTACTTCCGTCGGTGCCGGTTGTTCAGTACGATTGGCTGCCGGTTCTTCCGCACCGAACAGCAAACACGCGATAAATATCGAATATATCCAATTCATAAAAGCTTTCCTGTTTTGACCAGTGTAGGCCTAATTCCTTACTCAGATAACAAAACACCGACGACCGGCCAATTGTGACAGCAATTTCTAAATATTCGCGTGCTTATTACATGGTTCTTTGAAAACGATTCATTCGGGTCGCCAATCGTTGTCCGGAGCCTGAAACAAGCTGGCCAAGACCAGCCTTCGGCCCCGAACTAATTTGCATCTGCGCCCCTATCGGAAGCATCTCTTAAGCTTGGCTTACTGCGGGCTGAATGTGAATTTACTTATTAGCACTTATTTGGTAGTTTATAGAGTTTGGTCAGCCCGGGATCGAGGAAAATTGTATGAAACTAAAAACAACGAGATTGCACATCCTGCGTGAGCAAAAGGACTTGAGCAAGACCGCCAAGAAAGGCGTCTCGTTGCATTGTCATACAGAGCACTCGAAAGAGATGCTCGACTTTATCCCGCATTACGCCGAAAAGCTGCCGATCATCGCTCATTTCTGGCGGAAAGAACGCGACAATTACGAGAAGAACCAGGGAAAGGGGATCGATTTTTCGACCGCCTATTGGAGCCCGCCGCTGACCGCCCATGACGTTTACCGGATCGAGAAAGATCAGATCCACGCTTGCGGGCTCGAATCGATGGTGTCGATCACAGATCACGACTCGATCGATGCGAATCTGAGGATCAACGAAAAAGCTGAAGGCGAAACTGCCCCGATATCGCTCGAGTGGACGGTTCCCTTCTCGTATGGGTTTTTCCACGTCGGAGTCCATAACCTCCCGAAAGATCGGGCGATCGATATTACAAAGGACCTGCTCGATTTTACGTTCAACAAGGAAGTGCAGTCTGACGAGCGGCTTGCCGAGCTCTTTGCGATGCTCAACGAACTTCCGGGTGTGCTTGTTATTCTCAACCATCCGCTTTGGGACATCGAACTCGTCGGCCAGGAGCGGCATGAGCAATTGTTGAAGGACTTCATCCGCATCCACGGCCGCTGGGTCCATGCACTTGAGATCAACGGGTTCCGAAATTGGTCAGAGAACAAAGCAGTAATTGAACTTGCTGAATCGCTAGGGATTCCGCTTGCTACCGGCGGCGACCGACACGGCTGCCAGCCGAACACGGTTGTGAATCTGACGAACGCCGACACCTTTGAAGAATTTGCCGACGAGATCAGGGTACAGAAGCGAAGCGAGGTCGTGCTGATGCCAGAATACGAGTATCCGCTCCATTCGCGGCAACTTCGATCGTTCTCAGAGATCCTCAAGCATTACGAAGAGTTTCCGGATGGCCGAAAGCGTTGGTTTGATCGCGTCCATTTTGACATTGGCGATGGCGAAGGACTTCGTCAGTTGTCTGTACATTGGAAGCGCGGCGGCCCGACTTGGCTTCGCTGGGCGATATGGACGCTCGGCGTGCTTGGCAGCCCGAGGTTGATGCCGATATTTCGCGTGGCTAGAAAGAAGAAAGACCGAGTGCCGAAGAGCGTTGAAACTGCTCGGTTCCAGGTACCGCAGACACGCGAAGTTACGGCCGAACTATCAAGCGAAGGAACTGCTTGACCCTTGGGCGGCGGTACGCGAACATCATTGACGAAATTATCACGCAGGCGGGCGATAAACGGCCGCCTGTCCATTTTATAGGGGACAGTTTTTAGCTTTTTGTGGATAGAGTACCAAGAGTAGCCTTTTTTCCGGATTCGTACCTTGAGGTCAATGGTGCGGCGATGACCTGTCGCCGTTTGACCGACTACGCGAAAAAGAACGGCTTCCCGATGTTGGTCATCCATGCGGGAAAAAAGACGAAAACGTGGGATGAAGGCAGCGTCCGTTTCATGAGCCTTAAGCGCTCGCCGGTCTCCTTTTCGCTCGACGAAGAACTGGCCTACGACCCGCTTTTTCAACGCCATACGAACAAGGTTCTAAAGGCGCTGATGGAATTTCAGCCGGACGTAATGCACATTACCGGGCTTAACGATGTCAGCATCGTCGGGGCTTACCTAGCGTGGAAGCTTCAATTGCCGTTGCTCGGTTCGTGGCATACGAACGTTCATGAATTTGCAGCCCAACGGCTGCGGCGGATGATGCGTTTCCTACCACAAGGGCTCACCAATTCACTTTCGGGTTTTGCGGAGAGAAAGATACTTGACGGCACGGTTCTTTACTACAAGATGCCGAAGGTGGTGCTTGCTCCGAATAAGGAGCTGATCGATCTTCTCGGACGTGGAACGCACCGCAAAGCTCTCTACATGGGCCGCGGGGTCGATTCGAGCTTCTTTTCCCCGGCGAAACGCACCGTCCATGATGGAGTCTTCAGGCTAGGGTTTGTCGGCAGGCTTCGGGCCGAAAAGAACGTCCGGATGTTCGTCGATCTTGAGAAAGAGTTGAACGAGAAGGGTAAGAGTAATTTCAAGTTTTTGATCGTAGGCGAAGGCAACGAGCGCGAATACCTTCAGCGTAATTTGAAGAATGGGGAATTCACGGGATTTCTCTCGGGTGAGCAATTAGCGGAGGCTTACGCGAACATGGACGTCTTCATTTTTGCCTCTGAAACGGATGCTTTCGGCAACGTAGCTCAAGAGGCAGCGGCTTCGGGGGTCGTCCCGATCGTTACGGACAAGGGGGGGCCGAAATTCCTCGTAACGCATGGCGAAAGCGGCTTCATCGCGGCGAACCTCGACGAATTTCGTGACCACGTCATCGAACTGATGGATGACCCGCAGAAGCTCGAGCAGATGCGGCTGCAGGCCCGAGCGTCCGCTGAACACAGGTCATGGGACGCGATATTTGAGTCAGTTTACGATGCATACCACGAGACGATGCGTTTGGAAGACGAGAAAAAGCGTTCGCTCGACAACATCTCTGCGGAGGCAGCTTAGCCGATCGCGCGGAGAGTAAAGCCTGCTGCCAGCAATGAAAGAAATATCGCTTGAAGAAGTTCCGCAGATACCGGTCTCGCATACCATCGGCGAGGCGGTCAGAGTGCTCTGGAACGACCCCTCGCTCTTCATCCGTTATTGGAATTACAAGGGAGCGATCTTCAGCGGCATTCTGCGGGCACCGATCTTTTTTGGAACCTACCTGATCGGAAAGGAGGCTTTACGGCTCGCCCTTCTCGCAGCATTGGTCCAATTTGTATTTCGGTTTTTCTTTGCCGGCATTAGCGGTGCGCTGATCCAGGCATTTCGCAAGGTCGAACCGGCATGGAAGGCTCTTCTGACGATAATGGTGTTGGTACCAACCATCAGCCATTTGTTCGAGTTCGTGCTGCAGTCGGGCTTCGGCTACCTTACTGCAACTCAAGCCCAAACATCCGGGGCGATCCTTCGTTCGATCTGCGTTTCGATCATTTCCGCCCTGTTCACGCTTTTCGCTATGAGGCGGGGCGTGATGATCGTCGGCGAGGCTGAGAGCAAATCGCTCGTCAGCGACATTTCGCGTCTGCCGCTGGTAATCTTTCATTTCCTTGCGTTCATTCCTAATGAAGTATCGTACATGCTCCGTCGCGGAGCGTATCTCGCCGCGGTTCTGGTCGTCGCCGGATTTGGCATTTTTTCGCAGCTTCTGATCTGGGCAGTGACGAACAAGCCTTCGTGGACGCATAGTAACGGTCAAGAGGTCTTCCTTGCAAAGTATTGGGGCGTTGACGGAATGATCCTGCTGATAATCGCCGTAATTGTTTCGTCCTTGGTCTTTCAAGCACAGCGGTTAAAACGAAAAGAGCATCAGTGAGTTCACCTCGATTCAAGACACTTCACATCACCAACTATTACCACAAGAATTCGGGTGGTATCAGTACCTCTTACAATAATTTGCTGGCCGCGGCCGGTGTTCTTGAGCGCGAAGCCGTTCTTATTGTTCCAGGCGAAAAAGAAGCGGTCGAAGAGGTGAATGAGTATGCCCGGATCTATTACGTTCCCGCCCGCTTCTCACCGCTTTTTGATAAGCGGTATCGGATAATGATGCCGTGGCAGTATATGAGGATCGGCTCGCCGATCCGCGAGATCATGCTGAACGAACGGCCGGATCTTATTGAGGTCACGGACAAGTACACGCTCAGCATGATCGGTGCGATGATCCGAACCAATATGTTCAAGAAGATCGGCCGGCCGATCCTTGTCCATTTTTCATGTGAGCGGATGGATGACAACGTCGGTTCGTTCTTGATCGGCGGGCGTGCCGGAGAGTGGTTCGCTCGGCAGGTCATCGGTAAATACACGCTCCCGAGTTTCGACTTTCACATAGCGAACTCTGTGTACACGGCAGAGGAATTTCACCGCTCGGTCGAAAAGCCAGGCGGGCTATTGCAGCGGACTTGGCGAATGCTAAAGGCTCCACGGGTCGAACTTGCGGACCGCGTTTTTGTCTGCCCGCGTGGCGTTAATTCAGTGCAGTTCACGCCCGAGCGAAAGAGCGACGAAGCTCGCGCCAGAATGATCGAGCTTGCCGGGGTTCCGGCGAATGCGGTTGTTTCGCTTTATGCCGGCCGGCTCTCGCCGGAAAAAAATATCGGGCTTCTGGTCGAGATGATGCGTGAGCTAACTGCAGACACCGAACGCGACCATCGGCTCATCGTCGCAGGTGCCGGGCCGCAAGAGGAATGGCTCCGAAAGGAAGGCGAGAAATTCGGCAAGGGCAAGATCGTGCTGCTCGGGCATCTCGACAAAGAAACTCTGGCCGGCCTTTACGCGAACGCCGATGCCTTCGTGCACCCAAATCCGAAAGAGCCTTTCGGCATTGCTCCGCTTGAGGCGATGGCGTCCGGCGTGCCGACAGTCGCACCGCGAGCGGGCGGAATTCTCTCCTACGCGACGGACGAGAACGCATGGCTGATGCCGCCCGATGGCAAGGCGTTCGCGGACGCCGTAAGGTCGATCGCCGCCGATCCTGCTGCCGCCCAACTGCGTTCTGAAAAAGCAGTTGAGACGGCCCGGGCAAATACTCGCGAGGCCGCGACCCAGCGATTGTTCGATACATACGATCGGATCTATGAGGATTTTCATTCCCGCCGCGAGCTCTATACGGATAGAGATGCCTCGGCGAGCTTCGATCATGTAGAGCTTCTCCGCAATCCGAAGAGCTCCCGTTGATTCGCCGCGGGTTATTGTTAGACTAAAGTTTCGCAAATGCTTGAGCTTGTCCTCGCAAATTTACGTGTCCGTCCGTTCCGAACGCTGATAAGTATCATCGGCGTCGCTCTCGGAGTTGTGCTCGTCGTACTCTTTACCGGCCTCGCCAATGGGATGTCGAACGATATGGCGAAGCGGGCCGCAAACTGGAAAGCCGAGATCGTTTTCACCCGAGCCGGTGCGATGACCTACGACAGCTCGAATGCTCCGGTCCCGACGGCCTATGCCGACCGACTACTTGAGATCGAGGGCGTGGAATCAACGATCCCCGTCATTCGATACATTTCGCCGAGTGCAAAAGGCCGCTGGGGCATTCTGCAGCTCGACGGATTGGATTGGGAACCTTTCGCCCGGATGAACGAAATGCAGGTCGTTGAGGGACGTGCTCCGACGGGGATGAACAAGGTCATACTCGATGAACGACAGCTTCGCGAGGAGGGCTTGAAGGTCGGGGATAAGATGGAACTTCTCGGCCGCGAGTTTACTATTTCGGGCGTTTTCGCTCCGCCATCGGGTTCGCGTATAAAGATGCCGCTCGCGACGTTGCAGGAGCTGCTTGAGGCAAAGGACAAATGCACCTACATTCTCGTCAAGGTCAAAGACGGCGAGGATGCGAATGCGGTCGCGGCAAGGATCAACTCTGAACTTCCCGGCAACAAAGTTAACTTAACTACCGATATCATTATTGATGCCCGTGAACGCATCCCGGCCCTGAACACCTTTCTTCGCGTGATGGTCGGGCTCGGCGCGTTCGTTTCGACGATCTTCGTTCTGCTTTCGCTTTATACAACCATCACCGAGCGGCGGAAGGAAATCGGCATTCTGAAATCACTCGGAGCTTCGAAAGGCTTCATCGTCTCGGCGATCGAGGGCGAAGCGTTTGCGGTCGGTGTGCTTGGCGTCGTCGTCGGACTTATTACGGCATTCGCGGCGTCGCTTGTTATCGCTTATGCATTCGAGCTCGTCTTTGAGTTTAGCGTTGGCTGGGTCATGACGGCCGTCGGGATTGCGATCGGCGGAAGCCTGGTTGGGGCACTTTACCCTGCCTGGAAGGCCTCGACGATCGACCCGGTCGAGGTGATGGTCAACGAGTAGCCCGTAATTCTCTGTTAAATTTCGTTCACGCCTTCTTGAACCCGAAACGCCATCGTGCAAAATCGTTAACATGGCACAACAGCTCGTACTCGAGGCCGTCCGAAACGAAAGCAGCATTTCGACCCAGGGAATTCTCCAACGGCTTTTCGCTGCATGGTTCGATGCCTTTGTTTACAACCAGATCTGGGAAGATCCGCGGGTTGATATCGAAGCCCTTGCGATCGATGAGGATTCACGAATACTGACCATTTCATCGGGTGGCTGCAATGCTCTCAATTATCTTCTCGAAGGCCCGCAGAGCGTTACGGCCGTTGACCTCAACCGCCATCACATTTACCTGCTCGAATTGAAGGCCGTCGCGGCCCGCTATCTGCCCGGCCAGGAATCATTTTTCGCCTTTTTCGGCCGCGGGAAAGGGCCCCGGACCGGTTCGGATTATCTCAAATACATTGCACCGCACCTGAGCAGAGAGGCTCGAATCTTTTGGGAATCGAACACGCTTCTCGGTAGCCTTGCTTTCGGCGACCGGATAAGTTTTTTCAGAAACGCCGGGCTTTATGAACACTCGCGGAACGGGTACTTTCTCCGCTTCTTTCATTGGCTGAGCCGGCGACTGGGTTGCGACCCGAAAGCTGTTCTGGCGGCCACGAGCATCGAGGAACAGGAACGCCTTTTTGAAGAGAAGATCGGGCCATTTTTTGAAAGCTCGCTGATCAAGCTGATCGGCCGTCTGCCGGTCACGCTCTTCGGGCTTGGGATTCCGCCGCAGCAGTATGAAGAGTTGAAGAAAGACCAGGTTGAGGGCGGCAGTATCATCGACATTTATCGCGAACGGGCACATCGCCTCGCCTGCGGCTTCCCGATCGACGAAAACTATTTTGCCTGGCAGGCATTCGGTCGGCGGTATGATACTGAAAACCGGAAAGCCCTGCCGGAGTATCTCAAGGAAGAGAATTTCGAAACGCTGCGAGCCAATATCGGCCGTCTTTCTCCCAAGGTTATCGCGGCAACGGTTGAGATACGAAAGAACGCGAGTGGGACTTACAATCGTTTCGTTTTCCTCGATGCTCAAGACTGGATGAACGCCGAGCAGATGACCGAGCTCTGGACCGCGATCGCTGAGCGGGCCGAGCCCGGTGCTCGGATCATTTTCAGGACTGCCGGTGCAGCGTCGCCGCTTGAGGAAGCATTGCCGCCGGAACTGCTTGGCCGGTTCGAGTATCACCGCGAGCTTTCCGCTGAGCTTTTCAAGCAGGACCGGGCCTCGATCTACGGCGGCTTTCATCTCTACGAACTTAAATGACCGACGCGTTTGAAAGCATGGACCGGATGTATCGGCTGCAGCGGTACTTCTATGATGCGACGCGTAAATTTTACTTGCCCGGCCGCGATCGCCTGCTTGATGAAATGGACGTCAAACCCGGCGAACACGTCCTAGAGGCCGGCTGCGGCACGGCCCGAAATCTGATCATCCTCGCAAAACGCCATCCGAAGGCTCACTTCTACGGCCTCGATGCATCCTCCGCGATGCTCGAAACCGCCCAAGCGAAAGCCGATGCAGCGGGCGTGAAGAACATCACTCTCAGAACCGCCCTCGCCGATGACTTCCGCTTCGATTCGACATTCGAACTCGCGAGGCCCTTCGACAAGATCTTCTTCTCTTACTCCATTTCAATGATCCCGCCTTGGCGCGAATCGCTCGAAAATGCGATGAAAAACCTCACCCCGAATGGCTCGCTTTTCATCGTCGATTTTTACGACCAACGCGACTTGCCCGGGTTCTTTGCTCGTTTGCTTAAATGGTGGCTTTCAAAGTTTCACGTCACGCATTGGGACGGCCTAATGCCGTTTCTTGAGGAACTGCGTGGGCGGTATGATGTGAAGATCGATCCGCTCTACCGCCGCTATTCATTTCTGGCACGGGTCTCACCCAAATAGATCGCCCACTTTCCAAAGGGACGATTATTCCTCGGCTGGTTTTGCTCGGATCTCTTCATTCGGGAGCGGCTGCATTATTTTCTTAAGTTCGGAGGAGGGTGTTTCGGGGTCGAGCCATTTTTCGTAGTCGTATTTGTGTAGGATAACGGGCATGCGGTTCTTGGCGTGGATCGGTCGGACGACGTCGTTCGCCTCGGTCGTGAGTATAACGCCGCACTCGCGAGCCTCGCCCTTGATCTCACATTCGCGGGAGATGCCGGCAAAGGCGAAGAGCGGCTCGTCAAACTCGAACTCGTACTTCTCTTTCCGCTTGTCGGGGATTTCTTGCCACTCGAAAAAGCCGGTCGCGGGAATGAGTACGCGGCCGGTTTTGAAAGCCTCGCGAAACATCGGCACGAAATGGACGGTCTCGCTCTTGGCGTTGATCACCTTCCGCATCACGCCCTTGTAGTCGCGGTCCTCGATGGTCCAGAAGATGCGATTAGCTCGGTGCTCGCGGTTGATGGCAAGGATCTCCGTCCCGGGAAATATCTCCTGCTGCGGCTCGTGAACGAACCGGCCGTCGATCAGGTCAAAGTGTTTCTGCACATCCTCATGCCGGGCGCTCAATTTATATCTTCCGCACATACGTCAGTGAAAATCGTGTGATCCTATTTCTGCCATAACACCACCTATCGGCTCAAAATACAAGGCCTTTATCATTCCGCCCTCTTCGGCAATGCCTTTGATGAGCAGGAACGAATTATGTGTGATAACGCGGCGGAAGCGTTCGAAGATGTCCGGCATCACGATGAAGTTCGAGTGCCCGGTCTCATCCTCCATCGTTATAAATACGACGCTGTTCGCCGTGCTCGGCCGCTGGCGGACGATGACCGTTCCGGCGACCGTGACCACATCCTTTTTCTGCAGCGTGTGCGTTTCGATCGCCGAAAGCACGCCCCGCTTTTTGAGCCCCTCGCGGAGAAATGCCATCGGGTGCCTGCCGATGGTCACCGCCATCGACCGCAGGTCCGATTCCATCGCCTGCCATTCGGTCATCGGGCGGATAAAGCCAGCCGCTGCCGCATCTTCAGAAACGTGTTCGTTATCCGCTGTCCGCTGTCCGCTAAAGACGTCCGGCCGGATCGCAAGCTCCGATCGCCACAAGGCCTCGCGGCGGTGGACGCTCTTCTCAAAATTCAACGCACCGGCAAGCGAGAGTGCACGGATCTCTTTCTTATTGATCAGCGGAACGCGGCGGACAAGGTCATCCACGGAAGTAAATGATGAATGATGAATGATGAATGATGAATCGTCTTCTTCGGAGAATTCCGCATTCTCAACACCCTCCCTACAGGTCGGGTTTCTGCCCTGGAATTCCGTATTCTCAACACCCTCCCTACAGGTCGGGTTTCTGCCTTGGACTATTGCTTCGGCAACCTCTTTTCTTAGGCCTTTTACGTATTTCAGGCCCATTCGGACCTCGCCGTCCTCGATGGTAAAAAAGTGGTCCGAGCGGTTCACATCAACGTGCCGGAAGTGGAGCCCGTGCCGCTGGGCGTCCTTGATCAGAGTTGCCGGCGAATAGAACCCAAGCGGGAAATTATTGAGCATCGCCGTCGTGTATTCGGCCAGGTAATAGACCTTCAGATATGCCGAGGCATAGGCGAGCAAGGCAAAGCTCGCGGCGTGTGATTCGGGAAAGCCGTAGTTGGCAAAGGCCGTTATGTTCTGGACGATGCGGTCCTGCAGCTCGGGCTCGATGCCGTTGCGTGTCATGCCGTTGCGAAGGTTCTTCTCGATCTTGGCAAGCCGCTTATCGGCCCGCTTAAAGCCCATCGCCCGCCGCAGTTCCTCGGCCTGCCCGCCGGTAAAGCCGGCCATGATCATCGACATCCTCAAGAGCTGCTCCTGAAAAAGCGGCACGCCGAGCGTCCGCTTGAGCGTCGATTCAAGCCACGGATGAATGTGGTCTATCTCTTCGAGGCCCTGCCGCCGGCGGATGTAATGGCTCAGCATCTTGCCGACGATCGGCCCGGGGCGGATGATCGCCACCTGCACGACGACGTCGTAAAAACACTGCGGCTTTGACCGCGGCAGAAAGTTGATCTGGGCACGGCTCTCGACCTGAAACATCCCGATGGTGTCGCCCTTTTGCAGCGTTTCAAAGACAAGCTTGTCGTCCTTCGGTATCTTGGCGAGGTCAACCTTTTCGCCGCGGTGCTCCTCAACGAGCTTAAGCGTATCGCGGAGCACGGCCATCATCCCGAGCCCAAGCAGATCGACCTTTACTATCCCGAGCCGCTCGCAGTCATCCTTGTCCCATTGGATTATCGAACGGCCTTCCATCGAGGCCGGCTCGATCGGGACGACGCTGTCGAGTCCCTCGGGGAGCATCACCATCCCGCCCGAGTGCTGGCCGAGGTGCCGCGGAAAATCGAGTATCCGCGTGTAAAGCTCGACGAACTTCCGGGTCCGCAGGTCATTGCGAAGGTCAAAGCCGTTCTCCTCAAAACGGACGATCATGTCGCCGAAATCCTCTACGCCGTAATGCGAGATCGACTTTGAAAGCGGGCCGAGCATCTCCTCGGGAAAGCCGAACGTCTTCCCGACCTCCCTGACCGCCGAACGGCTCCGGTAGGTGATAACGTTGGCCGTCATCGCCGCACCGCGTCGGCCATACTTTTCGTAAACGTGCTGGATAACGGTCTCGCGGTCGTCGCCCGAGGGCAGGTCGATGTCGATGTCCGGATACTCGCCGCGTTCCTCCGAGAGAAATCGCTCGAACAAAAGCTCGCCCTCGATCGGATCGACCGCCGTTATCCCGAGCGCGTAGCAAACGACCGAGTTGGCCGCCGAGCCGCGTCCCTGCGAAAGAATCCGCCGCGAATAGCAGAAATTTGAGATGTCCCAAACGAGCAGGAAATAGCCGGCAAGCTTGAGCTTGGCGATCAGGTTCAGCTCGCGGTCAAGCTTTGCCCGCACCTTCGGTGTCAGCTCGCCGTAGCGGTTTATCGCACCTTTTTCGGTGAGCTTTCTGAGCAGTGAATCCATCGTCTCGCCCCGCGGAACGGGAAAATCAGGAAACTTGTAGCCGACGTCGTCCATCGAGAACGAGATGCGGTTGGCGATCTCCTCGGTCCGGGCGACGGCCTCGGGAAATTCTTCAAAGAGCCGCAACACCTGCGCTTCGGATTTCAGATGCCGCTCGGCATTTTGCGAGAGCAGCTTGCCGGCCTCGTAGATGTTCGTGTGGTTGCGGATGCAGGTGAAAACATCGAAAAGCTCGCGGTCCGATTTCTCGGCGTAATACGCTCCATTGCTGGCAAACATCGGCAAATGGAGCTTATGGGCAAGCCCGATGAGCTGCTGATTTACGTCCTCCTCGCTGCGGAGATAATGCCGCTGCAGCTCGACGTAAAGCCGCTTCTCAAAAACATAATTGAGCCAGGCAAGGTCGCGGAGCCCCTCGCCGCGGCGAACGCTCCGGTGCATGAAGCCATCCTCGCCGCCGGTCAGGCAGATTAGCCCGCTCGAGTGTTCCTCGATGTCGCGTCGGGTGGCGAAGTGCTCGCCCTTCGGGGCACGCAGCTTGATGGTCGTGATCAGCCGGCAGAGGTTTCGGTAACCGGCAAGGTCGATCGGCAAGAGCGGCAGAAAGCTGCCGTCGTCCATCGTTATCTCCGCACCGATCATCGGCTTGATGCCCGCCTCGCGTGCCTCAAAATGGAACCGCACGGCGCCCGAGACCGTATCGCGGTCAAGCAGTGCAACGCCGGGAATATTGAGCCCGGCCGCCCTCTCGGCAAGCGGCTCCGGCATCGACCCCGATGCCAGAAAACTAAACGCCGAACGTGTGTGAAGCTCGAAAAACATCTCAAGAGAATGGTAAATAGTGAATGGTGAATGGTGAATGGTGAATAGTGGCCAGAAATGAGAATTGAAAAATGAGAGATGGTAATTGAGAAATGAGCACGGAGAAATACTCTGCTTACTGCTCAGTGCTCCACATTCATCATTCATCATTCACCATTCACCACTCACCATTCATCATTCACCATTAATCGTATCCCCCCGTCACGAACCAGCCTTCCTGCGTCCGGGCGAGGCGGTAGATTCGCCTATCGTCAAGCTCTACGTCCCACTCCATCTGCTGCCAGAAGCCGTGCGTCCACCATTGCGACGAGCCGAGCCAGGCACCGCCGTATTCGGCCACGTGGCCGTCAAAATAACGCGTGCGGAGATAGATAAGCCGACCCTCGGCGGTCTTTATCTCGGCCTCGAGCGGCGGGTGAAAATGCGTCAGCGCAAGCACCGGCCGCTGCTCTTTCTCGGGCTCCATCTCCTTTCCCTGCGGCAGCTTGTCGGCGTCGAGAGCGAACGCCTCGGGCAGCCGCTGATCGACCAGCATCGGGACGCCGACGTTCTCCTTGCCGACCAGTTTGCGAATCTTGTCCGCCGTCAGCAAGAGGCTCTCGGGCTCGGGCCGCGTCGCCGCAAAGAGCCCGCGTTCGATCGCCCGCGGCCGGGCAAAGTGGCAGGTCACCCGCATCGAAACGATGGCCGCTGCCGGCGGATCATTGCCGAGCCTGAGATTCGCGAGCTTTAGCCAAAATGCCTTGTCGAGCGTCGGGAACGAAAGCTTGATGCTGTATTCGGCCGTGGTCTTGTCATCAAGCCCGAACACGATGTCGATCTGCTCCGAGCTGAGCCCGACGTTGCCCGCCTCCGCCAGCACCTTGCCGAGGCCGTGGCCGAGGATGAAGATGAGCTGTCCGAGGTCCTCGACCGGAAAATCGAGATTGTAGTCCCAGGCGACGCGGTTCTCCTTCAGATTCGGTGTCAGGATATGCACGCCCCGTTGATCGACCAGGTCGAGCGTCCGGCGAAACTCGCGCCCATAGCGGGCGATCAGTTCATCCTCGGGAACGCCCTTCAGGTCGGCGGTCGTCTCCATCCCGAGGGCGTGAAAAATGCCGAGCGTATCTTCATCAAGCCCGATCGAGGCGAGCGGCAGCGGCATCTCATCGCCCTCGCCGATCACCGTAACGCCGGCCCGCGTCCGAGCGTAAAGCTCTGCGGTAGCAGCATTTGCGGCCAGGGCAAGCGAGCCCGTGATGCCGTGCGTCTCCATCTCATGAGCAATGCTCTGTGCGACGCGTCCCGGCGGCCCGATGCGGTTCTCAAGCCCGCTGACGTCAAACAGGATGCCACCCTCGACCACCTCGATGCGATAAGCAAATTGCTCCGCCAGAGCAACAAGCGACGAAGACTCAGTGACAAGTGAAGAGTGATGAGTGACGAGTGGCGAAGACTCATTTCCGGCCTCATTCTGCACTCCGCATTCCACATTCCGCATTCCAATAATGCATGCGTAAAGCTTACTCATCCCCATACTCCGCCTTGATCTGCCTGAACTCCGGCCGGACGACGAAAGGCCTTCGCGTGTTCAGGTTCACCTGCAGTTCACCGAGCAATTTGAACCGGCCCGTACCGCGCCAGACCGCCCGGTAAGTATCGAAAAAGAACGCTTGATCCGCCGCCGAACTCACCAGCGTCCGGTTGCCGGTAACGACCAGCATCGTCCGGCCATCGCGGATCTTTGCCCGAAAGCGGTACCAATAGGTCTTCGGCAAAAGGTCCAGTTCCTTGTGCGGAATGCCGCCGAGGTCGAGCCAGACCATCCCGAAGCCCTTCGCCTGCAGGACGTAGTCCGCGGCCGTCAGTGCGTTCTCAACATTGCCGCCGCACCGCACCCAGAGCAGATTTTCAAGCACGACGCCGTTGGCCGCCGCCGATTGCGGGTCAAGCGAGTCGTTGAGGTCGATAACGGCACAGACCTCGCCTTCCTGCGTCAGCCGCGAGAGGATGTTGAGTGTCAGGCTCGTCTTTCCGGCCGTGTGCTCACCGGTGAATTCCACAATGCCGCCGCGGAGAAGCCGAAGGCCCGCGGCCTCGATATGCTCACGCCCGGCCTTCTGCTCTTCGTGTAGGTGTGATAACTTTTTGACTACACTCAAGAGAGCCATAATGGTCCCGCAACGGCACTTCCCGCCCGACGGTGTTTGCGTATGTGCGATTATATCTCATAGATGAAACAGTAGTCAAAATAATTCTTTGTAGTGAGAAAAACGCCCGAGATCAGGCCTTTGGTTTGAAAAAGATGGTCAGGCCGATGCCGCCAAGGATCAGCGAGCCCGCTGCGAGCAGCCGGAGATCGGCAGATTCTGAGAGAAAGAGGAAGCCGCCAAGAGCGGCGATCGCCGGCACCGAGAGCTGAAGCACCGAAGCCCGCGTCGCCGTAAGGTCGCGAAGTGCGGCATACCACGCCCAATAACCGATGCCCGAGGCGACGGCTCCGGAAAGCACTGCCAGCATAAATCCCCGCAACGTAAGCCCGATCTGAAGAGCGAAAGGCAAGGCCGCAAGAGCGATCATCGGCACCGAGCGGATGAAGTTTCCGGCCGTATCGGCCAGCGGGTCGGTGCTTCCCTTTCCGCGAAGCGTATAAAAGCCCCAGGCAACGCCCGCCGCCGCCATCAGCAATGCACTCGCCAAAGGCGGAGTCGAAAGACCCGGCAGCATCAGATACACCAGCCCCGAGAACGCCACCAGAACGCCGAACCACTCGCCCAAGGCCGGCCGCTCGCCACGAAAAACGGCCGCTGCGATCATCGTTATCTGCACGCAGCCGAAAAGGATCAGCGCACCGGTCGCCGCGGTCAGCCCAAAATAGGCGAATGAAAACGCGATGGCATAGGCGAAGAGAAAAAAAGCCGAGGGCCAGTTGCCGTTTTTCGCCGGATTTCGCGTCTTACCAGGCAGCAGCAGGATCGCGGCAAGAACCAAAGCTCCGGAAAGCAGACGGACCGCCGTGAATCCGGCCGCATCGGCCTCGCCCGAGCCGAGCGCCATTCGGCAAAGAATGGAATTGAACGCAAAGGCGGTGAGAGCAAAGGTTGTCAGTACGAAAACTTTCATCCGGCGATCAGCGGTGGGCATTTCCCGCCGCGACCGCTCTATCTTACAGGAGTATTTATGTTAGACAGCAATTTTAACCAGCAGAAAGCGGAAGCATTTTCCGAGGGCCTTATCGATACATTGAACAAAGCGGCCATCGCACTGGGCTTGAGCATCGGCAACCGCGTCGGGCTTTTTGAAGCGATGGCGGGATTGCCAGCATCGACCTCACAGCAGATCGCCGATGCCGCCGGGCTCAACGAACGCTACGTTCGCGAATGGCTCGGCACGATGGTGACGGGCAAGATCGTCACCTATTCGCCCGAAACGAAGACCTATCAGCTTCCGGCCGAGCACGCCGCATTCCTGACGAGCGGCGGCGTCTATAACTTCGCGGCTTCGATGGAGTTTGTCCCGATCCTTGCCGGTGTTGAGGACAAGTTGATCGAAAGCTTCCGCAATGGCGGCGGCGTGCCCTATTCGGAATATCCGCGGTTCCATGAAGCGATGGCGGCCGAGAGTGCTCAGACGGTCGTCGCGGCACTTGAACCGCACATTATTCCGCTAGTTCCGGGGTTGAAGGAGAAGCTCGAGGCCGGCATCGACGTGCTCGACGTCGGCTGCGGCTCCGGCCGAGCGATGACGGTCCTCGCCGAGAAGTACCCGAACAGCCGTTTTGCCGGTTACGACTTTTCGGAGGAAGGCATCGCCCGGGCAAACGCAGATGCGAAGGCCAAGGGACTCACGAACGTCCGGTTCGAGGTCCGCGACGCGGCAAACATCGGCGAGACCGAGGCGTACGACCTGATCACGTCGTTCGACGCGATCCACGACCAGGCCGACCCGGCGGGAATGCTCCGGAGCATCAATCAGGCCTTGAGGCCCGACGGAGTTTATCTGGTGCAGGACATCACCGGTTCTTCGCATCTCGAGAAGAACCTCGAGCTGCCTGTCGCTCCGTGGCTTTACACAATTTCGTGTATGCACTGCATGACCGTCTCGCTCGCACAAGGCGGCGACGGGCTCGGAGCGATGTGGGGCGAGGAACTGGCGGAGAAAATGATGAAGGACGCCGGTTTCACAAACGTCCAGATCAACCACCTCGAACACGACGCAATGAACACGTATTACGTCGTGACGAAGTAGGCGGTTTGCCACAGAGCCCACAGAGATCACGGAGCAAGATACGTGAGAATGAATGATTTGGAATGTTATTCCCGATCGTCATCGTCCAACGATCTTACTCTGTGCTCTCTGTGCTCTCTGTGCTCTCTGTGCTCTCTGTGCTCTCTGTGTCCTCTGTGGCTGATCTTCGCTCCGGGCGCATGTGGGGGAAGATGATGACGTCGCGGATGGAGTGTTTGTTGGTGAGGAGCATGGAAAGGCGGTCGATGCCGATGCCGATGCCCGCGGCGGGCGGCATTCCGTAGGAGAGTGCACGGATGTAATCTTCGTCGAGCACCATCGCCTCTTCGTCACCGCTTTCGCGGGCCTTCATCTGGTCGGCAAAGCGGTCGTATTGCTCCTGCGGATCGTTCAGCTCCGAAAAGCCGTTTGCGACCTCCATCCCGTTGATAAACAGCTCGAACCGCTCCGCGATCTGCGGGTTCTCCGGCGAAGCTTTTGAAAGCGGTGAAATGGATTTCGGAAAATCGATAATGAACGTCGGCTGAGTGAGCGTGTGTTCAACATCGTTCTCGAATTGTTCGAGCAAGGCCGCATCTGAGAGCCCAGTCGCTTCCGCTCCGGGTTCTGACACGGCCTCTGCCATCGAGAGCCGCCGGAAGTTGCTGAAGTCGATCGTCTTTCCTTCGTATTCGATCACCAACCCGCCGGTCGCCTTTTTCACAGACTCCCGCAGCAGTTCCTCGCAGAAGTCCATCATGCCGTTGACGTCCATGTAAGCACAGTAGAATTCGAGCATCGTGAATTCGGGATTGTGCTTGTACGAGATGCCTTCGTTGCGGAAGTTGCGGTTGAGTTCGTAAACCTTTTCAAAGCCGCCGACGACGAGCCGCTTTAGATAGAGCTCTGGTGCGATGCGGGCATAAAGGTCGATGTCGAGCGCGTTGTGATGCGTTACGAAAGGCTTTGCCGCGGCCCCGGTCGCCTTTGGCGTCAGCATCGGCGTTTCGACCTCGATATAGCCATGGTCTTCGAGGTATCGGCGGATCGAGGAGATGAGCTTGGCTCTTCTTTCAAAAACTTCTCTGGTGGTAAGTTCCTGGCCGCCCGCTGACGCAGGCGGTTCCGACTTAACCTGCAAACTTGAAGCGATCAGGTCGGCGTATCGCTGCCGCTGGCGGATCTCGGGGTCGGCAATGCCGTGCATCTTGTCCGGCATCGGGAGCATTGCCTTGGCGAGGAATTGGAGCTTCTCTACATGCACCGAAAGCTCGCCGGTGTTGGTAATAAAAAGATAGCCTTCGACGCCGATGAAATCGCCGTGATCAAGGTAGCCGAAAACCGCCCACGCCTTGCCTTCTTCCTGGATCGCTTCGCCGGTCGCGTTGCTGATGGCGACGGCGTCCTGCTTGCGAAGGTAAACCTGCAGCCGCGAGATGCCGTCCGAAAGATGCACGAACGCGGCCTTGCCCATCACCCGCGGCGGGACGGCCATCCTGCCCGCGATGCGAACATTGCCAAGCGCCTTTAACCGCTCATTTAGAGCATCCTTTTTTTCAGCCGGCGGCCGTTCTCCCTCGCCAAGCGAGGCGACGACCGCGTGCATTTCTGCGTTTATCTCCGCGATCGGCGGATGCGCGAGAAGGCGTTTTATCGTGTCCTCGTCGCCGGACAGCCGGCTCCGGGCAAACTTATTTGGGTAAGGGTTGCCGACCAGCTCCCTAAGTTTCTCAAGGTGCTCGCGTCGTGCCGCAGTCTGGTCGTTCTGTTCAATTATTTCGTCAAATGAGGTTATGTTCATTGCTTTCAAACTTGCGTAAACCCTTAATATAAACCACCGCCGATCAATAACAAACGAAAACCATCCGCGGCAGGCGGAAAGCTCGAAATTTGGCGTCATCGGCCCGCTGGTCTAAACTGTTAAATAGATGCAGCAAGTACTTGCCGATAAGCTTGATCCGATCTCCCGGTTCCTGAACTACAACCTGTTTGCTATCGGCAATTCTCAGATCACGCCGCTCAGCATTGTTTATATACTCGCGTTCACGCTGCTTCTTATCTATCTTTCCTCAAAGCTCCGCAGCGTGTTGATCGACCGCGTGCTTACGCGGACGCGGCTCGATATGGGTGCCCGCGAGGCCATCGGGACCATTGTCCGCTACATCGCCTTCGTCATCGGTTTCCTGGTGCTCCTGCAAACGATCGGTATCGACCTGACGACGCTTAACGTGCTCGCGGGTGCCATTGGTATCGGTGTCGGTTTTGGCCTGCAGAATGTTGCAAATAATTTCATCAGCGGACTGATCATCCTTTTCGAGCGGCCGATCAAGGTCGGCGACCGCATCGAGGTCGATGACGTCCACGGCGAGGTCACGCACATCGGAGCCCGCAGCACGACCATCCGGACGAACGACAACATCGCGATCATCGTCCCGAATAGCAAATTTATCTCTGAGAACGTTATCAACTGGAGCCTCGAGGGCGGCTCCATTCGGTTCAAGGTTCCGGTTGGTGTTGCATACGACTCGGACCTTGAGCTGGTCGAGCGGCTGTTGGTCGAGGCTGCGAATGAGAATGAGGACGTGATGGCCAGCCCGCCGCCCTCGGTCAGGCTTCTTGAATTCGGCGACAACTCGCTCAACTTCGAGCTTCGCGCATGGAGCAGTGCACGGCTCCATCGCCCCGGCCTTTTCCTTAGCAACCTTAATTTTGCGATAATCAAGAAGTTCCGCGAACACGGTGTTGAAGTGCCCTTCCCGCAACGGGAGGTCAATATCCGTGGTGGCGTTGAAGTGAAAGAAAAAGCTCACGCCGCAGAAGGATCGTAGGTCGCCTGAAAAACCGAATGGTTTAAGGTGCCTGATCAGACAGCGTATTAAATTGTGACCGGACACAGGGGGAGCGAGTTCCCTTTTCCGGTCAGGAGTGCGCGCGTTTCTGGAATGAGTAAGAAAGATCGGGAAACTTTTGAAGGCCTTGTTGACGCGATCCGCGGCGGCACAAATGCCGTTTGCCTCTCGGGGCTGACGTCGATCCCGGCAAAGGCTTATTTCGCCGCCCAATTGCGAAAGGCCATCGGGCGTCCGGTGGTGATAGTTACGCCCGAGACGCGCGACCTCGAGACGTGGAATGCAAATCTCGCCTTCTTTGCGGACCAATTTGGCGGAACCAACGATAGCATCGTGGTCTTCCCGGCCTTTGAGACCGACCCATATTCCGGTGCCTCGCCGCATCCGGACACCGAACGGCTGCGGGCAGAAACGCTCTGGCGGCTTGCGTCTGAAACACCCGACATTCTCGTCACATCCGCGACCGCTTTAGCCGCACGTATCGTCTCGCCGGCCGAGGTCGCCGAGTCCGGATGCAAGCTCCAACTCGGGAGCGAATATCCGCCGGAAAAATTGACGCACAGGCTCGTCGCTGCTGGATACGTTCGCGAAGATCCGGTGACGTCGGTCGGGCAATATTCCATTCGCGGCGGCATTATCGATATTTGGCCGCCGGACCGCGATCTTCCCGTTCGCCTCGATTTCTTCGGCGATGAGGTCGATTCGATCCGGAGCTTCGACCCCGCGACTCAGCTCTCGACCGGAAAACTCAACGCCGTAGATCTCGCCCCGATGCGTGAACTCGCCGCCGAGCCGGACGACATGCGGCTCTGGGCCGCCGAGGCCGAGGAGCGTTTCACTTCGCCTGAGCTTGCCCGCGGCCTTAGCGACCGGCTCGCATTTGCCGAGCACGGCGAGACGTTCTCAGGCTGGGAATTTCTTTTTCCCCTGATCCGCCCGCTCCGCTCGAGCATTCTCGACCACCTCGATAAACACATTCTGCTCATCGATGAACCCGTCTTTGCCGAAGCTGCGATCGAAGAGCTCTACGCAAACACCGCCCGGCATTTTGCCGAGTCGGCCGCTTCCGGCCAGATCGGGCTTCGTCCGGACGAGCTTTTCTTTGATCCCGAACATCTCCGCGAGCTTGTCGGACGCAGTCCGCGGCTTGAGATGCGGGCACTCGGGCTCGCTGCCGCCGCAACCGACGAGAACCATTCGCTGCCTCAATCAAGTGATGCCGCGGCCCCGCTTTTTCTTTTTCCTCCAGCGGCTGTCAAAGCCGAGGCGGCTCTCCACGCTCCGCCGGCCCGCCAATTCAATGGCGATATCAAGGCATTCGTTGAAGAGCTAAAGCAGCGTCGCTCGGCATCAATGGTGGCGGCGACACACGGCATGGCCGAGAGGATCGAGGAGATCCTTCGCGAATACAGCATTGACGCTCCCGCGGGAACGGTCCGCATCGGCAGCCTTACCGGCGGGTTTTCGGTTGCGGAAGAAGGCATCGACCTGATCACCGAGGCTGAGATCTTTGGCAACACCATCCGCCCGCAGCCTTCGGTTCGCTCGAGCGGTACGGGCGGCAAGCGTCGCGTCGGCGCGTTCATTTCGGATTTTCGCGATCTCAAACAAGGCGACTACGTTGTTCACATCGACCATGGCATCGGCCGGTTCGAAGGGCTGCAGACCATTACCTCACCGGCGGGCGAACGCGAGTTCATGCTGCTCGTTTACGCTGAAGATACGAAGCTTTTTGTTCCGGTCGAACGGCTCGATCTGGTCTCGCGGTATGCCTCCGGCGAATCGGTCTCGCCGACGCTCGACAAGCTCGGTGGGATCGGCTGGCAAAAGACAAAGGCCAAGGCAAAGCGGGCGATGCGCGACATGGCCGATGAGCTTCTCAAGCTATATGCCGAACGCAAGCTCGTCACGGGCTACGCATTTTCGCCCGATGCTCCGTGGCAGCATGAATTTGAGGATGCCTTTCCATACGAGCTGACGCCGGACCAGGCGAAGGCGATCGCGGACGTCAAAGAAGATATGCAATCGCCGCGGCCGATGGACCGGCTGATAGTCGGCGATGTTGGATACGGCAAGACCGAGGTGGCCATGCGTGCGGCATTCAAGGCCGTGATGGACGGCAAACAGGTCGCGATCCTCGCACCGACGACCATCCTTGCTTATCAGCATTTTGAGTCATTCACCAAGCGGTTTGCGGCGTTTCCGGTCAAGACCGAATTGCTCTCGCGGTTTCGGTCGAAGGCGGAGCAAGCTGACGTCGTCGCCGAGGCTGAAAAGGGCGAGGTCGATGTTTTGATCGGCACGCATCGGATTCTTTCAAACGACGTCAAGCTCCCGAAGCTCGGGCTCGTCGTCGTCGATGAGGAACAGCGGTTCGGCGTCGGCCACAAGGAAAAGCTCAAGCAGCTCCGCAAGAAGGTTGATGTCCTGACCTTATCCGCAACGCCGATCCCGCGGACGCTGAATATGTCTCTGATGGGCATCCGCGACATGTCCATCATCGAAACGCCGCCGCGTGACCGGCTCGCGATCAATACGCAGGTCGTGCAGTTTGGCGAGAGCGTCATCCGTTCGGCGATCGAGCTCGAGATGGCACGCAAAGGCCAGGTCTTTTTCATCCACAACCGCGTCGAGACGATCGATTCGATCGGTGCCCTGATCCAGAAGATCGTCCCCGCGGCCCGTATCGCCATTGGCCACGGAAAGATGAACGAGAAGCAGATGGAGCAGGTGATGCTCGATTTCGTAGATTTTAAATACGACGTGCTTGTCGCGACGACCATTATCGAAAACGGCATCGACATCCCGCGGGCGAACACCATTTTGATGAACCGGGCGGACAATTACGGGCTCTCGCAGCTCTATCAGCTCCGCGGCCGAGTCGGGCGATCGGACCGGCGTGCTTATGCTTACCTTCTGATACCTAGCGAGCTTGAACTGACGCCGATCGCACGCCGGCGGCTTGCCGCGATCCGAGAGTTCTCCGACCTCGGTGCGGGCTTTCGCATCGCAGCTCTCGACCTTGAGCTGCGCGGTGCAGGAAACTTGCTCGGCGGGCAGCAGTCAGGCCATCTCGACGCACTCGGTTTCGATCTTTATACGCGTATGCTCGAGCGGACCGTCGCCGAACTCCGCGGCGAGGAGGTCGAAGACGAGACGCCCGTCAACATCAATCTCGGCATCGATCTCGCCATCCCGCACGAATATATTTCTGAAACGTCGCAGCGGCTTCGTACTTATAAGCGGATATCGGCCGCCGCCTCTGGCGAGGATATTTCGCAGATCAGAAATGAGATCGAGGACCGTTACGGCCGCCTGCCGGACCCGGTCGAGTCGCTGCTCGCGTTCACTTCGCTTAGGCGTTTGGCCGAATCGATGCGTGTAGTTTCGATCGACCGCGTTGCCGAAGGGGCAGCAGTTAAGCTCAGCCAGAATGCAAAGGTGAACCCCGATGCACTTATGTCGATGGTCGAAAACGGCGAGGATGTAAGCTTTTCGCCTTCCGGGATCCTGCGTTTTCCGCTCAATGGGCTCGAGCCGGTTTCGGTCGTTCGCCACGTCCTTGAGTCGATACGCGGTTAAAGGCTTGCCCGGCGGCGGAAAAACTCGCGGGAAAATGGTATTATTTTGAGCTATGGCGGGCTTTTTCTGATATCGAGTCTTTCACGGCGACAAACCCGAAGGGCGGTTGCGGCATCAAAACTCGACAGCAGCCAAAAAAGTCCAGGTTCGAACAATGAAAACAATAATGAATCGATATCTTTCCGCATTTGTTGCAGCATTTATGGTGTTCGCGGCCGCCGGCACGGCTCTCGCTCAGGAGACCGAGGAACGCGTGGTCGATGAGGTCATTGCCCAGGTCAATGAAGGCGTAATCACTCTCTCGAGGGTTAAGCAGGAGATAAAGTCACTGGTAGATGCGGGCGTCGAACAGGGCAAAACGCGTGAGGTGGCCGAACAGGAACTCGCTGGAAAAAAGGGCGAACTCATCGCCGGGCTGATAAATGAGGAGCTTATTCTCCAACGCGGCAAGGAACTGAATATTGACCGTGAGGTGGAGCAATCGGTGAACCAGCGTTTTCTTCAGATCATGGAGCAGAACAAGCTGAAAACGCTTGACGCACTGTACGCCGAAATGCGGCGCAACGGAGTCAATCCGGACGACATCCGCGAACTGTGGCGGCGGCAGGTGACCCGTGAACTGGTGATCCAACAGGATGTTCAACGCAAGGTCTACTGGGAAACGACGCCGCGCGAACTGCAGGAGTATTTCAACAAGAATAAAGAGCGGTTCACCAAGCCGGAAACCGTTACGCTCAGCGAGATCTTTCTTGGGTTTGCCGGCCGCTCGGAAGGTGCAGTTCGTCAAAGGGCGACCGATATAGTTCAGCAGCTTCGCGGCGGTGCGGATTTCCTTAAGACGGTCGGCGAGACCTCTGACCGGCCAAATGCTGCGGCGAGCGGCGGAAAGCTTGAGGAATACCGGTTAGCGGACCTTGACGCGAAGTTTGCGAAAGCGATCGAGGGCAAAAAGGTCGGCGAATATACAGACCCGATCGAGATCGATCAGATCGGCGTTGTGATCCTCCGGGTCGATGCCCGTTCAGCGGCCAGCAATGAAAGCCGTTTCGATGAGAATGCGGTGCGCATGGCGATCCTTCAAGAAAAGCTTCCCGAGGCCAACAAGAAATTTTACGCCAAGCTTCGCGAGGACGCATACATTAAGATCAACGATCAGTACCGGCCCGAAGTTGCTCCGATACTTTATGCCGAAGAGCGGACCACAACACGTTCGGACAACTAGTAACTAGTTCGATCTTATTTCGATCACGGCGTCCGAAATGGGCGCCGTCTTTTTTTGATATGCGGCTCGATCTATATCTAAAAGCCAGCCGATTGGTGATCCGCCGGCCATTGGTCCGAGAGCTCTGCGAGGCCGGAAAGATCTTGGTGAACGATTCACCCGGAAAGCCGGGGAAGGACGTTCACACCGGCGACCGGATAAAGCTTATCCGGGCCGGTACGATTGTGGAGGTCGAGATCACTGCGGTCCCGACGACCAAGCAGGTCTCGAAAACGGATGCGACCGGGCTTTATCGGACGATATCTGAGGAGCCGTTCGAACGCGACCTACTTTAGTATCGACGCAATCGCGTTTGAATATATTTCGACCTTTCGCTGCGCTCGTTTCACATCCGGATGTTCTTCCTTGTAGGACTTAAGCAGGACCCACAGATCGGTCGAAAATTCAGATCGCTTGACGAGCAACCTCCCCAGGGCAAGAGTTAGCTTCCCGGTTTGGTCCGCAGGTGTTCTGCGGAGTTTTTCTATTTCCGCGTTGAGCAAACCGACCTCATGCCGCAGATTGACGACACGCGGAAATTCATCGGTATATTCAAGTATCAGGCCTTCGAGTTCGGCCTCAAGCTCGACCTTTCTCAAGAGAACTTCAGCGAATGCCGGTGTCCCTGAAACATCGGCTTCCGCAACCGCCACAGCGGGCGTCCGCGATGGCCGCTGAGCAAACGAAGGCGGCGTCAGCAAAAAGCCGAACGCCGCCAGAAGAAATACCAAGATCACGAGCCTCATCAATAGCAAACCTCTCAAATAGTTTAGTCACGTTGAACGAATTCGTTTCGAGGCCTGAGCAAGCGGGAAAGTGCTACACAGTAACGGCCTCCGAGCGTGGTTCGCTTGAAAAGGCCTCACAGGATGTGATCTCAATATCACTGTCTTTGACGTAAGAATCGCCAAAAAGGCTTCTTTCTTCGATGCTTTCAAAGTAAGTGGAGATATTATCGAGTATCTCCTGCTCTGAATGGGAATGGTAAAGCGTCTGCCGAAAGGCTGCTCCGCCCGGCAGGCCTTTTGTGAATTGCCCGGCAAGCTGCTTCATTTTACCGAGAGCGACTATCTCCGGCATTTCACCGAGGCACATTTCAAAGAACTCCAGCAAAACGGCCTTCTTCTCGGCGAGGTCCGGCTGATATGCCTCTCGGCCCGCTAGCACATCTGCAAATTGCCGAAAGATCCACGGGTTCTGCATCGCACCGCGGCCGATCAGGATGCCGTTGACGCCAGATTCTCGCCACTTCTCCATCCCGTATTCAATGGACGTAATGTCGCCATTGCCCGAGACCGGTATCGAGACCGCTTCTTTGACCTGGCGTATCAGGTCCCAGTTCGCGAGGCCTTTATAGCCCTGCTCGCGGGTGCGGCCATGTACCTGGATATGCTCAACGCCGCACTGCTCGGCCATTTTCGCGATATCCACAACGTTAATCGTCGAATCGGTATAGCCGGTTCGCAGCTTCAAGGTCAGTGGAATCGAGATCGCACCTTTGATCGCTTTGAGTATCTCCTCAAGCCGATCCGGTTCACGAAGCAGGCCGGAGCCGCCGCCATTCTTCACGACCTTTGGAGCCGGGCAGCCGCAGTTTACGTCCAAAATGTCCGCCCCGACCTCTTCGGCCATCTCCGCTCCCATCGCCATCCGTTCGGCCCGGCCGCCGAAGATCTGAACAGCATAGGGCCGCTCTTCCTCATCAAACCTCATCTGCCGCTTCGATTTCGGATTTCCGCGGGTCAGCCCCTCGACCGAGATGAACTCCGAGACAACCAGCCCAACGCCGCCGCGACGCTTGATGAGCCGTCGGAATACGTAGTCCGTCACACCCGCCATCGGTGAAAGGATAAGCGGCGGGTCAATCGCGATGTCTCTGACGTAAAAAGGCTTCATCGGAAATAAGGGCGTTGCGGCCTAAACCTCTAATATATCGAATCTGGCCCGGCTTTTCACCTTTCATTTTACCGGAAAAGAAAAAGCCGGCCCGAACTTGCGGCCGGCATTCTTATGGAAGCAACTTAGAAAGTCATCGAAGCACCGTTCGAGTTCGGGCACTCGATATCATATTATGCCAATCGGCATCGACGCTGTTCCTGTAAAGTCGGATCTCAAATACCTGAGAGATCCTCTCGCTTCCGCCAATGTCGTTAATGCGTTCGCGATATACAGCTACAACGTTGAACGACACGGAATTTGGATTATGCCAAACGAAATTCGGCTCCTCGGAAAGCCCAATGGATTCGACCTTTCCGATAACGCTGTTGTACCGGGCACTGCCCATGAACTTCGAAAGCCCAAACTTTTCGATCAATGCGTCAACATCCGCAGCGGTCGGGTTTGGAATGCCCTCGAACTCATTGGACGAAATGAACGTCCGCCAAAATGTATAACGCCCACCGACGATGTCATATGAAGCCGAGCCTCTGACAATTACGTTCACTTTCGGGTCGTCAGTCTTAACTTTAGCCGTAAAACCGCGCGACCAAACGTACTTTTTGAATCCCGAACTCCATTCTCTTTTGCCCGGTCCGCCGAGCGTTACAGAGATCGTTTTCGGCCCAGAAACATCCCGCTTTATCTGCGCATCGGTGGGTTGGGCATTTGCCTCGGCCGAAAACAAGGCAAACGCGAATAGAATCGCCAAAACACTAAAAACAGGTCTAACTAAACTCACTTTTTCCTCCTTGATCTTGTTTACTGTTGTTTCTTCTTTTTCCCGATGATCAGCATTACGATGCCTATCACCAGGATAAAGAACGAGACGACGAGGACCAGAACCCCCGGGATGATCCCGAGCGCCGCCTCCTCCCAATTCACGCGTCCACTCGTAAACTCGGGCAGCAGTGCCGAGACCACTGCAACGCCGAACCCAAGCAAGACACCAAGCACACCGAGGACGATGACAACTTTCGCGAACATATCGAGTTTCCTCCAGATATAGAGTTCGAACGGCTTTACTTGAACTGCGAGGCCGTCAGGACATTCGATTAAGCCGATGTTTTCGGCGGAATATTTCAGACGTTCGAATACACTAGAAATTTAACATCGCGCCGATTGTTTCCTCAACCTTAGAGGCATATAATCGCTCAGTTTACAAACTTGTTAACGGCCGCCGGCCCCAAAGAATGCTGGCGAAGATATCAATACGATCGATCCGACCGGGCGGCTTTCCTGCAACCCGGCCGCTTCGCGAGGACAACAAATGATCACATTCAAACGAACCCTTTCGATTATTTTTCTCGCGGCCTGCCTCACCACTACGGCCTTTTCACAATCACAAGCCACGACGGGAACGATACAGGGGACCGTCGTTGACCCCAACGGTGCCGCGGTCCCGGGCGCCGCTATAACCTTTAGGAATTCCGCGACCGGATTCGAAAGGTCGGTCAGTTCGAACTCGGACGGATTTTTCACCGCTCCGCTCCTCCCTCTCGGACGCTACCAGGTCACGACCAGTGCAAGCGGTTTCGGCCGGTTCATACTTGAGAATGTCGATGTAAATATCGGCCAGACTTTGAACCTTCGCGTCGAGCTCAAGGTCGGACAGACCGAGGAAACTGTGGACGTGTCGGCCGAGTCCGATAGCGTCGAGATCGCCCGAACCGAGCTTTCGACCCAGCTAAATCAGCGCTCGGTCGAGAACCTTCCGATCAACCGTCGCGATTTCTCGCGGTTCGCTTTGCTGACGCCGGGCGTTTCTATAGTTCAGGGCCCGGACGGCGACGAGATCACGATCAATGGCCAGAAAGGCATACAGAATAACGTCTCGATCGACGGCTCGGACGCAAACAACCCCTTCTTTGGCGAGCAGCGTGGCGGCCAGCGGCCGGCGTTCACGATCAGCCTTGAATCGGTCAAGGAATTTCAAGTTGTTCCGGTCGGAGCCTCGGCCGAATTCGGAAGAAGTTCGGGCGGATTCATCAACGTTGTAACAAAGTCAGGTACTAATGAATTTTCCGGTGCGGCGTTCCTCTTCTTCCGCAACCAGAATCTCTCGAGCCAGAATCCGGACGCTGTAGATGCCGGGCTGCCGGTCGAGGATTTCACGAACTACCAGTTCGGCGGCAATATAGGCGGCCCGATCAAGCGCGATAAGGCGTTCTTCTTTTTCGCTTACGAACGAAACGATGGCGAGAGCAGCAAGCCGAATTTCATCGACCCGGTGCTGGTCGACATATTTGCAACGCGGTTCAATTCACCGGGCGAACAGGGCATCATCAATCGCTCGAATGACGCAGACGTTCTTCTTGGCAAGGTTGATATCAACGTAAATAGCAAGAATTTGCTGACCCTTCGCCACAACTACAGCCGGGCCGAGCAAGTCAACGGCACCTTCGACGTGCCGACCTGGGGAACTTCGGCAAACGGACGCGAGACGAACAACTCGAATTCGTTCATCGCACAGCTCGTGACGACCATCAGCCCGACGCTGCTCAACGAGTTCCGCTTTCAGTGGGCAAAGGAAGAGCGGCCGCGATTCTACGATGGGCCGGACCTGCCGGACACGACCATCGGCACGTTCGACGGTTCGATCTCATACCGCTTTGGGCGACCGTTCTTCCTTCCGGTCCCTTCGGACGACGTTCGGCTCCAGTTCACGGACAACGTCACGGTCGTCCGCGGAAACCACGCTGTCAAGTTCGGCTTTGACCTGAACCGAACTCGTGTCTCGCAGACCTTTATCGGATTTGCACGCGGCCGTTACATCTTTGCGGCTCCGACGATCGAGGATGCGATCGACGGATTTGTGGACTATATAGACGGTATCAGCCCGGCAGCTCTTCAGCTTTATCTGCAGTTTGCCCCGATTGGCAACCGAACGGTCGAGGAGGCAGGAACGCAGGCATACACGAACATCGAGCCAGGCCTTTACGTCCAGGACAATTGGCAGTTAAGGCGAAACCTGACGCTCAATCTTGGGTTCCGCTGGGAGGCTCAGTTCCAGCCGGATCCGATAAACAATGTGTCCGACACCCGCTTCGGGCAGTTCGTCAACGACCCTCGCTTCCCATCCGATGGCTCGATCCCGGACTTTACCGATGGCTTTGCCCCGAGAGTCGCTCTCGCCTGGTCGCCTGGAGATGATGGAAAGACGGCGATCCGGCTCGGTGCGGGAATCTACTATGCGCGCGTTCCGGGATTGGTTGTTGCAGGGCCGCGAAACACGGACGGTGCGATAGCAGGAAACATCTTCTTCGCGAACTTCCTGTGCACAGGCGGAGCATCGGCCCCGACCGGCGGCCTAAATGGCTGTCCGGTATATCCAGGGATCGTCCCAACCGCGGGGTTCACTCCTTTCAACCCTGGTGTCGCGGTCTTTGAGCGCAATTTCAAGAACCCGCGGACGGTGCAATACAGTGCCAGTATCGAGCGCGAGGTCTATGCGAACACTTCGATCCTTGTTGCATATAACCTCGCAAAATCGACCCGGCTGACGCGGTTCGTCAATCGCAACGACCCACGTTTGTATAGCGGCGTCGCAATCTTCGAACGGCCCGACGGCTCCGGCGTCGGCGAGATACGCTCGACTGAAAGTTCGGCAAAATCCCTTTATCAGGGTGTGACCTTTACATTCAACAAGCGGTTCTCGAACAGATGGCAGTTCCAGGCGAACTACCTTCTTTCGTTCGATAAGTCTGACGACGATAACGAACGCGACCCGTTCACGTTCCGCTATGCGGACCCGCGTGACCTTGGGCCGGAATATAATTGGTCCGACCGCGACCAGCGGCACAGGTTCAATGCCTTCGCTACGTTCCTGCTGCCGTATGAGATCAACCTCTCACCGATCGTTCAGTATCGCTCCGCGCAGCCGACATCGGTCGTTGACCGCGGAACGTTCCCGAACATAATCAAGCGGAACACTCTCAGACTCGAGAACGAATTCTTTACGTTCGATATCCGCGCGTCGAAGGCATTCAAGTTTGGTGAACGTTTCGAGCTTGAAGGCATATTCGAAGCCTTCAATCTTTTCAACAACCGCAACCAGCGGAGCCTCCCGCGGCCGCTGACGTTCAACTTTGACGGAACTGTCACGGCCGGCTTCGGCGAACCGCGGCAGGTCCAGCTCGGTGCTCGGTTCAAGTTCTAACTAAATAGAACGGAATCAAAAAAAGGCTCGGCCCAAAAGTGGTCCGAGCCTTTTACTTTTTCCTTAAGCGGTCTTATTTTGCTTGCGTTAGAACAACTCCGGTGGCATCAAATGAGACCTCTGTGACGGTCCCATCGGCATTCCGCTTCTCGAAGACCGCGCCGTCGTCGTTGATCAGGTGATCGACCTGTTCCTTGCTGAGAGTTTTGGTCTTGAAAACGCCCTGGGCCTTGACCTTCATTCCGGCCGCATTGAGCGGGATGAAAAATGCGTGGTCGCCGAAGGTGACGCGAACGGACTTGCCGCCATCCTTGTCGGCCATTTCCATCCAGCAGCCTTCCTTCTTGCACGAGCGGACGATAACGCCGTCGACCTGGACGGTCTTATCGGCATATTTAGAAGGGTCGGCAAATACCTTCTCGACCTTCGCCTTCGCCACGCCTTTCGCCATGGCCTGACCGCGAGTGATCGTTTCGCCCTTTTTCAGCTCGACCGGTTTGTTCTGTTCATTTGTAGCAACCGGCTCGCCTTTGCTGTTCATCTCCTGAGCCACGCCTGCGATCGCAAAGACCGCAACTGCCATCATCGTTCCAATTATTCGTTTCATCATTTCTCCGTATTATTTTTCTCGTAAACGACTTTGCCGTTCACGATGGTCACTTCCACTTCTGCACCGCTAATTCGCAGGTCACTTGATGCAAATATATTTTGCGACAAAATCACGATATCCGCCAACATGCCGGACAGAAGTTTTCCCTTTTCAGCTTCGGCAAATTCCGCGTAGGCAGATCCGACCGTGTAACCTTGAATTGAATCCAGAAAAGAGAATCCATTACCTGCGTCGCGCGTATTAAGCCCTAAGAGTGGATCGAAGGCTGTCATAGGGGCATCAGAACCGAGCGCCGCGATCGCACCGTTCTTAACCAAATCGCGGTAATAGTTCGAAGAATAACCACCGCGGCCAAAGAGATGCGGCTGGATCGAAACGACGACGCCAAGCCGTCCCAGCCGGGCATAATCTCTTGCGAGAATTCCTTCGGCATGCTCGATACGAAACCGCCGGTCACGCTTCCCGTTCTCTTTCGCCGCGAGCTCAAATATATCAAGTACGATCGAGTTCGGCTTCGAACCGATGGCGTGGACGGCGACCTGCCATCTGGCCTTGTCGGCCGCGAGAATCTGCTGACGAAGGCGGGGCGTCCAGTTGTCTTCGCCGTCGTGAAAGCCCTTCAGGCAGCCGGTGCGAACCATCTCGCCGGCCGTGTTTTGCGGCGGCGGAGTTTGCTTTGCGAACCAATCTAAGAGCGACGAGCAGTCATAGACGCGAGTCTTGAGCCTTCCGGCAGCCGCAAGCTGACGGTAAACATCGCTTTGGTCATCGGAATGAGTATCCTGAACGCTTGTGATGCCGTAGCTCGCAGCGTAGTTTGATGCTGTTTCGGCTATCTCGGCCCAGCGGCGGATATGGTCCGCCGGAACCTTTCTCGCAATGCGTGCCAGATCGATCTCGCGAACGGTAACAACGTTCTTTGCCTCGGCGAGCCCGGCAAGCTTTCTCGCGGACGAATTCGCGATCGCCTCCGACGGGTCAGCAGCGTAAATGAAAAGCGGATTGTCGGGCGCGATGCGTTCGATCTCCGCGGCATTGATCTCTGCGACCATCTCTTTGCTCGCACCACTTCCGAGTATCCAACGGCCTTTTGGGAGGAATTGTAAATAGTATGTGAGGCGTTCGTAGAACTCTTCGGAGCCGGCTATTCCCTTGGCATCAAGCGAAGAAAACTTATTGCCGATCGCCATGAAATGGACGTGGGAATCATTGAACCCCGGAACGACGAGCTTTCCTCCCGCATCGATAATACGCGTTCCTTTTCCGATATATTTGCGGGCATCGGAATCATCACCGACGAAAACGATCCGGCTGCCCGTAACAACGATCGCCGTCGCTCGCGGCCGCTTGAGGTCCATTGTCCGCACGTCGGAGTTGAGGATAACTAGATCGGCCGCCCCGCCTTGAGCAGCGGTAGGGCAGCCGATAAAGAGAGAGATCAGGATCGCGGCGAAAAGCCTCACTTTGCTTCGTAAACCAACTTGCCGTTAACGACCGTCTTCACGACCTTCACGTTCCAGATCTTGACCGGGTCGATGGTGAAAATGTCCTCGGAGAGAACGACAAAATCGGCGAGCTTACCGACCGTCAGCGTTCCCTTGATGTGTTCCTGAAACTCGCCGTATGCTGAGCCCCAGGTGAATGCCCGGATGGTCTCCTCGACCGAGATCTTTTGCTCGGGAATCCAGCCATTCGGGTTCTTATCGTCAAGCGTACGGCGCGTCACCGCTCCATAAACGCCCCAGATCGGATTAAGCGGAGCGACCGGCGAATCTGACCCGAAGGCCAGCACGCCGCCGGTGTCGAGTATCGTGCGAAAAGCGTAAGTGCCCTTCAATCGCTGCTCGTCGAGCCGCTTCCACGCCCATCGGCCGTCGTCGATTATGTGAAATGGCTGCATCGAGGCGACCACCTTTTGCCCACCGAATCGCTTGATATCATCGAGCCGAAGATGTTGAGCGTGCTCGATACGGAACCGCCGGTCGCGGACGCCGTTCGTCTGTTCGGTCTTCGCAAAGATGTCGAGCACCTCGGCATTCGCCCGGTCTCCGATAGCGTGGATGTTGATCTGAAGCCCGGCGGCATCGGCCTTCTGAACCGTCTCCGCCATCGTCGCCATCTCATCGCTGGCGAGGCCGAAAGACGTTGGTGCGTCGAGATATTTTTGGAAAAACCAAGCGGTCGTCGAGCCGAGGCTGCCGTCCGAATAACCCTTCAAACACCCAACGCGAAGCCACGGGTCGCCGAATGCAAAACGAACACCGGTCCGCTCCCAACGGCGGTAATCCGAGACCGGCGAACAGCCGTAGATGCGGGTCTTCAGCGTGCCGCGGCGGAGAAGTTCTTGATAAACACCGACGTCCGTCCCCGCCGAAACATCGGTCACGCTTGTAACGCCGAGCGACGCGGCGTGCTCGGTCGCTGCCTGTGCGGCCTCGAGCCGCTCTTCCCAACTCGGCGACGGAATGACCTTGTTTACATAAGACATTGCGGCGTCTTTCAGAACGCCTGTCGGATTGCCGTTCGCGTCGCGGACGATCTCGCCGCCCTCAACGTCCTTCGTATCTTTGTTAACACCGGCGAGCCGCATCGCAAGGCTGTTCGCCAGTGCCATGTGGCCGTCAAGCCGGTCAATAAATACCGGATTATCGGGCGTTACGGCGTCGATCATTGCCGCGGTCGGCAGGTTGTTGGGCGTCCAGTTCTCGTGGTCCCATTTTCCGCCGAGTATCCAACGGCCCTTTGGCAGCTTTGCGGCAAAGTTCTTGATCCGCTCGGTGAATTCCTGCGGCGTTTTGGCGTCGCGAAGATCGACCGAGGAAAGCTGCTGCCCGGTTTCAAGAAAATGCACGTGTGCATCGTTAAAACCCGGAATGATCAGCCGCCCGCCGGCGTCCATCTGCCGCGTGTTCGGGCCGATCAGTTCCCGAACCTCGGCCTCGCTCCCGATCGCGATGATCTTGCCTTCAGAGATGGCCAAGGCTCGTGCCCGCGGCTGTTTCGGGTCCATCGTGTGGATATTGGCGTTGAGCACGACCATGTCGGCCTTGAAGCCGCGGCTCGCGGCCGCACCTTTGGCAAAGACGGCAAAATTCAACGCGGCAATGACAAGCAGCACGAGTGCTCTTCGTGAAAACGGGAAAACGGTTCTGTGCAACATATTGTCGATGAGTGTAATCTGAGTGTGTTGACGAGTATATCAGTGAAAGAAAAGTATATCCACATTCTCGGTATCGTGCTGACGCTTGGCTATGGCGGGCTAGTGGCGTTCCTGTACGCCGCCGAGCCGCGTTCGCTTGAGGAATTTACGACCAAAGCCCGGTCCGCGGTCGAGAATATTGCGACCAAGGGAACGGTCGTCATTGGTACGTATGAAGTCGATGCCGCGAAGTTCAATGAGGGCCTGACGGCCTTTCGCGAGGACCGGTTCCCCGCGGCCCGCGACGCCTTTGAACGCGCCGACCCCGAAAAACGCGACGCCCGGACGCAGTTTTATATCGCGTACAGTTTTTATCGGCAGGGCTGGGGCCGCATCTCGAACGACGACGCGCTATTTCAGCGTGGCCTTGAAGAGGCGGAACGCGTTCGGACGATCGACCCGAATTTCCGCACTGATGATCCGGGCCTTTTGCTCAAGACTCCGGTCGAGCTAAGGACGGAGCTTGAGGAAGGCCTTAAGGTCACAGCCGACGACTTTAACCCGTTCAAAGTATTTCGCGAACGTAAGTAGATCACGAATGGCAAAGCTCAAAGAAAGTGAGATCGAGGCGGAAATTTCGCCGGATGAAGACACGCTCGAGGTGCCTGTCGCCGATCAATTGCCGGCGGTTCGGGAAGACGAGTCGGTCAGGCAGATCGCGAGCCGCAGATCGATGCGGACATACATCTATCTCCCGCTGATCTTCCTGACGGTCGCCTTGCTCGGCGGCCTGCGGCTGAGCGGCGTGGACGGCTCGTTCATCTTTGTCCGGCCTGCACTCATCTGCCTTATATTCGCGGCGATTCTTTTGCTGCTGTTCTCTCGGGCCGGAATGCTCAGGCTCGATGGCTGGTTCACCGAGGAAATGACCGGGACGCAGACCGCCGCAAACGGGCTGGTGCTCGTTTCGCTTTTCGCCGCCGCGACGCAGATCTTCAATTCGCTGATCCCCGAGCAAGGGCTTCCCTTCTGGATCGTCAGCTTCTGCTTTCTGTGGGTTCTTTGGAACAATCTTTTTGCCGAGTTCGACCCGAAACGGCTTTTGAAGAGCCTCGGTGCGATGTTCGGCCTCGCGTTTGTGACGAAGTATATGGTGCTTGCGAATCTGACCGCACCGGGCGGGCGAAGTTGGTTGCGGTCGATTATTGAGAACCCGGCACAGGAGGCGGCAACTTGGCTGCTCGATCTGCCTCGATTTTCAGCCGGTACCGGTTACATTCAGTTCTTTGCCGTACTTATTTTTCTGCTGGGGTTATTTCTAACGCCTCCAGCCACAAATAGAGACCGATGAAGTATTTTGCATTCATTTTTATAATCTTCTTTGCATTCACAGCAGTTGATGCCCAGTCGCCCTCGCGGACGCTCAAAAATGCCGAAAAAGCACTCGGTGGTTCGAAAGAGCTGAAGAGATTGACGTCTTGGCAGCTTTCGGGAACGATCCGCCGCGTGCAGGACGGGGCCACAGGCCGATTTGTTATGCAGGCCGCCAAGCCGAACCTCTATAACCTCTCGTACGACCTAAATGGCTTTGAATACGAATGGGGCTACAACGGCCGCTCCGGCTGGTCGCGGGACTCACGCGAAGGGCTTCGGACGCTGACCGGCGACGAGAGCATCGATTTTCAAACGGAAGCAAACTACCGCGCGAACCTTTGGCTCAATGCGAAACAGCAACGCTCGAAGATCGTCTCCGAAGGCCCTTCGATCGTGAGCATTTCGACCGCGAAAGGCTCGGGCGTCAAGATCGCATTTGATCCGGCGACCGGCTTGCGGGTCCGCGAAGATTATTCGATCGGCGACTCACGCCGGACGTTTGAATACGCGGGCCATGAGAAGACGGGCGGCGTTATGCTGCCCCGCTCGATCAAGATGCAGATCAACGACGAGACGTTCGAACTCGCCGTTGATGACGCGGCCGTCAACCGACAGATCGCGAAGGCTGAGTTCGATTTTCCGCAGGTCTCGGGCGAACCGCTACCTGAGATCCCCGCGCTTCTCGCCGAGCTCCAGGCGAACGAGGATAAGGTCGAGAACCTTCTCGATACGTATTCCTACGTACAGAAAAGCATCCGACGCGAACTCGGCAAGGACGGCATTCTCCGCGAGGTCGGTTCGGAGACGTATCAACTTTCGTTCTATAAGGGCAATCGCATCCGGCGGCTGATCGAGAAGAACGGCAAACCGCTTTCTGAGAAAGATCAACGCGACGAAGACCGCGAGGTCGGGAAACGCGTCGAGGAGATCGAAAAAGAGATCGCCAAGCAAGAGCGTCGGTCAAACTCGGGCCCGCCTACGGAGAATGGCCAGCGTGTTTCGATCGCCGAGGTGCTCAGAGCTTCGCGGCTAGTAAATCCGCGTCGCGAACGGTTTCGCGGCCGTGATGTGATCGTTTTCGACTTCGAGCCGAACCCGAATTTTGACTACAAGAACGCCAAGAGCATGCTCAAGTTTTTTGGGAAAACGGCCGGCGTGATGTGGATAGATGAAAAGGACAAACAGGTCGCAAGGCTGGAAGCGTTTCTTGCCGATAGCTTTAAGATCGGCGGCGGTTTGCTCGCAAAGTTGCGAAAAGGAGCGTCGTTCACGCTAGAGCAAGAACGGGTCAATAACGAGATCTGGCTGCCCTCGGTCGCGGACATCAATCTCTCGGTGCGTGTGCTGCTCGTCCGCGGTGTGAATGTGAACCAGGTCGTGCGGTCTTACGATTATCAAAAGTTCCAGACCGAGGTGAAGGACGCACGCGTCGGCACTGAAAACTAGCGGTTTATGGTGAGCGTAAGCCGCTCGCCGCTACGCCGAACGCTGATAGTCTTTATCGCCGAGCCCGAAGCGAACCGCGTTTCGGGCTCGATTCTTTTGCCGTCCAGCGATTCCACGACATCGCCCGCCCGAACGCCGGCCTTGGCAGCCGCACCTGAACCTTCGGCTGAGCTGACGAGGAATCCGTCCGTCTGAAAATCGCCCCGCAGACCCATCAACGAAAGCACCTCGCTCGAATCGACCTGGCCGCCGCCCTCGAACCCCGGCGGACGCATTTCAGGCACCGCAACATTCGCATTCACCGGCCGATCCGGAGTCACATTGACCGGGCTGCCCGCTCGATCGATCGAGCCGCCGCCCTCGATCTGCTCATCTGTTTGCACGCGCCGCACGGGCCTTCTCTGCGGTGGAGCTACTCGCTCCGCAACGCGATCATTGGGAGCGGCCCTGTTGTCATTTACCGCCGCGGCTACTTCAGTCGTTTCCGGTAGCTGCACCGCTGATTCAGGTGCACTCTGCGGCATTGGTGCCGGGGTCGGGGCTTGAGCGATCGGCGGTACGTCCGCGACATCTGCCGAGCTCAACACACCGAGGTAAAGCACCGCACCAAGGGCGACAAGAAAGACCGCCGCGAATGCCGGCACAAGGATCCGCCATCCGGAGCCCGCCGATTGACGGCGTTCGGCGATCCTGCTGCGAACTTTGTGGTCAAAGTCGGCTGGAGCGGCCGCTCGCGGCATTGCATTTAGCATCGCGGCGATCTGCCGGTCGTCATCGCTCAATTTTTCCAGTTCGTCGGTCATTTCAACCCCAAAATTTCTTTATCCAGCTTCTCTCTAAGCAGCCCGCGGGCCCGGTTTATCCGTGACTTCGTCGTGCCCAGTTCGATCTCAAGTATGTTTGAGATCTCGTCGTAGCTGAGTTCCTCGATGTCCCTGAGAATTATCGGCACACGATACTTCTCCGGCAGCGTTGCGATCGCCTTTCCGATCACCGCCGAGCGTTCATCATCGTCAAAACTCGCATCCTGCAGTTTTCGCCCGTCCGCAGGCTGATACTCGGCCATGTCACCGGGATCGTCCGAAAAAAGCCCGGTCAGCGAAAACAGTCTGCGCCGCTTGCGTCGCCTCAGTTCCGAGATCGCCAGATTGCTCGCGATGCGGTAAATATACGTCGAGAACGCATACCCGGCATGGTAGCGATCGATGGCAAAGTAAACCCTTACAAAGGTCTCCTGGGCAAGATCGACCGCTTCTTCATAGTCATTCAAAAATCTATACAGAAAGTTCGTTATCTGGTTTCGATAACGGTCCATCAACTCGCCAAAGGCCGCTTCGTCGCCGGCTGCGGCCGCCGCCGCAAGCTCATGATCGGACACGGCACCGGCGGTTTTCCCGCCGTGCCCAGCTTTGTCCTCTTCACGATCGACCGATGCCATACTGTCATCGTTTGTACACCATTCGCCCTATCCCGGACAAAAGCCGTCCTGCGTTAGGTCACACGCCGGAGCGTAAGAAAAGTTGCAATTTGTTGCTTGATGGGGTTACGGCCACGCGGTATTTATGGTGGCCGCTCGAGAGAAGAGACAAAAGACCCTGAAAAACGTATCGGTCTTTGCACTCACGTATCGTCAAAAACAATTCACTCCTGTATGGTGTTCGGCGAAAGTCGCCCGATTACACACTCACAGGAGTGAAAAGTTTAAGATTTTTTCCGGATCAGCCGACGAGGAACATTCCTTCGTCGACCTTTTGGCCAAATGTGATGGTCCCGACAGATGCTTCTTGTATCTCAAGGTCGTCGGCCCAAAGGACCGTCCGATAGGGAACAAGCGTGCCTTGGGCGTAGCGGTAATCGTAGAACTTTCGCTTGTAATTAACTCCGAGATCTTCGTATTCGAGCATCATCACGCGGAAGGTACGAACGCTGACATAGAACTTCGTCTTGCGGTCTTTTTTGTCGGTTACTTCAACAACGAAATACTCGACCCCAAGCTGTTTTTCGCGGCCGATCAGTTCTAGCTTCGATTCGTTCTCTTTGTAACGGAGCAAGGCGTCGAGGCCGCGGAACATCGACTGCTCGAACGACCGAACTGCCTCGTCCTGCGGCGTAAAGACCGAGTCATTAAAGACGCCGAAGATGCGATCATCAACGTGCATTAGCGAGTAGCGCGCCGCCGGAAGCTCCTGTTCCCATCGGACCTTGTCTTTGGCGGAGTTTTCGCCGCGAATGACCCATCGCTGATAGTTGGTACTATCCATCGTCCCGGCTTGGTTTCGCGTTCGCAGCTTGCCGCGTTCAAAGGTCGTCCGCCGTATCTGGTCAAGCACGAGCCTGCCGCTGCCAAGGCCGTAAATGATGATCGCCGATTCGGCCACTTGCTCGGCGTTCAGTTCCTGCGTGCCGCCTCTTGATGGGGCCGGCGTAGCGACCGGGCTTGGCGAAGGCGTGGGTATGGCGTCCTGCCCGATTACCGGCTCCGCAATTACCGCGAAGCCGAGCAAAACAAGCACAAAACCGAAAAAATGACTTCTTCCTGAGGTTCTCTTAAGCTTCATTTGAGACAAAAACAAAAGCGGATTGTAACATATGCCGCCGAAAATCTAGGCATGGGCACATTTCGGGCGTACCATTCCTTGATGAAATCCGAGCCTCTCGGGATGCTTACTGCTTAGAATTGACTTACAAAACCCCATACTCGCAAAATAAAGCAACATGCCACAAGTCGCCCTTTTTGAACCCGAGATACCGCCAAACACCGGCAATATCGCAAGGCTTTGCGCCGCCACCGGAACGCCGCTGCATATCGTAGGCGTGACGGGCTTCCGAATGGACGACCGGACCTTGAAGCGGGCCGGGCTCGATTATTGGGACCACGTTCAGCTGACCCGGCACATCGTCCTCGATGATCTTTACGGCTCGCTTCCCGCTTCCAGATTTGTCTATCTAACGACCAAGACAGATCGCTCGTATACCGAATGGGATTTCGCCGAAAACGATTGCCTCGTCTTCGGCCCGGAGACCCGCGGACTGCCCCAGCATTTGCTCCGGGACAACCCCGAGACCTGCCTCACCATCCCAATGTCGAACCCCGAGGTTCGCAGCCTAAATCTCGCGACCGCGGTGGGAATTGTATTGTTTGAAGCACTCCGACAACTCCGCCAATCTTGAACTGAAAACCGCCCCAACTCTCCGATTTCGATGCATCTTTTTGCTTCGCAATTGCGTCTTAATATTGGTGTCGATCGTTCGACACAATTGGGCGGCGCGACCCAGTTTGGGAGGCTATAGATTATGAAGTTCTTAAGTAGATATGCACTAATGCTAGTTTTTGTCGCCGGCTCTGCCGCGATCAGCGTCAATGCTCAGACGATAACAGGCGAGGTTTCGAACCGCGTCCTTGAGAAGGAGGTTCAAAGCAAGATCCTTCGTCTTCCTTACTACGAAGTTTTCGACTTCATTTCGTTTCGCATTGATGGCGATACGGTAATTCTCGACGGCAAGGTCCGGAACGCAACCAATCGCCGCGAGGCAGAAAATGCGATCAAGCGGATCTCGGACGTGGTGACTGTTCAGAACAACATTGAGATACTCAATGTCGGCGGATTTGACGACCGGATCCGACGCGATCTTTACAACTCGCTCGCGAGAACCGCTTCACTGTCGCGGTATCTCTGGACGGTCAACCCGTCGATGCGGCTCGTGGTCGATCGCGGGCATGTAACGCTTGAAGGTTACGTCTCGAACGAGGGCGACCTGAACCTTGCCAATATTGCGGCAAGAACGGTTCCCGGTGTTTTCAGCGTAACGAATAATTTGAAGGTTGACAGCAAGCGGGCTGGGTAGTCGGCCCGTGTTCCTCCAATAAGGCCGGTGGGTTTTCGGACCCGCCGGCCTTTTTGTGTTGCCTTTTCGCTCCCAATCCGTCATTATTTGCGTTTGCCTTGAGGCATGGGGACACAACAATGATCGCACCAGAAAAGATACGTAATATCGCCATTATCGCTCACGTTGACCACGGGAAAACTACATTGGTCGACGCGATGCTGCAGCAATCGGGAACCTATCGCGACAATCAGGAGGTCGTCGAGCGCGTAATGGATTCGATGGACCTTGAGCGCGAGCGCGGCATCACCATCATGGCGAAGAACACTTCGGTCCAATATGGCGACTACAAGATAAACATCGTCGATACGCCCGGCCACGCCGACTTCGGCGGCGAGGTCGAGCGCGTATTGAAAATGGTTGATGGCATCGTCCTGCTGGTTGACGCCGCCGAAGGCTGCCTGCCGCAAACCCGCTTTGTTCTCAGAAAGGCTCTTGAGTTAAAGCTCCCGGCGATCGCGGTGGTCAACAAGATGGACCGGCAAGACGCCCGTCATGAAGAGGTCGTTAATGAGATCTACGACCTGTTCATCGATCTCGGAGCAAGCGACGAACAGATCGAATTCCCCATACTCTACGCCATCGCCCGCGACGGCATTGCCAAAAAGGAACCGACCGACGAATCGAAATCGCTCAAGCCGCTATTCGAACAGATCGTTGAGACCATTCCGGCTCCGAAGGCCGTCCGGGACGACAGCCTCCAACTGCTGGTCGCCAACATCGATTACAACCCCTTCGTTGGCCGCCTCGCCATCGGCCGCATGTTTTCCGGCGAGATAGCAAAAAACCAGGAAGTGATCGTCGCAAAGATCGATGGCTCGACCCAAAAGACACGCGTCAAGGAACTGTTTGTATTCGAGGGGCTCGAACGTACGAGCGTTGACTCGGCCGGAGTCGGCGAGATCGTCGCTCTTGCCGGATTTGACGACATCAACATCGGCGAGACGATAACGACGGTCGACAACCCGAGACCGCTGCCGATAATCGCCGTCGATGAGCCGACGATCTCGATGATCTTCGGTGTCAATACTTCACCATTCTCCGGCATCGACGGCAAGTTCGTCACATCGCGACAGATCAAAGATCGGCTTGAGAAAGAATTACTCGGAAACGTCGCTCTTCGCGTAACGCAAACAGAAGCGGCGGAACAGTTCAAAGTCTCCGGCCGCGGTGAGCTTCAGCTTGCGATACTCATTGAGATGATGCGTCGCGAAGGCTATGAGCTGCAGGTTTCGAAGCCCGAGGTCATCACCAAACAAGACGAGAAGACCGGAGAAACGTTGGAACCCTTTGAGCAAGTGGTCATCGACGTGCCCGAAGAATTTATCGGAGTTGTGACCGAAGCACTCGGCCGCCGCAAAGGCCAGATGACGAAGATGGTGAACAACGGCTCCGGCCGCGTCCGGCTGGAATATGAGATCCCTTCACGCGGGCTCATCGGTTTCCGCGGTGAGTTCCTAACCGAAACAAAGGGCACCGGCCTGCTCAATACGATCTTCCTACGCTTTGATAAATGGCAGGGCGAAATGCGTTCGCGCTCGACCGGTTCGCTTGTCGCCGACCGGATGGGCGAATCGACGACCTATTCGCTCTACAATCTGCAGGAACGCGGCACGCTCTTTATCAAACCCAGCGTAAAGGTTTACGAGGGAATGATCGTCGGCGAGAACGCCCGTGCGGTCGATCTGGACGTCAACGCGATCAAAGAGAAAAAGCTCTCAAACATGCGTACAACCTCCGCCGATGAAGCAATGCGGCTCGTGCCAGTGCGAGAAATGTCGCTTGAACGTGCTCTCGAATTCATCGCCGATGACGAACTTATCGAGGTCACACCAAAGGCCATTCGACTTCGCAAGCGCGTGCTAAAAGCCAACGAAAGGCCGAAGAAGTCGTAGGCTTCGTTTTCGGCCATCGATCTGAATTCGATCGAAAGCCGAGCTTCGGCGAACTCTGCGAGAATCTGAGGTCGCTCGGCGTTTACCAGCCATTAGAGCAGAACCCGCCGGATGCGGTGCCGGAATACCTCCGAACGCGACGGTCACCGTTACTTTTGCAGCGAACGGCAGCCAAACCGAACTGACCATCCACCCCCTGCTCGCTTCCGAGGCCGATCGAGTTGCGGCTCGCGATGAAGGATTCATCCCGGGCTGGCAGGACAGCCTCGAACGCCTTGCGGAAAAGCTCGGGCTCGAATAAGATTTCCGTCACGTTTTGTTGTGAAACATTCGCGGCCCTCGATCGCCGCGAAGGAGATACCTTCTATGAATGTCGTTCTTTGGATCCTGCAAGTTCTGCTCGGGCTGATGTTCCTTTTTGCCGGCGGTTCGAAGTTCCTAATGCCTTATGAAGAAATGCGGGCGAACATGACCGTGGAACTCCCGCACTGGTTCGTGCTCTTCATCGGTGCTGCCGAGGTGCTCGGCGGGCTGGGATTAGTGCTTCCCTGGGCCTTGGGAATAATGCCGAAGTTAACGCCGATCGCGGCCGCTCTGCTTGCGGTCGTCATGGCCGGTGCCGTTGTCGTTTCAGCTTATGGCGGCATTGCGATGGCGATCTTCCCTTTCGTCATATTGGTGCTTTTGCTGGTCGTCGCTCGCGGCCGTTGGGCAACAAAGGAGTGATCGTATGTCGAGATATTGCGATGTCTATCTGCTGCCGATCGCGGAGAAAAAGCTCGACGAGTACAAAAAGCTCGCCCGTAGTGCCGGCAAGATCTTCGTGAAGCACGGTGCACTCCGCTACCGCGAATACGTCGTCTCCGATCTAAACGAAGAATACGGCACATTCCCTTTCGGGAAAGCTTTGAAGCTTAAGCCCGGGGAGACGATCGTCTATGCTGCGGTCGAATTCAAATCGGAAGCCCATCGAAACAAGACGATGAAAGCAATTTTTGCTGACCCGGAGCTTGCAAAGGTCTCGCCGAAGGACCCGCCTTTCGATTACAAGCGGATGGTCTACAGCGGCTTCAAGGTGATAGTTGACCTCTAGAACGGACTTTCTGCGTCTGAATAGTTATACTGGGAGACCGGGCAGTTTTCGCCCGGTTTTTGATGCCTGAAACAATTAACGACATCGACGATTTAGTTCCGGAAAAGCCAAAGCCGCGATACGACCGCTCAATTATCGAGGGGCCGCTTGGGCCTGCGGTTTGGAAGATCGCCTGGCCGACGATGCTGACGAATGTAATCGCCGGATTGCAGGGCATTGTCGATCACATCGTGGTCGGCAACGTCGTCGGGTTTAAGGCAAACGCAGCCATCGGCGTCAGCTGGCAGATCTTTTTGGTGGTTATCGTTTTCATCTCGTCGCTCTTTACGGGGATGAGCATACTCGTCGCCCGCTTCGCCGGGGCCGGCGAAGAGCTAAAGGTAGATCGTACGGTCTATCAGGCATTCCTTACGGCGATCATCATCTCATTCGGCGTCATGGCACCGGTCGGATATTTCGCTTCGCCATATTTGCTCGACCTCGTAAATGCCGAAGCCGGCGTCAAGGCCGAGGCTCTTCCCTATCTTCGGATAACATTCGTTTTCAGCCTTGGGCTGCTCATCTTTTTTATGCTGAGCGGAGCACTGCGCTCGGCCGGCGACGCCCGCACGCCGATGATCCTCGGCGTTGTGATGACGGTGCTCAACCTGGTCCTTAACCTGATTCTCATCCCCGGGCTTGGCCCGATACCGTCATTCGGAACCGCTGGTGCGGCGATGGGTACGAGCATCGCTACCGGGCTGGTGGCGATTTATGCGCTTTATCGGCTGATCGCCGGCGGCTGGGTCGTTTCGTTCCCGAAAGGGCTTGGCTACAAGCCCGATTGGGCCATCATCCGCCAGATCTTTCGCTTTGGCCTTCCGACCGGGATTCAGGGCATCGCGATGAACGTCGGCGGAGTTTTTATGCTCGCCTTCATCGGGTCGCTGGCGCAGAGTGCTGCGGCACAGGCCGCATTTGCCGTCGGCTATACGCAACTTTTCTCGCTGATAACATGGACCTCGGTCGGGCTAATGGGAGCGGCCGCAGCGGTCGCCGGGCAAAACCTCGGGGCGGGAAATCCGGAGCGTGCCTCAAAGGCCGTCCACACAGCCGCAAAGTTCGGCGTCGCCGGTTCGGCATTTATCGGGCTTTTCTTTTTCTTTTTTCCCGCGCAGCTTCTCGGGTTTTTCGGAATGAAGGAGCCGGCCGTTATCGAGATCGGCACGCAGCTTTTGCAGGTGCTCAGCATCTCGGGCCTATTTATCTCGGCCGCATTGACCTACACCGGCGGGCTGCAAGGCACCGGCGACACCAAAAGCCCGCTATATATCTCGGTCGTTTCGCAGGTCATTATCCCGCTTGGTATCTGCTTCTTCATTCAGTACGCCTGGGGACTCGAACCGTTGCACATTTGGCTGGCCATACTCGCGGGCCACATCGTCCGCTTTGCACTCAGCTTCTACAAATTCAGGCAAGGCCGCTGGCAGAGCATTCAGGTCTCGATCGACCGCACCGAAGCCTGATCATTCCTCGTCTTCGAGTTCATCATCGTCCGGCTCCTTGTCCGGATCATATTCCTCATACCCGTGGGCGTCGTCGTAGTAATAACTGCGCTTGCTTGCCTCGTCATTTTCCGCCTCCGCTTTATCAGGTCGTTTTTTCTGCGGGTCGTTCTCGGGCATAATGACTTCTATAATCACCGAAAAGCCATGAGAATCAAAGCATATTTCAGCACCGTACTGCTCCTTGTACTTGCAATTGGAGCCTATTCCCAAAACACGGCGAAAGCTCCTGAGAACCTCGATTATCAGGTTGCGGCGGTGCTCTATCAACAGAAAGCCGCCGAATACCGAGCCCTCGCGCATCAAGCCTTCAACATTGCCCGCCTCAGGCTTGATGTCGACCTCGACCCGAAAAACGCGAAACTGCTCCCAAAAGAGCAACGCGAAATGCCGCGGGCGATCATCGTCGATGTCGACGAGACCGTGCTCGATAATTCACCGTCGCAGGCACGGGCGATCAAGACCGGACGGCCGTTCAACATGGAAGACTGGTACGCCTGGGGCGAGATGCGGAAGGCAAAGCCGATCGCCGGTTCGGTCGAATTCCTCAACTATGCCGTCTCGAACGGCGTCAAGATCTTCTACGTCTCGAACCGCGACGAGGTGCAGAAACAGGCGACCATCGATAATCTGATCGCAGCCGGCTTTCGCGACGTAGGACCGGAGAATGTAATGCTCCGCCAAAAGGACGCACAGGGCAACAACATCTCGACCAAGACACCGCGGCGGGAACTCGTCGGGGCAAAGTATCGGATCGTTTTGCTGATCGGCGATAACCTTGACGACTTTTCTGACGTATTTGAACGCAAATCGGTCGCGGCCCGCTTTTTTGAGACCAACCGCTATCGCGATGAATGGGGCAAACGCTGGATCGTTCTCCCGAATGCGATGTACGGCACTTGGGAAAACGCCATCTATGAATACGGCCGCCTGACCGAAGCGCAGAAAGCAGAAATTCGTGCGAGAGCTCTGGAAATGCCCTGAGATCGGAACCGCCTGTGTAACCGGGCGGCCAGTTCGTTAGCCTAACGAAGTCCGTAAAGATAAAGGACGGCTGCCCATCCGCTTGGGAGGGTCATCGGGGCTTCGTTCAGTTCGTCTGCGGCGACTGTCATTTGTTCGAGAAAGTACTTCGCATTCCAAAAGGCGAGAAGTATCTGTGGCACCTCGGAAAGCCAATTCTCGTTTGTCGTTTGTTTGTCAAATGCCTTTCCGATTCCGCCTTTTGCGATCAGCCCGTACCACGAGTTGATTTCGGCCCCTTCAGGGGCGATGTCGCCGAACAATTTGTCAGCTTGTTCGATCAATGGCACCATAATGAAGACTTTAAAACTTTGGTGATAGAAGCGATAGATCAGGTCGGGTTCTTGGAACTTGAAGCGATTCAGTAGCCTGCTGATTCGTTCTCGTTCGCTCTTTATATTTGAGAGTAGTTCGATCGATCGCTTATGCTTTTTCTCAAACTCCTCGTTGAGTCGTTTTAAGAGTTCGTCGTGTTCTTTAGGACGTTTTATTTCAGGTAACATATGCAACTCCGATCCGGTACCGTACGGACCATTTTACTCCTTCTTGCGTTCGTGTTCTTTAGCTCGGCGAATGCTCAGAACCTGACGGTTCGGCAGATCATGGCTGAGCCGTCGATCGCGGGGCAGCGGGTCGAGGGCGAGAAGCTTTCGCCGGACGGGACGAAGGTGGTTTTCCTTTGGAACGCCGAGGGCAAACCGCGGCGTGATCTGTACATTGTTTCGACCGCGGGCGGGACACCGGAAAAGATTCTCAGCCCCGACCAGCTTCCGGCTCCGCAGCGGCCGGCCGAAAAGCCCGATCCGCTCGGCTATGGCGTGGTCATCCGCGACCAGTTCGTTCGCGACCGCGAAAATCAGCTCGGCAATTTCGAATGGTCGCCGGATTCGTCAAGACTCATCTTCACCTACGGCGGCGATATTTACCTTCTTTCGCTTTTCCCAGGAACTGAAACACCTGATTCTTCGTCTGATGAGAGCACGTGGAAGATGTATTTAGCGACTATGCTGAGGCGCTCTCTACTCATCCCGAATATTATCGAGGCTTCAAAGAGGGTCGGGGTTGACGAAGCGGATCTTTTCAGCAATTTAGTGGAATCGAATGATAGGCTCCGGGCTTCGATAGAATCTTCGCCCGTGTCTTCTTCCGCCGAACGCGATGAGATCATTCGCATTAATCGCGAGATCGATGAGCTTATAGAACGTGTCCGACAACTTTACGACGTACATCCCGCTTTACGATCGAGTGAAGCGTTTATGAAAGCCTTGGACGAGATCACAGGTACCGAAAATCGGATCAATGTAGCTCGTGTAGATTACGAACAAAACTCTCGTAGAGCCACGTTTAAGCGCATCACGAAAACACAGTCCCCTGAGTTCGGGGCTCGGTTTTTGGACAATGACCGCGTTCTTTATTCGCAGGGCGGCAACGCGTTCGTGCTTCATCTTGCGGATGCGACGCTTACACAGGTGACCCGTGAGGCCAACGCGCAGCAGTTCATCTCGGTTGGAAACATCGCGGCCAGCAAGGACGGCAAGATGGCGGCGTACGTCGTTTCGGATGGCTCTAAGCAGCGGCAGCTTGTTGTCCCAAATTTCTTGCCTGAATATGTCACCGGCGGCGGGCCGCGACGCGGTTGGACCGAGCAGAAATTGATGTTCATGCCGACCGACGGCAGCCGCGACGCGCCGCACGAGATAGAGCTCCCGAAGCCCGAGGGCGTCTCCAGTTTTCGGCGGATGGTTTGGGCGGCGGACAACCGTTCGCTGATCGTCGATCGGCTTGATAAAGACACCAAGCGCCGCCAGCTTTTCTACATTTACAACGTCGGATCGAAGGACGAAAAGATCATTCTCGTCACCGAAGAGACCGACGACAAATGGCAGGCTCCGAAATCGGCGATCTTCGAACCGAATCCCAAAAACCCCGCCCAGCTTTTCTTCGCCTCCGAACGCGACGGCTTTAACCATCTATATCTCGCAACCCTCGAATTGCCGTCAGATACCCAGGCGGAAACCCGACCTGTAGGGAGGGTGTCTTCGACCGAGAAAGAGCAGAATTTGACCGGGAGCGTTCCAACCCCGTCCGTAAAGACCGAGCAACTCACAAAAGGAAACTGGCAGGTCGAATGGGCAAAGTGGAAGTCCGGAGAACGACTTCTTTATTTATCTACCGAATCGGGAACAGCGACACGCGACTTCGGGCAGATAAACACAACGACAAAGAATCGCACGAAGTTCTACTCGTCGGTTCAAAAAGGAATGATCACTGGACCGCAGCTTTCGGAGAATGATTCCCCGACGTTAGTTTTTAGCGGCTCTCAGTGGAATCGTCCTGAAGAGTTAATTGCCTATTTCGACAATTGTCCCCAAAACAGTCAATCACGGTACGCGTGTCCGGAGGTTAGTTCCCTGCTCTCCAAAACAACACCTGACGCATTCCTTAAACGTAATTGGACTGAGCCCAAATTCATCGAGATCCCTTCACGCGACGGCAAAAAGATCCCGGCGAAGATCTACCTACCGCCCGGCCATGATTCGAAGAAGAAATATCCGATGGTGATATTTGTTCACGGTGCTGGTTATTTGCAGAACGTGATCAACGGCTGGAACAACTATTACCGCGAGTTTATGTTCAACGACATGCTGGCTAAGAAGGGCTATGTCGTGCTCGATATCGACTTCCGCGGCTCGGCGGGCTATGGCCGCGAATGGCGGACCGACGTCCATGATTTTCTCGGCGGCAAGGACTTTGACGACCATATCGACTCCATCGACCACATGGTCAAAAACTATGGCGTCGATCAACGCCGCATCGGTGTTTATGGCGGCAGCTACGGCGGCTTTATGGCCGGGATGCTCGTCCTGCGGGCACCGGAGCGGATCGCCGCGGCGGCCGCACTTCGCTCGGTCTTTGACTGGAAGAATTACTACGCCGCGAATCCTTTTTACACCGCCCAGCGGCTCGGCTTTCCCGACAAAAACCCCGAGGCCTATAGACGCAGTTCGCCGATCGCCTATGCCGACAAGCTTGAGCGGCCGTTCCTGATACTTCACGGAATGGCCGACGACAACGTTCATGTGCAGGACTCGGTGCAGATGATCGAGCAGCTCATCAGGCTTGGGAAAACGCAGTATTTTGAGGCGATGCTTTATCCTTCGGAAAACCACGGCTTCGTCCGGCCCGAAAGCTGGGCTGATGAATACGAGCGGATCCTCGCCTTTTTTGAGAAGCATCTTGCCGCGAAATAGCTGATGAGTTTTGCCGCCACGATCGCCGATTCGCTCCTCGCCGTCGCATTTCCGCGCGAGTGCCGTTGCTGCGGCAATCAGGTCGAGCGGCGGGCAGATGGCGTCGCCTGTGAAGCGTGCTGGAGCGGTTACCGTTTTTTCACCGGCCGCGAAACGGCGTGTTCGAAATGCGGCTTGTTCCTCGGCGAGCCCGAATCGATGTTCGAGACCTTTTGCCGAAAATGCGACGACCACGCGTACGGCATCGCCCGTTCGGCCGGCCCCTATCGCGGCCCGGCCGCCGCGGAAGTGATAAACCTCAAGACCAATCCCTACCTCTCTTCCCGGATGCAAAATGCGGCCTGCATCGCCTTTGCCGATAGCTTCCGCGAAGGCGCCGACCTTCTCGTTCCGGTCCCGCTTTCGCGAAAGCGTTTTGTTGAACGCGGTTATAATCAGGCCGCCTTCATTGCCGACTTCCTCGGCCGCTCAAGCGGCATCGCGGTTGATGAGGCAAGCCTTCAGCGGGTCGTCGATACGCCGCACCATCGAGCCGGAATGGACCGCAAGGCCCGCGACCTCTCGGTCCGCAACGCCTTCAAGGTCGTTCGGCCAAAGCTGATCGTGGGCAAGAGCATCATCCTGATCGACGACATCCTCACCTCGGGTTCGACCGCGTCTTATTGTGCAAAGGCCCTAATTAAAAGCGGCGCGGCCAGGGTCGATGTCTTCACCCTCGCACGCGCCGCGTAACCCAATTTAGATGACACTATGGAGCGTCGACTGACGGTACCGGTATATCGTTCTCGAGCCCGAAGGTCACCGCCTGCAACGTACTGTTCGTCGAACGCCTGATATACCAAACGCCGTTCGACGGACGATAGACCGCGATGTCGTCCGTGAAGTCTCCATCGTAGTCGCCTACGACCGGCTTGTCGCCGCCAACACCCCATTGCAGTATCTGCACCGAGCCGTTCGAACTGCGGAGGATGTACCAAACGCCGTTCGAGGGACGGAATACCGCGAGGTCGTTCCGCAGGTCGCCGTCGAAATCGCCTCTCGCCGGAACGTCGCCGTCTTGACCGAAGGGCAAGGCAACGAACCCGCCGTTCGTGCTGTTAAGCCGATACCAAACGCCATTCGAGGGCCGCCAAACCGCGATGTCGTAGCGGTTATCGCCGTCGTAATCTCCCGGGACCGGCACGTCGCCCGCGACCCCGAATTGCGTGATTGAGACGCCCTGGTCGCTTGTTCGATATGTGTACCAAGCGTTGTTCGAAGGCCGGTAAACGGTGAAATCCGCGAGCCCGTCGGCATCAAAATCGCCTGCAAGCGGTGTGTCGCCATCGGCACCGAACTGTGCCCCAAAGAAGGTGTTATCCGTGCTCCGGAGCACGTACCAAGTTCCATCGATCGGCCGAAAAACCGCGAGGTCCGAAAGAAGGTCACCGTCGTAATCCTTTGCGACCGGAATGTCCTCTGCCTGGCCAAATTGATCGATAGAGACGTTCCCGGTGCGGCTGCTTAGCCGATACCAAAGGCCCGAGTCCGGACGAAAGACCCCGACATCCGTCCGAAGGTCGCCATCAAAATCTGCCGAGGTCTTGTTCGGCAAGATCCGATCGATCGTTCCACCTAGCCCAATAACGTAGAGTTCCCCGTCCTCGTCCTCGCCAAATGAGGCGATATTGCGGCTCGTGTCGAGCACCATGATCTGCTGATTGCTGAGCGTCCAGAAAAAGATCTCGCCCGTGCAGTAATCGGCAAAAATATACTCGCCCTTCAAAAGAGCATTCTGCACGCCGCGATAAACGTATCCGCCCGTGATCGAGCAACGCCCGCCCGTGTGCGTGTATTGGAAGAGCGGCGGATCGAAATTTGCCGGAACGCAAAGGCTTGCATCGAGCCCGGTGCAGTTGTTGCCTTCATAAACCCTCCAGCCGTAGTTGCCCCCAAGCCCGATTATCGAGACCTCTTCGATGTTGTTCTGCCCGACGTCACCGGCCCAAAGTGCTCTGCTGCCGCCGCGGTCGAAAGACCAACGCCATGGGTTCCGGACGCCGACCGCATATATCTCATCTGCCCCCGGAATTCCGACGTACGGGTTATCCGGCGGCACCGTGTAAGCCGGATTCGGATTCTCGTCCGTGACGTTCGGCGTGATGCGAAGATACTTGCCAAGAAGCTCGTTGATGTTCTGCGAACGGTTGCCCGGGTCGTTTGCCGAGCCGCCGTCGCCCATGCCGATATAGAGGTTGTATTGCCCCGGGGCGTCCTCGCGGAAAGCGATCATCCCGCCGTTATGGTTCGAAAACGGCTGCGGGATCGTAAGCATCGGCCTCTCGCTGTTCGGGTCGCCGAGTGTGTTGTTGTTTGTCGCCTTGAACCGCGAGACAACGGTCGCACCGTCCGTCTGTCGCGTGTAGTTGACGAAGAAATAGCCGTTGTTCTCAAAATCCGGATGGAACGCCAGGCCCAGAAGCCCGCGTTCACCGCCCGAGAGCACTCGGGTCGTTATGTTCATGAAAATGGAGTAGGTCGTCGATCCCTTAGGAGCCACCTTGATGATCCCTCCACGCTCGATCACAAACGTGCGGCGGGTGCCGTCGCCGGCATGGGTCAAGAGCAGCGGCGAGCTGAACCCGGTCGCCCACGGGATCTGATAGCGGAACGGCGGCGGATTGTTCTGGCCGAGCGAGCCTGCGGCAAAAACGACGAACAACGAAAAGAGTGCGATCAAGGATCGAAGTGATTTCATAGATTTATTTCAAAGCAGGCTCCGGAGCCGCGTGGACACCCTGCCGGCAGATCGAGGTCCGGCGATTCTTAGGAAATGGGGGCTACCAAAGATTATACGGCGGTTTCCCAAAGAAACAATAGTTAAGTTCTAAATCGCTTTCGGCCGGCCTTGGCTCCGTTTGCCGGCAGGCCAATGTTTTGCAGCCGCAAGGTAACGTCCGCGGTCATTTCAAGCCCGGCCTTCCGGCCCGACCTAAGGTGGAAATAACCGGCCGCCGCGATCATCGCCGCGTTGTCCGTCGAAAGATGCTTCGATGGAAAATATACCGGAATCCCCAGCCTCGCCGCTGCCTTTTCAGCCGCTTCGCGAAGGGCAAGATTGCACGCAACACCGCCGGCAACGATAAGCGTCCGCGGCCGATATTCGGCGGCCTGCTTTTCCATCGTCGAGATCAGCGCGTTTACGACAGCACCCTGAAAACTCGCCGCAAGATCCGCCTTGTCCTGATCCTTCCCGAGCGGTGTTTCCTCGAGGTGCCTCGAGACGGCGGTCTTTAAGCCCGAAAAGCTGAAATCGGGCGTCCCGTCGGAGATCTTTGCTTTTACGAACCGGAAGCGCTTCGGATCACCGCCCCGTGCAAGCTTTTCGATCACCGGCCCGCCCGGATAGCCGAGCCCGATCATCTTCGCGACCTTGTCAAACGCTTCGCCGGCGGCGTCATCGCGGGTTCGCGAAACGACCTTGTACTTGCCCTCTTCCGGAATGAAAAAAAGATTTGTGTGGCCGCCCGAGACGATCAGTGCCATCGCCGGATACTCGACCTCCGGATTCTCGAACGCGACCGAATAAACGTGGCCCTCTATATGATTTACGCCAACGATCGGGATACCGAGCCCGTAGGCAAGCGACTTTGCATACGAAACGCCGACCAACAAAGCCCCGACGAGCCCCGGTCCTTGCGTCACCGCGATCGCGTCGATCGCCTCAAGTGAAACCCGGGCCTTCTCGAGTGCGGCATCGACGATCGGGCCGATCTTCGCAAGATGTTCACGCGAGGCGAGCTCCGGCACAACTCCGCCGTAGGGCCGGTGGAGTTCGATCTGAGACGAGATGACCGAAGACAGCATCTCGCGGCCATCGCGCACCACGGCGGCGGCCGTCTCATCGCAAGAGCTTTCGATGCCAAGTATCAGCACTTGACTAGATTACCAGATGGCAGATGGGTGTTCTATTTCCTGACGAGCCAGACTGCAAAGACGGGCGTCCAAATCGCGGACGCCCAACGCCGCATTTCGAGCGGCAAGCATTTCACGAAACGCCGGCGGTGCCGTCGGCAAGTGAAATGTAAAAGTGTGAATTACTGTGTGACCCTATTGCTGATCGCCGGGGACGGTTCCGGGTTCGGGTCCGTCGCCACGCTGAAAATACCCGAGAGCAGTATAAGGCCCGCGATCAAAATGATGCCTCCGAGGCTCAATATCATCCAGTTGATCCCGCGGTGCTTCTTCGCAACGTCTTCTCTTACTACCCGTTCCTCGCCGTTAACATTGATCGTTTCGTATGACATAATCCCGCCCCTTAACATCGCAATGGCTGTGCCAGAGACCCCTAACATTTGTATTTGCAGCACGTTAGAGAGTCACGAAAAAAGCCCGGCGATTGCCGGGCCTTGTCAGGTGTGTTGATCTGATACGGCGTTATTTCGCGAAAAGCTTCTGCATCATTTCCATTCAGAAAGCCATTTGTTCATCTGTTCGATCTCACCGTTCTGTGCCGTGACGATTGCTTCGGCAAGCTTTTTCAGCTCGGGCTTGAGCTTGATCTCGGCCGCCTTATCGAGCAGCGATCGCGACATCACTACCGCTCCTGAATGATGGACGATCATCTGGCGAATGAACTCGCGGTCAAATTCGGCCCCGTTTAGCTCACCAAGCCGCTTCATATCCATCTGGGCCATTCCGTCCTTCATCCCGGGAAAATCCATATTGATCGCCGGCTTTGCATCTTTGTACCATTCGCCCCGCCAACGCTTCATTTGTGTGATCTCGCGGTCTTGATCGGCGATGATCGCGGCGCCGAATTTCTTGAGTTCATCGCGCGAAGCACGGACCTCCGCGAGCTTTGCCATATCGAGAGCGCCTTGGTGATGGACGATCATCGTGTCGATGAACTGAAGATCCCGCGGAGCATCGGCCGCTCCCGGCGAACTTGCCATCGTCGAATGGTCCATACCGGCATGGTCGGTGTTTGCCGCGTGACCTTGGTCTCCGTGGTCGTGGCCTGAATGATCATGCCCGTCGTTCTCCGAATGCGTCGAGCATCCGAATACCAGCAACGACGCGACAACTACGGCGAGAAATGCTCTATTCCTTAAGATCATAAAATCTCCACTTGGTCACAAATTCCCGCTCGAGCGGCTGTTTTGTCAGCGTCGCCCGGACCATCTCGACCGGTATCGAACCCTCTTTCAGAATTGCATCGTGAAACTGTCGGTCGGTCATCTTTCCCGAGCCGACGAGATCCTTGTGCATCTGATAAAACTGCAGGCCGCCGACCATATACGCCATCTGATAAAGCGGGCCGTAGTCGCCCGAGAAAGACCGCCGAACCTCGGCCAGAGCATTCTCCCGCTCGTGCCCGACCCGGTTAACAAGCAGATCAACGCATTGCTCCGGCGTCCATCGGCCGAGATGAAAATTGAGCGAGAAGATTATCCTCGCCGCCCGGTGCGACCGCCAGAATAGTGCCCCGATCTTGTCCTCCGGCGTTTTGGTAAATCCGCGGTCCCAAAGCAAGAATTCCCAGTAAAGGGCCCAGCCTTCGCCCCAAAACGGCGTCCTGAAAGTACCCCGATACGGCCTGTACCGCCGGTTCATGAACTGCTGCATATGGTGGCCGGGGATCAGCTCGTGATGCGTCACCGCCCGGGCAAAATGCGGGTTATTTCCGCGGAGCGACATCATCTTCTGCTCGTGCGTCATCGAGTCGGTCGGGTAGGCGACCAGGATCGTCTCGCCGCCGAGAAAAAATGGGGCGACGAGCTGCCGCTCGGGCGACATCATCTCCATCCGCCACGTCTCCTCGGCCTCACGCGGCACGGTCAGCAGGTCGTTCTTCTTGACGTAATCTATCGCCTCAAGTGCAAAATCGCGGATCAACGCCGGCTGCTTTCCGGGCTCGACGTATTTCTGCTTTACGGCCTCGATGGCCTTCATGTAATCGTCGCCGTGGCCCATCTCGCGAGAGGCCTTCTTGAGCTCCGCCACGCACCACTCGAACTCCTTCTCCGCAAGTTCGACGAGCTCCTCTGGCGTATATGGGATCAACTCGAACTGCAGCTCGCGGATAAGAGCCTCGCGTCCGATCGGGTCGCCGATGATCGTCGTCCGGTCGTCGGCTGCGATGCCGACCAGTTTCCCGGAAACGTATTCCGAATATCGCTGAAGTGCCGCCTCGACAGCCTCGTATGGCTTCTTATTCCACCAAGTGAACTTGGGGTCATAGGCATTGTGAAAGTTGTACCAATTGCGGAGCGTCGAACGGAGCGAGGCAATCGTTCGTACGGCTCGATACGCGACCGTCCGCTTCGGCTTCTGGTACGTGCCGTTCTCAAATGCCCGCTGCGTCTCGGTGATATTCGCCGCCAGGGCGTCGAGCTTGGCAGCCGTCTGCTCGGGGTCGATGGTTTCAAGCCGCCGCCGCTGATCCTCGAGGTCGCTGATGACCGGTGCGAACTGCACGATCATCATCATCTCTTCGAGCAATGCCGCGTTCCGGTCAAGTTCGGCTAACTCCCGCCGCAGATGGTTCTGGAAAAGTATCAGATCGACCTGCTCGTGATGCTCAAGCCGGGCAAAATCAAGCCGCCCGAGTTCGGCCAGCCGGTCCGAATAAAGCCGCCGAAACCGCTCCCGCCTCGTCGCCGAGGTCTCCGCCGTATGCCAACGCGCATAAGCCCCGCGGTCCTGCTCGTAATTCTCGATCACCTGCCGCAGCCGCGAAGGTGCCTCCGAAACCTGCCCTAAGGCCCCAACCGCCATCGCAAAGACGAATACGATCGCCAGGTATCTTTTCATAATTTTCTGCCGTGTGGTGTCTTAATGAAAAAGCTAACAGCTATAAGCTAATAGCTGTTAGCTAATTTTTCAATACCGCCTGCCGACGTTGAGATGGGAGGTCACGCACGAGTAAAAAGTTCCGACCAACCGATGCCCAAAGCCTTGTCGAGCCCGAACCTAGTTCAATTTTCCATGCTCGTGGGTGTCGGTTTTTTAAGAAAAGTTAGCGCGTTATATTTTTTACTCTACCGATAGTATTTCAGTTTCCGGTAAATGACCTCACGTTTTTTCGTCGCCTCGGTGTTTGCGAGTGTATTTTCTATTGTCTGCTTCTTCCAGTTGCCGTTATCATCCATTTCGTAAGCGTATTTGAGGACCTGTATGCGGCCGACTCCGCTGGCATGCCCTATACGCAACTCGCTAGGCAAACAGTCATTTTCGTAAATATACACTTTCTTTAGGAGTGGCTTATTATCGGCGGTAAGCATTATCTCTTCCGCCAAACACCCGTTCGTATCAAATCTAAACGAATAACCCTGAGTCTGTTTTCTTCGTTCTTCTTCTCTTCCCGGGAAAACTCTTTCGACGAGAGTATTGTTTGCTATATCAAAACTGAAAATACTGTAAGAATGCGTTTCAACACTACGCGGTCCGGCACGCAATGTTCGAGTCGACCTTTTGTTCTCGTCGTAAGAGTAGAATCGTTCAATCGCGTCCATTCCGCTGATTTGCGACCATTCGTAAGTCTTACGGCCCGTCTTATCGAATCTGACCACTCGGCTAAGCGACCGCGAGCTTTCTTTAGCAACTCCGTTGCTGATCTTGATAGTGGCCTCGAATTCTTCGATGCTTTTTACTTTACCCGTTAAGCCTTCAATTCGAAGATCGTAATTTTTTTCCTGCGCGTCAACCTGTAGAGCAAGTACCACCATCGCGGCCAGGGTAATTGCTACAGCGAGAATGTGGTTTCCCAAAATATTCATATAGTTATTGAGAGGGCACTATGAAAAACCAGCGACAGGCACGGGTCGTTCGGTGGCGATATCGGTTCGCTTCCGTTTTATGTTTTCGATCTCTCTAAGAGTAGCGGCGGACAGGTAGCACGCTCCGCAATGCGGACAAGATACTACCGGGATCTTCTCGATAACCAAAAGACCCGCACCGGACCCATAGCTACGCCCAACGTGTATCACCCTCGCTTCTGTGTTCCCGCAATTGTCACAAGTTGTTTCTCCTTTCGCAGTCTTCAAAATATTTTCTCAACCGATCTCTTTCAAAAAACTCTCGCCGGCGGGTATTTTTATGCCGAAGTTGGCGGCAATCGTTTGGCCGATGTCGGCGAGCGAACCGCGGGTGCCGAGGTCGACGCCCGTGGCGGCCTTTTTGCCGTAAACCAGCAGCGGGACGTATTCGCGGGTGTGATCGCTGCCGGGAAAGGTCGGGTCGTTGCCATGGTCGGCGGTGATAATGAGCAGATCGCTTTCGCCCATCGCGGCGAGGATCTCCGGAAGCCGCGCGTCAAAGTGCTCAAGCGCCGCCGCATATCCCTCAGGGTCACGCCGGTGGCCGAAAAGCATATCGAAATCGACCAGATTGCTAAAAATAAGCCCTTTTGTATCAGCGTCTATGGCGTTTATCGTCTGATCAATGGTTTGGTCGTTGTTCTTCGCGACGAGGTCTTCGGTAACGCCCATCGAGTCATAGATCGAGGCTATCTTCCCGATGCAAACAACGTCCAAACCGGCATTTTTCAGCAGCGGAAGCAGGTTCTGCTCGGGCGGCGGAACGGCGTAGTCGTGCCGGTTCTCGGTCCGCTTGAATGAATCAGCCGTCTCGCCGACAAATGGCCTCGCGATCACTCGCCCGACGCGGTCCTCGCCGTCAAGGATACGCCTCGCCGTCTCGCACATCTCATAAAGCCGCTCGACCGGAACGACCTCTTCATGCGCCGCGATCTGAAAGACCGAATCTGCCGAGGTGTAAACGATCGGTTTGCCCGTCCGGACGTGCACTTCGCCCAGCTCTTTGATTATCTCCGTTCCGCTCGCCGGCACATTGCCGAGCACGCCCGGCACGCCCGTCTCCTCCACGAACCGGTCGATCACCCGCGGCGGAAAGCCCTCCGGAAAAGTTGGAAACGCCTTTTCAAGAATGATCCCGGCCATCTCCCAGTGGCCCGTGGTCGTATCTTTACCGTTCGAAGCGAGCGTGCACTTGCCGAATGAACCGATCGGCTTCTCGACGGGCGGCAGCCCTTCGAGCGGACGAATATTCCCAAGCCCGAGGCTCTGAAGATTCGGCACGTTCACTTGCCGTTGTTTGAAGATATTCCCGAGCGTGTCCGCTCCCGCATCGCCCCAGGCGGCCGCATCCGGCATCTCGCCGATCCCGGCCGAATCAAGCACAATCAAACAAATACGTTCGAATCGTTCCATACGTTAATTCAATGGGGCTGTGTAGCCCTCGCGGGCACGCACACCAAACTTCCCTGCCTTATCCTTCAATTCTACCCGTATCCGCCGAAATTTGCCGTCCCGCTTCTCGTTTGTTGAGTAATATCCGAGAGAATACGTCGTTCCAATGTCCTCGGCGATGGATGCAAACGCCGCTCCTGCCTCCGCGAGATCCGCGACCGGAAAAACCCGCCCGCCCGTAGCCTTCGCGAGCGACGCCATCTCCTCGTCCGCGAGCTCATATAGCCGCTTACTAACCGCCAACCGCTCAAAATCACCGAGCTTGCAGAAATCCGTTGTCCGCTCGGCTCGCGACCCGAGCGAAGAAAAATATCGCCTAAGCTGAGCGACCGAAAATCGCATCGCAAACTGGCAGTTGCCGAGAAGATTTTCCTCGAGGAACGGCCGCGTATCGACACGAATAAAATAGACCGATACGCCGAGCGGAAGCAGTCCCTCTTCCGCCTCCGCAAAATCGCTTTCGCTCGTTGAATCAACCCCGTCGCCGAGCACGACCAGCACTCGCCGCCGATTCCCATCACTGCTTTTCAACATCCGCTCCGCAGTCGTCACTAGCGCATCATAATAGGGAGTTCCGTTGCTCGTCGCTACGCTGTCCAAGGCCTGATTAAGCTCTCGCCGATCGCCGGTGATGCTCGTCAAAACGTCGATACTCGCCTTTGAGCGGCCGTCGATCGTGTCTGTTCGAAAGGCGATCAATCCAACCCGGTCGCCTCCCCGAAGCGAAGCGATGAACCGCGAGGCCGCCCGCCGGATCAGATTGAGCTCCGACCGCGTCGAACCGGAAGTATCGAGCAACAATGCAACATCAAACGGCTCGGTCGTGGTCCGAAACTCCGCGATCTCCTGCTCGGCACCGTCCTCAAATGCCTTAAAGTCTCCGGCCTTAAGCCCACTCACAAGCTTTCCGGTAGCGTCGGTCACGACCACAGGAACCTCGATCAGGTCTGTGCGGACAACGATCCGCTCTTCGTCCTTCTCTGCCGGCGGCCTGTTCTGTCCTTGCAAAGATACCCCTGCCGCCAAGACAACGGCGACCGGAAAAACCAGCAAATTGAGGCTGCGAAGAAACATTAAGATGTACCGCGAATCAACAGTTTACCAAATCGACCCGTAGGCACGTTAATTTTATTTTACCGTGCTGCCTTTCGGCCATTGATTTATTCGTAGAATAGTAGGAAATTAGAGAAGTTCTAGACAGTTTGAATTCCTTTACCTTTTCGGACAGAGGTCCGGGTAAGTCCGCTTCAGCTATGCGGGCGGTGTGAACTCTGTTTCGGGGTACGAAAAATATGAAAAATCAGATATCAATTTTAGTCCGCGGACTTTTCGGTATGTTCGCGATTTTTGCGGCCGTTGCTGCCCAAGGGCAGACGCCGCTTGCGGTTGAAGACTTCCCTCAGACCGCCGGACAATTGCTCACCGACAATGGCTGGACGGCCCATAGCGGAGCGGGTACCAATCCGCTCACGGTCGTTTCGCCGGGATTGACCTACACCAATTATCCGAGCTCCGGTATCGGAAATGCGGTCGGATTTACGACCTCGGGTGAGGACGCTCACAAGGTCTTTGCCGTGCAGTCAACGGGCTCCGTTTATGCTGCGTTCTTGGTCAACTTTTCAGCCGCACCGGAGACGCTCGGCGGCGGTTACTTCTTTCACCTCAGCCCGGATCCGATCAGCACAACGTTCAGAGGCCGTGTCTTTGCTCGAAGGGACGCTTCAAACGGTGTTGCATTTGGCCTCTCGAAAGCGGCGACCGGATCGGACACGATCGTCTGGACCGGTAATACATACGCCCTGAACACTACATATTTGGTAGTGGTGAAATACACGGTCGTCGACGGGGTGGATAACGATACGGTCGTTATGTACATAAACCCGGCGCTCCCGGGCGGTGAGCCGGCTTCGCCGACCATCACGGCAACGGATGCTTCGACTGATATCGCTCCGGGATCGTACGCAATTCGTCAGGGTTCCGCTTCGTCGCATCCAGCGGGTTCTGTTGACGGCATCCGCATCGGCACCACATGGGCATCGGTCACGACCAGCGGGCCCGCTGCTCCTGCCCAGAACGTCGTTGACTTCAACGGCGACGGCAAGACCGACTTTGCCCTTGTCCGAAACACTGGCGGTGGAACCGGCGGGCAGGTCACCTGGTTCATAAATTGGAACGGGACCGCGGCCGTTCAGACCGCGGAATGGGGCATCGCGACCGATGCTTTCGTTCCGGCAGATTTTGACGGCGACAACAAGACCGACATAGCCGTCTGGCGCGGGGTAAGTACCGGCCAGCCGAGCGGCAATGCGTTCTTCTACATCCTACAGAGTTCGAACAACACCGTTCGCATCGAAGACTTTGGCCAGACCGGCGACAACCCGCGCGTCGTCGGCGACTATGACGGTGACGGCAAAGCGGACGTTGCGGTTTATCGGCCCGGCCCGGCATCGCTCCAGCAGAGCACCTGGTTCTATCGCGGATCGCTAAACAATCCGGGTGGAGCTATCACGTTTGTTCCCTGGGGAGTGAATGGTGATTTTGTCGCTCCCGGCGATTATGACGGCGACGGCAAGAATGACTTCGTTGTCCAGCGAAGTGCGGGCGGCGGAAACGGCCTCTTCTGGTTCTTGCAATCGACCGACGGCATCAAGAGCGAGATATTTGGCACACCGAGCGACCCGATCGTTGCGGGCGATTATGACGGTGATGGAAAAACTGACCTCGCCATTGTTCGAGGCGTTGCGGGAACCCTCCAATGGTGGCATCGCCGAAGTTCTGACGGAGCAACTGTCGGCACAACATTCGGTGCCTCTGCATCCGACTTCGCGGTTCCCGGCGATTACGACGGCGACGGGAAAACCGATCCCGGCGTTTGGCGGCCAAGCGTGACGGCGGGCCAATCGGCATTCTGGTACCTCGGTTCAACGAGCGGTGCTGCAACAGCACAATGGGGACAGAACGGCGACTACCCGGTCGCGAATACGTTTGTCTTCTAGGCATTTCGTCTAACAAAAATGATGCCCGGGCCGACGACGATCGGCTCGGGCATTTTTATGCGCAAAAATGAGCCGACCGAGCGGCTCATTCTTTTCTTACGTTATCGGGCGTCAAACGTACTTTTCCAAGACCTTTGATATCTGTTCCTGCGAGACGGCTCCGACGATTCGCTCCTGCTCCTGCCCGCCCTTAAAGACGATCAGCGTCGGGATACCGCGGATACCGAAACGCTGCGGCACCTCGGGGTTCTCGTCAACGTTCATCTTGTAAACGCCGGCCTTGCCTGAAAGCTGCTCGGCGACCGCCTCGACCGAAGGAGCGATCATCCGGCACGGCCCGCACCACTCTGCCCAAAAATCCACGAGGACCGGTTTGTCCGCTCCCAAAACATTTGTCTCAAACTCTGTATCTGAAACTGCGTGTGCAAAATTTCCCATTATCTTTTCTCCAAAAACTCGAATTATAGCCAACGTTTCCGGCTCTCGCAAACGAACCGAACAACAATACTTCGTATTGTAACTATTCTTGTTACAGTTGTCAATCCATTATTCTTCAAATGCCGTGTCGAGCCCCGCCGCCCGCCAAGGAGCAATATCCGCTCGAACCTTTTCAAGCTCGGCCTCGATCCGCGTAATGCACATCTCCCCGAGCGGCAGCCGAAGCGGCGGCTGGTCCGATTCGACAACGTCGATCATGACCTGAGCGGCCTTTCTTGGGTCGCCGGCCTGCTTTCTATCAACCTCTGCAAAATAATCTAGGAACCGCTGCGTTCCGGGATAAACATCCGGCATCTGCCCTTCCGGCCCCGAAAGTGAACGGCCGCCGAAATCGGTTCGAAACGGGCCGGGCTCGACTATCGTGACCCTTATGCCGTGATCGCCCGCCTCCTGAGCAAGAGCCTCCGAAAGTGCCTCTAGGGCAAACTTCGTCGCTGCATAATACCCGGCCGAACCGGACGCGATGAACCCCGCAACCGACGACATATTTAATACATGGCCGCTCTTCTGCTCTCGCATCTGCGGCAGTACTGCCCGCATCACGTCGACCGCTCCGAAAACATTCGTATCAAACTGCGCTCGGATCTGCTCTACGCTCGGTTCCTCGATCGCACCGAGCAAGCCGTAGCCGGCGTTGTTGACCAGCACGTCGATCCGACCGAACTCCTCGATCGCCTTTTCAACAGCCGCCGCGATCTGATCGCGATTGGTGACGTCGAGTGCGGCGATCCGGGCGAGCTCCGGAAATCGCTCGGCGAGATCCTTTATCGAATCAAGCTTCCGCGCAGTCGCAACAACGCGATAGCCTTGCTCGAGCAGGACCTCCGCGAGGTCCCGCCCGAGGCCTGTCGAACAACCGGTTATGAACCAAACTTTCTTATCTTCCATGTTATCTATTCACCCGCGGCCGCGGCCTGCTCAAGCGTCGGGTAATCTGTGTAGCCCTTTTCGCCCGGCGTGTAAAATGTACTGTCGTCCCACTCGTTGAGCGGAGCGTTGCGGCGGAATCGCTCGGGCAGATCAGGGTTCGCGAGGAACAGCTTGCCGTAGACTATCGCGTCCGCACCGCCCTCGGCCAGCGTTTTCTCGCCGCGTTCCTTATCAAACCCGACGCCAGCTAAATATATTCCATCGTACTTCGGCCGAATAACCGGATGCCAATCTCGATTCTGATCGAACGTGCCGATGTGCAGATAGGCGAGCTTTCGTTTGTTCAATTCATCGATTACGTAGTCGTAAAGCTCTTCTGCATAGTCTTCTTTGATGTCGTTGAACTCGCCGCCCGGCGAAAGCCGAAGGCCCGTTCGCTCCCATCCGATCTCAGCCGCGACCGCATCGACGATCTCAAGCAGAAATCTCGAACGATTCTCGATGGAGCCGCCGTATTCATCCGTGCGAAGGTTCACGTTGGTCGAAAGGAACTGTTGGATCAGATACCCATTCGCTCCGTGGATCTCAACGCCGTCGAATCCGGCCTTGATCGCATTGCCCGCGGCCGTCGCAAATTCGCCAACGATCGCCTTCACCTCTTCAATCTCAAGCTCACGCGGAACGACGAATTCCTTCATCCCCGCGTCAGTGTAGTTCTGTCCCTCGGCAGCGACCGCCGAAGGTGCGACCGGCTCTGTTCCCGCCGGCAGAAAATCCGGAAGCGCGATCCTGCCCGTATGAAAGATCTGCATAAAGATCTTTCCGCCCTCGGCGTGAACGCGGTCCGTGACCGTTCGCCACGATTCGATCTGCTCCTCGGTGTACATCCCCGGTGTGCGGACATAGCCTTTCGCCATCGCCGAAACATTCGTCGCCTCGGTTATCAGCAGTCCGGCAGTCGCCCGCTGGCCGTAATACTCGGCCACGAATTCCGGCTGAACGCCTTCGTCATCCGCCCGGCTACGCGTCATCGGTGCGTAAACGATCCTGTTGCTAAGTTCAATATTGCCGATCTGTAATTTATCGAAAAGTGTATTCATAATCCCTCCCATGCTCGTTAATGATCCTAATTTCGGTCGAAGTCGACCGCGACCTTTCCAAAGTGTTTCCCGTCCTTCATGTGATGAAGAGCTGCTTTCACTTCACCAAAATCGAATGTCGAATCGACGACCGGCCGAAGCTGGTTAACCTCGATCGCTCTCGCCATCTCCTCGAACATCCGCCGATGTCCCACATAAATTCCCTGCACGCGAACGGCCTTCATAAAGACCGACGTCGGGTTGAACGAAGCCGCACCGGTCAGTGCACCGATCATTGCGATGTGGCCGCCAAACCGTGTCGCGTTTATTGAACGCGGAAGCGTGCCCGAACCCCCGACCTCGATAACGTGGTCGGCCCCGCGGCCGCCGGTCATTTCGAGGATCGCCTTGTCCCAATCCTCACGCTCGCGATAATTTATCGTCTCATCCGCTCCGAGTTCGCGGAGCCGCTCGAGCTTTTCCTCGCTGCTCGATGTCGCGATCACTCGCGCTCCGGCCGCCTTTGCAAATTGAAGTGCGAACACCGAAACGCCGCCGGTCCCGAGCGTGACGACCGTCTCGCCCGGTTTAACATCGCCGGACGCGACAAGCGAATGCCAGGCCGTCAATGCCGCACAAGGAAGCGTCGCCGCTTCTTGATAACTCAAATGCGAAGGCATTGCGACAAGGCCGCTCTCGTCAAACGCACCGAATTCGCGGAGCGTTCCGTCCCAATCGCTCCCTGCACCGAGCGACGTCTTTCGTATCTCTGCGTCCGGGTCGCCGTCGAACCAATGCTGAGCAAAGATCGGCATCACCCGATCGCCGGGCTTCCATTTCGTAACGCTGCTCCCAACCTCGACCACCTCGCCCGCTCCATCCGAGAACGGAACCGCCGGCAATTTCATCTTCGGGTTGTACGTCCCGTCAACTACCATCAAGTCGCGGAAATTTATCGACGCTGCGTGAAACTTGACGAGCACCTCGCTCTCGCCGATCGCCGGAACTCGCCGGTCCTCGAGGCTTAACTCGTCGATCCCGAAATTGTTAATGACCCAAGCTTTCATTTCGCACGTTCAGAAAATTCCAGCCGCGGCGTCCGGCCTTCCCGGTCCGAAGACAGAAGACAGAACACGACCTTCGGGGCACGGACGCCGCAGCAAGCTAAAAAAGTTACTTACTTTTTCCGCGGGCTCTTCAGATCAAGCCGCAGGACAACATCGTCGCGGATCAGGTCATTAGCCATGCCGGCATAATTAACGCCAAAATCCTTTCGGTTGATCGCAAACTCGGCATTGACCGCAACGTCCGCGTCAGAGACGGTGATCGTCGCGGGAAATGTGATCGACTTCATAACGCCGCGCATTTCAAGATCGCCGGTGACCGTGTAGGCATTCGCACCCTTGGCCGTGTCGGCAACGATCTTGGTCGAAGCAAATGTCGATTTCGGGAACTTCTCGACCTCAAAAAAATCACCGGTCTTGAGGTGATCCGTCAGTCCGGCCGCGTCCGTCACGACCGAGGCCATATCGATATCAACGCTGACCGAGCTCTCTTCGGGCTTGCCGTTGACCAGATCGATGGTTCCCGTGAATTTTTCAAAGCCGCCATCGTGCTTGCCGGTCACTTTCGAACCGACGAACTCGACGTTGGAATTCTCCGGGTTCAAGGCAAGTGCCTCGCCCTTTGTTGCAGGTGTCGCCGCGGTTACGGCCGTGTTTGACGACGTAGCGTTCGTCGGTTCCGAGGTCGTCGCCCGCGGCTTGTTGGCCGCCGGGTCCTCACACGCCGCCGTGAATAACGCGAGCGCAATTACAAGTACAGCAAAGATCTTCATTCAGATATCTCTCATCAAGTGTTTTTATTCGAAAGTAAAATTTTGATCAGGCGAACACTGCCAGTTTCTGCTCGGCCAATTCCTCGCATTTGCACGCGACATCAGCCATTTCAGTCTGGACCGAACGTCCCTTATCCGCGTTGTACCAACGCTGTAACTCTTCCAGAATGATCGGTTTGTCAACGCCTTCGGACTTAAGTCGGTCGAAAAGCTCTTGTGCCGCCGCCGGACGCGGCCCCCAACTGCCGAGAACCACTCGGGTCTCGCGGTCAAGAACAATGACCTTCGGGATCGATTGCGAGCCGCGGGTCAGGAAGCGATCGATAAGCTCCGGATTCTCATCCCGTAAAATATACCGCGTTTCAACGTTCGAGGACTCACCGGCCAGCATCTCTAACGCCGGAACATTCTGTGCCCCGTCGCCGCACCAGCCTTCGGTTATGACGAGCCAAACCTGTCGTCCGCTTATCGACCTCAACTTATCGGCCGAAGCGCCCTCAGGCGAAACGGTCTTCATAAGCCGTCGCATTCGAACCTGATTAAGCCGCGTAAAATCGACGAGCGCCTGCAATTGGTTCGGGCCCGTCGTGCGGTTCTCCGCTACCAGCGTATCGACAAGCGCGTCATATTCGGCAAAGCTCATCGACCGGTCCAGATATTCTTTTTCAATTATTTCAGTAAACCTAAATGACATTTAGACACCTCATAGGTGCAGGTACTTCCCCGGCTCATTGAACGAACCGGTTCAGCAGTTCGGCCGCTTTGAGAAAGATCGGAAAGACCTTCGCGACCTCCGACGAGAGGTTCAGAACGGCCGGAGCCGTCATCACCCTCTCAAATACGCATTGTAAAGAACACCAAAACATGAAAAATACTGCCCCTTACTCGTTAAAGAATTAACACTACTGTAACTATTACTGATACAGATATGTGCAAAAATTTTTATGCTGCCGCTCCCTTTTCGACCATGTCGAATATATTTGCCAGCGTGTAGGACGAAAGCGTTTCGGCGATCGTCCTATCGATCCGCTTTTGAACATGGCAAAGCACGGCTTCGATGTTTCGCCCGACCGGGCAATCCTTGTTTGGTTCCCTTGCGTGAAGTGCAAAGACCTCGCCACACGAAACGGCCGAATAGACGTCCGCAAGATTTATCTCGTTCGGGCATTTGGCCAGGCGGGTGCCGCCATTCGAACCCGATTGGGAAACGACCAAACCGGCCTGGGCAAGCTGACCTAATAGCCTTCGTATCACGACCGGATTCGTATTCACGCTCCCGGCGATGCAGTCCGACTTCACGTTCTCATCCCGCGACGCCGCAAGCATCGAGAGAACATGTACTGCCATAGAAAATTGGCTATTAGCCGCCATCTGTAACGATATTAGTTACAATATCGGAATTTGTCAAGAGGCCTGTGAAGTGCGAGGATATTGCGTTGCTCAAAGGCCGCGTCGAAATGCAAAAAGTGAATTTATGGGCGTAAAAGGCTATATCAAACGGCTAATGCATGACCGGGGCTTGGGGCTCTTTCGCCTTCCCGCGGACGCGGAGATTTACGAGTCCGATGGCCTTGCCACGATCCACGACCATAGTTTTCTGGAGGACGACGGCTTTCGAAATGCCTATCAAAGAGGCGTGGCGGCCGCGGGAGATTACGGCTGGCATTGGCGTGTTCACATTGGGCTCTGGGCCGCCCGGACCGCGGCGAGCCTGGATGGTGATTTTGTCGAATGCGGCGTCAACCGCGGCTTTTTGAGCTCGGCAATAATGAAATATCTTAACTGGGATTCGCTCGGCAAGACCTTTTATCTTCTTGATACATTTGAAGGGATTGACGCCGACCAAGCCTCGGAAGCAATTGAACGTGAAAGAAACGCCAAGCACATCAAGGAAGAGTTTTACGTTACGGACTTTGCGTCGGTGGAAAAGAATTTTGCTGAATGGAAGAACGTTAAACTGATCAAAGGCTCGGTCCCGGATACGCTTGTCCAAATCGATTCGGAAACGATCGCGTATCTCCACATCGATATGAACCACGCGGCTCCCGAGGTCGCTGCCCTGCAAACTCTCTGGCCGCGGATTGCAAAGGCCGGGATAGTTCTTCTGGATGACTACGCCTATTTCGGTTACCGGCCGCAGAAGGAAGCAATGGACGCCCTCGCGAAGGAACTCGGCTTTGCCATCGCCTCACTCCCGACCGGGCAGGGGCTGATTGTCCGAACCTAGGTCCTTTAGGAAACCACGCAACTCCTCAAGCGTTTGCGCGGAGATGAGCGTGAAAACTCGCTTCCGCTCGTCATCGCCGAGCAAGGTTCCCGCAACAGAATCACAGATCACTATCGAGCATAGGCCGATATCCCGTTTCCACTCGGCGTCCGCCGACGAACGGACGACCAGCGTTTCTGTGTCGATTCCGGCCGCCGCGAGATAGACTCGGGCAAAGGCTGCAAAGTCGTCCCATTCCGAGACGACGCCGATCAACTCCTCGCTGGAAGGCTTCGGATGTCCGGAAAGCGCCTGCGGGATCGAGTTCGCACGAAGCACCTGGACGCGTTTCTCGCTCGCAATGTCTCCGTTGAGCTTTGCAAGCTCATCGGGCAGAGCCGCGACGAACTTGCCGGCGGCAAGGAGAGACGCAACCTCATCGGTACCGCACCGCTCGACGCTGCAACCGAGTGCGTTCGCGATCTCGAAAGCAAGCAAACGAAACAGCCCATCGTTGGGCTCGAGCAGATAGATCGCTCCGCCCGAAGACTCGGCCCATCGCGAAAAGGCGGCGGCGACATCGCGACGGTTGTGGCCCGAGCGGACGAGCATCGCCCCGAGCTCGGCTACCATCGCATCGAGCGAGGCCTGCCCGTCGGGTCGTTCGCGGCCCGCGTCTGCAACAAACGTCCCGCTCCCGCGGCGAAGATCGATATCGCCCGAGGCCGCCAGTTCGCGGTAGGCCGCGGTCACGGTGTTCGCATGAATCCCAAAACGCCGGGCGATCTCGCGGGCGCTCGGGATCCGGTCGCCAGGTTTAAGATCGCCGGAGGTTATCCCAACACGAACCTGCGTCACGATCTGCTCGTGGACGGTCACCTCTGAGTTTTTCGTGATCCAGATCTTCACAGAAAAAAAGCCGGGCTAATAATAACCCGGCGCGATCAATTTCGGAGGAGGTCAAACGTTTATTTGGCCGGGATCTTTATCTCGCGGCCGGCACCGAGTACTGAGTTTGGCAACAGCCCGTTGATCTTTGCGATCTCGACTGCGTCCACACCAACACGTTGCGCAAGCTTCGTGACGGTATCACCGGCTTGAGCCTTGACGACCTTGAACTGGCTCGACGCGGCTGTTTGCGGCTGCGAGGTCGGGCGCGAATAGCTCGTCGCCTGCACGCGGCCGGCATTGTTTGCATTCACCGGCACGAGCACCTTGCCCGAGGGAACACGCATTCCGGGATTTGCCGACATTAGCTCGGCAACGCTGATTCCCGTACGATTCGAGATGGATTCCCACGTCTCGCCGCGGACCGAATTTGCCAGCGAAGTGTTATTGATCTTCGTTGCCGGAAGTCGCCGGAAAACTGCCACGACCTCATTTGCCTTGCCCGGCGGTACATTAACGATGTAAGGCTCCGGCGGCGTTGAATTCGAACGCAGGTGCGGGTTCAGGTAGCGAAGATACTGCACCGTTGTATCAGAGGCTTGAGCGATCAGCCCAAGATTGGTCGAGGGCGGAACGCGAATGCGGTCATACCTCAGCGGCGGAGCCGGGCGAACGTGCCCAAAACCGTACTGAGCCGGATTGTTCGCGATCAGTATCGTCGCCAGAATATTCGGAACGTAGTTTCGCGTTTCCTTCGGAAGGAAAGGATACGCAGCCCAAAAGTTAGCCGAGCCGGCACGGCGGATCGCACGGTCAACGTTGCCTTCGCCGCAGTTGTAGCCCGCCATTGCAAGCTCCCAATTGTTGTAGCGGTTGAAAAGGAACTTCAGGTAACGGGCGGAGGCACGCGTCGCTTCTTCAAAACTGTTTCGCTCATCAACATAAGCCGTCCGGCGGAGCCCAAAACGACTACCGGTTCCGGGAATGAATTGCCAGAGTCCTGAGGCGGCCATGTGCGACATCGCGCTCGGCTTCCAGGCACTTTCAACCTGGCCAAGCCACGCGACATTTTCAGGAATTCCCTCTTCGCGGAAGATGCGGCGGGCCATCGACATGAACATTCCGGAACGGTAAAGCCCGACTTCCATCGTTCGCCGGCCGCGGCCGCGATAATAATTGATGTACTGCTGGATCATCGGATGCACTTGGAACGAAAATCCAAGCGACCGATTCGAAACGGCGTACTGAATATATTGATACTGCTGCGAGGCTTCCGGGCTTCCTTCGATGACAAGCTCTTCCGGAAGCAGCTCAAGCTTTGAAAGGTCGTCAAGCGGCGAGGGTTCGAACTCCTGCGAGCTGAATCCGACAAGATCGCCGCTCGGCATTTCTGACTGCTGTGCCGAAGCATCTGTGTTCTTAACTTGGGCGACCAATGCGGTCACTTCGTCTGCCAGCCCGAGATCGACATCGTTCCACTGCCAACCGCAGCTAACGGCGAGGCTGCGGATCTGCGGCTGCCTTGCGGCGGTCGGAAACTCGATTCGATAAACCGTTTCAAGTATCTGGCTATAGCATGTCTGCAGCCGGCCGTCGGTCTGAATATTTATTGCTGATGAAAGGAAAACCTCGACGGCCTTATCAAAGTTCTGGCCTGAATCCTGGCGGCGGTTGGCTTTGAGTGCGGTAAGCCCTTCGCGGAAGTGTTTGCCTGATTCGTCGAGTATCTTGTTGACCGCTTCCTTGGCGTTCTGGACCTCGCGGGTCTGCGCAGTTGCCTCCGCACCTACCAAAGTTCCAACAAGAAAAACCAAAAGTAGAGATCGTGAAATAAATGAATGCATCAATAATTCTCGTTCGTAAAACCCGGCAAAGACCGCCGACTGTATATTAAAACGCAAGCAGGGCGAAAAAGTTCCTCAACCTTGCGGCTTAAAAGACACACTTGTCCTCAGGTTGAAATCTAACACAATTTCCCGTTTCGGGTCAACGATGTGTTAAACACCGACGAACGCCTGCGAAAGCTATTCGGCGGCTTTTTTCTGCCTAACGACACGCGGTGCCCTGAGGGCGTTCACGAAAACGTCCATCACATTCTCAACGAAGATGAACTTCAGATCGCGCATTACCTCTTCGGGCATCTCTATCAGGTCACGCCGGTTCGGTTCCGGCAAGATCACGGTCTTGATCTTCGCACGCCGGGCCGCGAGCAGTTTTTCTTTGACTCCGCCGATCGGCAAAACGTTGCCGCGAAGCGTGATCTCGCCCGTCATCGCGACGTCTTTCCGTACCGGCCGCTGAGCAAGTACCGATACCATTGCGGTCGCCATCGTGATGCCGGCGCTCGGCCCGTCCTTTGGTATCGCACCTTCCGGCAGATGGATGTGGATGTCGTAATTCTCGAACTCGCTAGCGTCGATGCCGAGCTCCGAAGCTCTTGCCTTCGCGAAAGAGAATGCAGCCTGGGCCGATTCCTGCATAACCTCGCCGATCTGGCCGGTCATCATCAGCTTGCCCTTGCCCTTTGTCTTCAAGGCCTCGATAAAAAGGATATCGCCGCCAACAGCCGTCCACGCAAGGCCCGTCACGATGCCGATATGGTCGCGTTTAAGGGCAGTTTCAACAAAGATCTTCGGCACCCGCAAATATGTCGAAAGATTGTCGACCGTCAGCTTTCCAGGCTTGAACCGCCGCTCGCTCTCGGCCTTTGACCTCGCGACCTTGCGGCAGATCTTCCCGATCTCGCGCTCAAGCTGGCGAAGCCCGGCCTCCTGCGTATATTCGCCGATTATCTTTGCCAGGGCCCGCTTGTCGATCGAGAGGTCCTTGGTTTCGAGCCCGTTCTCCTCGATCTGTTTTGGTATCAGGTGCCGACGGGCGATCTCGATCTTTTCCTCGAGCGTGTAGCCCGAAAGCCGGATCGTCTCCATACGGTCGCGTAGTGCCGGCTGTATCGTATCGAGCACATTCGCCGTGGTCATGAACATCACATTCGAAAGGTCGAAGGTAACGCCCAAATAGTTGTCGCGAAAGGCAAAGTTCTGCTCCGGGTCGAGCACCTCGAGAAGTGCGCTCGATGGGTCGCCGCGAAAATCTGCACCGACCTTATCGATCTCGTCGAGCATTATCAACGGGTTGCTGGTTCCGGCCTGTTGAAGCGCCTGAATGATCCGCCCCGGCATCGCCCCGACGTACGTCCGCCGATGGCCCCGGATCTCAGCCTCGTCATGCAGGCCGCCAAGCGAAAGCCTCACGAACTTGCGGTCGAGAGCCCTCGCTACCGAGCGGCCGAGCGAAGTTTTCCCTACTCCCGGAGGCCCGACAAGGCAAAGGATCGAACCCTTCGGCTTCTCCATCAGCTTACGTACGGCCAATGCTTCGATGATCCGTTCCTTGACGCGTTCGAGCCCGAAGTGATCTTCGTCGAGTATCTTCTCGGCCTTTTTGAGATTGAGATTATCTTTCGACTGCACCGACCAGGGCAGATCGGTCATTATGTCCAGCCAGTTGCGAAGCGTGGCCGTTTCGGCTGTGTCCGGATGCATCCGCTCAAGCTTTTTAAGCTGTCTAAGCGCCTCTTCCTGAGCCTGCTCGGGCATGTCGACCTTAAGTATCTTCTCGCGATATTGCTCGATCTCCTCGAAAAGCTCGTTGCCCTCGCCGAGTTCGCCCTGGATCGCCTTAAGCTGCTGCCGGAGGAAAAACTCTCGTTGCGAGCGGTCGATATCGGCTCGAGCCTGCGTGTTTATCTCCTGCTGAACGGTCAAGACGTCTATCTCTTTGCCTAGCAGATCGTTGACACGACGGAGCCGCTCGACCGGGTCGAAGATGTCCAGAACGCTCTGGGCGTCCTCTACCTTGAGCTCCAGATTTGATGAACAGAGATCCGAAAGCCTTCCAGCGTCTTCGAGATTAGCGATGATCGCGAGTACCTCCGGCGAGATGTTCTTGCCGAGGCTCGCCGCACGTTCCATTGAGCCGCGGACATTGCGGACAAGAGCCTCGACCTCAAGCGAATTCTCCGGGGCTAGTGGCTCGGAAATCGGCGTGATCTTTGCCGAAACATAGGTGCCCGAGGAATCGATCGAATCGATCAGTGTCCGCGAAAGTCCCTGTATCAAAATACGAATGCGGCCATCCGGCAGCTTCAGCATTCGCATTATTATGGCGACTGTACCGGTCGTAAAAAGGTCGTTCTGGTCCGGGTCTTCTTTGTTCACATCCCGCTGTGAAACGAGGACGATCATCCGGTTTTCCTTGAGTGCCTCTTCAACCGCAACTATCGATTTGTCCCGCGAGACAAATAGCGGAACTATCATGAACGGATAGATAACAATGTCGCGCAGCGGAAGCACGGGCAGCTCCGAAGGGATCTGCATCATCGGCTCGATAACTTCATTTTCGCCGATGGAAATAGGGAATTCTTCGATCTCAACCATAAACCTCAATGTTACGCCGTGGCCGATGAAAGGGCAACGACGAAACGGCCCCCGGTCGCTGCCGAAAGCCGCTTGTTTTGCTACACGTAGGACATAACACTCTGCCCTACTTCTTCTTTTTCTTTTTCACCGCCGCAACCGCCGTGGTCATCTCCCGCGACTGGACCAAGTTCTTTAGCTCGGTCATAAAAGCGGTTACATCCTCAAATTCGAGATAAACGGATGCAAAACGGACATAGGCGACCTTGTCTAGCTCCTTGAGCCTTCGCATTATCAGCTTGCCGATCTCGTTGGTCGCGAGCTCGCGTTCGGCTGCGTCCTGAACCCTTCGCTCGGCCTCGTTTACGATACCCTCGAGCTGAAGGGTCGAGACCGGCCGCTTTTCGCAGGCGCGGAGAAGTCCGGCCATTACCTTATTTCGGTCAAACGGCGCTCGTTTCCCATCCTTTTTGACGACCATGAACGGGATTTCATCGATCCGCTCGTAGGACGTGAACCGGCGGTTGCACTCGAGGCACTCGCGCCGCCGGCGAATGAGGTCGCCATCCTTCGCTTCACGCGAATCTACGACCTTGTCTTTAAGATAGCCGCAATAGGGACATCGCATTTTTCACTACTCCTGTCGATCTGTTTCCGCCGAGTTCGGCGCTTCTGATTCGATCTCCTCAACGGCGTGCTCGCTTGAGAGAAGGCCGCGAAACCGCTCAAGGCTGATGTCCCCGTGGACAAAGTAATATATCCCGAAGAGCAGTGCGGGAGCAAAATAAACAAGGTGCATCGCGATCGACATCGCCGCAGCATCTTCGTTTCGAATGTCGGGTTTTAGGAAAAGCAGGCTCGCAGCAGTTGCAGTATGAAATGCCCCGGCAGCACCGCCGGGCGTCGGGACGACCGAGCTCACGACAGCAAAGCCCATTATGAAAAGCGAATCGCTGAACGTCACCGGAAGATCGAAGGCGAGCAGGACGAACCACGTCGGCAAGGCGATCGCGAACCAGAGCGAGAGCGTCCAAAACGACGCCAATGCCGCCTGTCGCCAATTCTTCAAGATCGCAAGTGCCGCGGCAAGCTGCCGCATCAGGCTGAGAATTATCTTGCGAAGGCGGGCCGGAATGAACTTTCGGTCGGTAAGGTCGCCCACCACCTCTATAGCCCATTCGGCGACGTGCTGGTACACGAAGAGCAATGCGAAACCGACCACAACGGCGGCAAGCATTAGATAGCCCGCCAGAGCGACGTTCGCGAACTGCTCTTCCCTGCCGGCAGGCGGGGTGAACCAGACCAAGTTTGCCGCGAAAAGAATTGCCAAAGCAGCTAGATCGAATATCCGCTCAAGCCCCAAGGTCACCAACGCAGCCGATGGCCTGACGCGTTTGTCGCGCATCGGAAGCCACATCGGCCGGACGATCTCGCCCGCCCGCCCGACAAGAAAGATCGCCGCAAAGCCGACCGTCGTTGTAGCAAAAAGCTCCTTGAGGTTAGTTTCCGTTATCGGGGCGAGAAGCACCTGCCATCTTACCGCTCGCAGAAAATAACCGAGACAGATAATGAGCACCGAGATGCCAAGTAAAAGCGGATCGGCCGCCCGAAATGCGGTCTGCACCTGCTGCCAGTCGAGGTCCTTTCCGAAATACCAAAGGATCAGCACCGCGACCGCGAGCAGAATGAAGAAATTAAGGTTGCGTCGAAAATAGTTCAAAGCCGAATTCATTATAAAGCCCCGCATCAACGGGGCCGCTCCGCCGCAATGACGAAACGATAAAAATACAGTAATATCCTCGTAATTGCGAACCTCGCGAACCCTAAACAATTTGACGATTTTGGGAACATTACCGCCGCCGCGGTCGTAATCCCACATTGACACGGCCCGGCTTTAGGCCTTGTTGCTTTTTTAGAGCAACGTCAGGAGAGGAGCAAATAGCCTTGGGAGCACTTAAAGCGACTGTCGAAATGAACGGTCCCGAACTCGCCCGTAGAGCGAGCTCAGGCGACAGTTCGGCATGGGAAGAGATCGTAACGCACTTCTCGCGGCGGATCTTTAACCTCGCCTATCGCTTTACCTCAAATCCGGAGGCTGCCGAAGACCTGACGCAGGAAGTGTTTATTCGTATTTATCGAACGCTCGATCAATACGACGCGAAGCAGGGCGACCTGGCCAATTGGCTGATGCGGCTTGCCCGCAATTTGATAATCGATGATTACCGCCATCGGCAGCGTAACCCGCAAAATTCGATGGCAGAGGCGGTCGATGACCACCATTATCATCTTCGGGCCGTCGGCGGCTCCGCTCATCGCGAGTTGGAACGGCGTGAATTGGCGGCTCAGGTTCAGGACGGAATAAACAAACTGCCGCCGGACCTTAAGACATGCGTGATATTGCGCGATATCGAGGAACTCACTTATCAGGAGATAGTTGATGTTCTTCAAATTCCCGAAGGAACAGTGAAGTCAAGGATCAATCGGGGACGAATAGAATTAGCGAAGATACTTAGGAGAATGAGGGTCGTGACGGTTTAAGGCAATTGCTTTGGCAAAATTAAGTCCTTTTTACCGTTCAATTTACAAGGGGTTATGGTTATGGAGCAGAAAGCGGCAATGAACTGCAGCACCTTCGAGGAAAATCTATCTGATTTTGTCGAAAAGCAGCTGAACTCGGCGACTTACATGTCGGCGGCCGCCCATGCACTACAGTGCCCGCTCTGCCACTCTCTCCTCAACGACGTCAAAGATTCGATCGCGGCCTGCCACTCGCTCAGCGAGGCCTTACCGGCTCTTACACCGCTTGAAGCAAAGATCCTCGAACGCACGTTGCCCGAGGCGAACATGGTCTGCAACGAATTCGAAGATCACCTGACCGATTATCTCGACGGTTTTCTTCCGGCAGGCGTGTTCCATCGCTGGGAGCGGCACGCAGCGCTTTGCGATGATTGCACGGATCTTCCCGGAATGGTCGTTCGCTCGCTTGCGACGGTCGTCGAATTCAAACTAGATGAACTTCCGGTTCCAGCCGGACTTCACCAAAGGATCTTTGCGGCAACTTCGGAAGCCGCACAAGTAAAAGTAAAAGGCCCGTCGCTCACCTCGCGAATTTGGGACGCGATCTCAGGGATCCGAATACCTTTGCCAATACCGCAGCTCGCTCCGGTTGCTATGATGCTCGCTTTCGCGTTTCTTTTCATAAGCCAGGGCGTCTCGGCAGACGGAACGCTTACGGATGTTTATAACAAGAGCCTGCAGATCGCCGAGCAAAGTTACCGGCAGAGTTCCGAAGCCCTTAACCCGGCCAATCGAGGCGGAGGTGAAAGCCGATGATCTGTGGCTACCATTCACAGAACCCTGCGAATGTGCAGTGCAACGCCTGCGGCAAGCCGCTCTGCCCTTCCTGCGATCATCGCATCAAGGGCTTTCCGTATTGCCAGGATTGCATTGTCGAGGGGGTGGATAGGCTCCGGCACAATAACCGCTCGGAATACGCACCTTTCGTCAAGCGAAAGACGATCCCGTTTTTTGCACTTTTACTTTCGTTCATTTTGCCCGGCCTCGGTGCCGCTTATAACGGCCAGACCGTAAAGGCACTTGTTTATTTCGGAGTCTTCGTCGGGTTGTTTCAGATGGCCGTACTGACCGGCGGAACTCCGCTTTTCGTACTCGCCTTCTTCGGAATGTGGGCATTTGCGGCTCTCGACGCTTGGCGGACCGCTCAGATGATCCGCTCGGGCATTACGCCGAATGTCGCCGAGGACGTACTCGTCAAACGTTTCTCCGGCAACCCAAAGCTATGGGGCGTTAGTCTAACCATTTTGGGTAGCGCGATCCTGCTTCAAAATGTTTTCGACTTCCGCTGCATCATGCGCGGTGTCGTTCCGGCAATGCTGATCGGGCTCGGGATATACATCCTTCGCGGTTATGTTTTTCCGGAGAAGAATGATGAGGATAAGTGGTCAGATTTTGACACCGCAAAGCCAGCTCCGCTTTTCATGACGGCCAGGAGCGGCCGAGGCTTTGACTCCGAAAGCGGACGTCGCTATCCGGAAGAATCTCCCCGCGGCCGATCGGGCTGGCGAGATGGTAGATAGTTTTTGATTGTATTCCAAAGGTCCCGATGGTTTATGATAGTGATCAAGCTATCGGGCTTGTAGTAAATAAAGAGGTAACAATATGCCGGTTTGGATGAAAGCAGCAGGAAAGTGGGGAAGCATTTTGGTGATCATCGCCTTGGTGATCACATTGCTCAAGCAGGTTATCGCGTTCATTGGATTTCTTACGGGAGCCGTTAAGCTTCTGATCATCTTGGCATTCATTGCCGTCATCGTTGGCGTCGGATTTCTGATCATAAAGGGAATCAGCGACAGTAGACGAAATAATAGTTAGCAGATTCGCCGAATCTATAGTAGGCTTTAAGAGTCCGTTTCCTAGCCTTGGGCACTTGCCTCAGGGTTAGGAATCTTCTATATTTGGACATTGCACTTCATTGAGAGCACCTTTTTGCACTGCCTGCTAAGGCCTCTCGAAAAGTTTTACCCTAATTTAAGTGCCCCGGTCTCGCGTTAGTCGCTTGCGGCTGATCCTGCGTGATTCCGAATGTCGGGAAAATAATTTCCGGCCTTAAGAACAACAAAAGGAGCTTTAAAGCATAATGCAGAAAAACGGCAGGGTTTTCACCTTTCTTTTTTCATACAGGTTTAGGTCAAGAGTAGTAATTCGCCGCGTCGAGATCCAAAGATCCCTCGTTCAAAACGGGGTCCTTGGTCTCGCTTTCGTTTTTATGGTGTCCGCATTGGGCGTCGGAGCATACGGCATTATTTCTTCATACGATACTGCAATCATAGATAACGGCCTCGCTCAGGCCCCAAACCAGCTCGCAACCGGCGCCGTCACCAATCCGAAGATATTCGATTACACTCGCCCGGCAGCATCGAGCCAGATGGCACAAAATGCTGGCGGCCCGTCGCTCTCAGAGCTTTCGAGCGAGGATGCCGAGATCGAAAGTCAGATTCGCGTTATCGAAACAACCGCCGACCCGGCGACCATTCCAAACATCTGGGCCCACTCAGGAAAGATCAATAACGAATTTGGTTTCCGCCGCAATCCGTTCGGCGGCCGGAGCTACGAATTTCACGCAGGCATGGACATCGACGGAGAACGCGGCGATACGGTCGTCGCTCCGGGCAAGGGCGTTGTGACCAAATCCGGCTGGCAGGGCGGCTATGGCAACATGATCGAGATAGATCACGGCAACGGCATTACAACTCGTTACGGCCACCTGGCGAAGATCGAGGTCGCCGTCGGTGACGAGATCGCACGCGGCCAGCTTATCGGCTTTGTCGGTTCGACCGGCCGATCGACCGGCCCGCACCTACACTACGAGTTGAGGCTTAACGACCGCCCGATCAATCCACGTCGCTTTCTTCCGACAGAACCGATCGAAATAGTGAAAAACTAGTTTCCGCCAAAAAGCATCTCAAAAGCCGGGCTCTCCCGGCTTTTTTTCGTGGTTCGCATCCAATTGCGAAAGCGGATATACTTTCCCTGCAAGCGATTTAAGTCCACATTCGGGGTTACAGAATATGATCAAGAAGTTCACATTTTCAGCAACATTGCTGATCGTTCTTTCACTCTCTTTGAGTAGTGTTTCATTCGCCTTCACCACATTCGATGAAGGCATGTTCAAGCCGGACAAGATCTCGTCGCTACCGCTCAAAAAGCTCGGCCTCAAGATCAAGGCCGAGGATATTTACAACCCTGCCGGCGGCGGATTGACCGAGGCAGTGGTTCGTTTGAGCATCGGCTGTACGGCCGAGTTCGTCTCGCCCGACGGCCTTATCCTCACCAACCATCACTGTGCTTTCGATGGCCTGGTTTCGGCCTCGACGCCTGAGAACGACCTGGTCGAGAACGGTTTCAAGGCAAACAACCGCGGCGAAGAGATACCGGCCAAAGGCTATTCGATCTTCGTCACCGAACGCATCGAAGACGTGACCGCAAAGGTCCGCCAGGGCACGGATTCACTCTCGGGCGACGCCCTAACCGCGGCCCTCCGGACCAACGCCGAAAATCTGCAAGTTGCCGAGCAAGCAAAAGTTTCGGCCGGTTCCGTTATTCGCATTCAGATGCTCAATAACGGCTACTTCTTTTATCTCTATCAGACCAAGCAGATCAAGGACGTCCGCATCGTCTATGCCCCGCCGCGTAACATCGGCGTTTTTGGCGGCGACCCTGATAACTTTGAATGGACACGACACACCGGTGATTTCACATTCATTCGTGCATATACCGCTCCGGACGGCTCCTCGGCCGAATATTCGCCGAACAACGTCCCGATGAAGCCGAAACGGTTTTTGACGATCAACATCGGCGGCCTCAAAGACAACGACTTTGTTTTCGTCCTCGGTTACCCGGGCGGCACCACGCGGTATCGCGAGTCGCAGTCGGTCGAATACGCCCGCGACGTGAATTTTCCGTTCCTCTGGACGTGGTTGCAGGCACGTGCCGATGCTCTCAGAATGGTCGGCGAGACCGACGAGAAAAAGCGGATCGATCTTCAGTCAGATGTCGCTAATTTTGATAACGCTCGCAAGGTCTACTACGGCGGAATGTGGCGGCTTCGCCGTTCGCAGGTCGTGGAAAAAAGAAAGGCCGAGGAAGAGGCATTCGCTCGCTGGGTCGCGGCGAATCCGCAGCGTCAGCAGAGATACGGCACGGTGCTTCAGGAGCTCGCCGCAGTTTCCGCAAAGTCGAACGCCATAGCTAAACGCGACGTTCTGGTACGGCGGATCCCGGATGCGACCATGCCCGTCTTCCGTGCGATCTTCCAGGCCGTTAGCGAAGGCAAGGTGCTGAACGAAACCGAACGGCGTGCAAAGCTCGACGAGATCAAGAAAGCACTTGAAGGCCGCGAAGCGATCTACGAACGCGAGATGCTGAAGTATTTCCTCAATGCCTTTGCGGAGCTTCCCGAAGGCCAGAAGTTCGATGGTGCCGAGAACCTCTTCGGCAAGGTTTCAGGGAAGGCTCGCAGCGACGCTGAAGCCAAGTTCGCTGATAACATCGCCAATGGCTACTGGACCCCCGAAACAATCGCTGCACTTTACGGGCCGCAGACAATGGACTACCGTCCCGAACGCGACGACGTTGTCGCATTCGCTCGGGCACTCATCACGGCACGCGAGGAAGGAGCCGCCCGTGCGGCAGAATTTGGTGCGAGCATCGACCGGCTCCGCCTTCTCTATCAGCAAGGAATGGCCGAAATGAAAAGCACTACGCCTTACCCGGACGCGAACTCGACCCTCCGCTTCAGCTATGGCTATGTAAAGGGATTCTCGCCGCGTGAGGCGGAGTATCGCACGCCGTTCACGACGATGAAGGGAATGCTCGAGAAGGACACGGGCATCAATCCGTTCGATATGCCCGAGGGCCTCAAGCGGCTGCAGGCTGCCAAGGACTTCGGCCGTTTTGGCTCCGGCGATAGTGTCGTCGTCAACTTCCTTTCTACCAACGACATCATTGGCGGCAACTCGGGAAGCCCTGTGCTAAACGCCAATGGTGAACAGGTCGGGCTTGTTTTTGACGGCAATTACGAAGGACTCGGCAACGACTTCTACTACGACCCGAACATGAACCGGACGATCTCGGTCGATATCCGATTCGTGCTTTTTGTTACGGAAAAATTCGGCGGTGCCGGCTGGATCCTTAACGAGATGAAACTCGTCGGTGGGAAATAATACCGCAGATCAACGGTCAAAAAAGAAGCTGCCCGCTTGATCGCGGGCAGCTTCTTTTTGACTTACGAAAGCCTAATCGGGCGGCTTGCGTGGCCTTACGCTTTGTTCGTTTTACCACCGTCGGCCCGCCGTACCCGCGGCGCCCGCCCCCTTTGCCTCAACTCTCCCCCCCGCTGTCGTCCGCTACCAGGTGTCCTAATAGTTGAGCTTCATCGAATTCATGTGCCGCAGCAAAACCCGCTGCCGACGGACTACGCGTTTTCGGTTCTTCTCCGGGTTGAAAATATTTAACGGGCTCGGGACCATCGCGGCGAGAAATGCCGCCTCTTCGCGTGAAAGGCTCGATGCCGATTTCTTAAAATATGTCCGGGCCGCGGCTTCGGCCCCGTAAACACCGTCGCCCCATTCGATGACGTTCAGATAGATTTCCAATATTCGCTTTTTCGAAAGTTCACGCTCAAGAAAATACGTGTAAACGGCCTCGCGTCCCTTGCGGAAAAAACTCCGCTCTTCCGAGAGGTAGAGATTTTTCGAAAGTTGCTGCGTTACGGTCGAGGCTCCGCGCTTAAAGCTCGGCATCGGCAGAATCCAGTCGTCCTCGCTCGGGGCACAGTCCTTTTTCGGCGTGTTTGCGGCCTTCGCCTGAGCCTCGCATTCCTCGCGTGCCTCTTTTTCGCCCTCTTTCACAGCCTCGTCCCAGGCCTTTTGGATCGCTTCCCAATCGAACCCGTTATGCTCAAAGAACCGCGAATCCTCGCCAGCCAGAACGGCCCGCTGCAGGTTCGGCGAGATCTGCTCGATCGGCATCCAGATCATGTACTTTTTCGGCTCCTTGCCGTCGGCCTTTGCCTCAGAGATGCGATACTCGATCAGCGACGACGTGACCGGATTCTCGGTCTTCAACGAAGAGATGCTCGGAAATGTGATCAGCTCGTATCCAAGCCAGAGCCCCAGTGACCCTAGCAGTACCAAGAAGATGACTTTCGTCCAATACCACATAATTAGGGTTAGTTGTCGTCGAATACCGGCCGGTTGTCAAGTTTCGCCCGTCTTGCAGGACTCGTTCGCCGAATCGGAAAATAGCTCTTGATGCCGAGCGATATTTGCGGATATTCTTGTTCACAGCCAGTTAGCCAGTTTAGAATTTTTATGTCACTCGAAAATCAGGTCCTCGCGGTCATCCTCGGCGGCGGAGCGGGCTCAAGGCTCTTTCCGCTAACACGCGAACGGTCAAAACCGGCCGTCCCGCTTGGCGGCAAGTACCGGCTAATTGACGTCCCGGTCTCGAACTGCATCAATTCGGGCGTGACGCAGATCTTCGTCGTGACTCAGTACAACTCCGCCTCACTAAACCGCCATATTTCGCAGACGTACCGTTTCTCAAGTTTCTCGACCGGTTTCGTAGAGATCCTCGCCGCGGAGCAGCGGCTCGACAGCCCCGGTTGGTTTCAGGGTACGGCAGATGCTGTCCGGCAGATACTTCCCCACCTTCGCGATTGGCGGGTGAAGACGCTGCTGATACTTTCCGGCGATCATCTTTACCGGATGAATTACAGAGAATTTCTGGAACGCCATACGGAGACCAATGCCGACCTGACCATCTCCGTGATTCCCGCCAACCCCGAAGACGCCCAAGGGTTCGGCCTGCTCAAAACCGACACCGACGGGCGGATCATCCAGTTTCGCGAAAAACCGAAAGGCGACGCTCTCGAAGAAATGCGGGTCGATACGACTGCTTTCGGCCTCGATACGGGCGATGCTGAACGCAAACCCTACCTCGCCTCGATGGGAATTTACCTTTTCGACTTTGAAAAGCTCGTTGCACTTCTTAGCCGCTACCCGGATGCTGATGACTTTGGTGGAGAGATCATTCCGGCAGCGATAAGTGACCATAACGTCCAGGCCCATGTGTTCAACGAATACTGGGAAGACATCGGTACGATCAAGGCCTTTTACGATGCCAACCTCGATCTCGCCTCACCGCTTCCGAAGTTCAATTTCTTCAATGCCGCGGCACCGATCTACACTCGCAGCCGCTATTTGCCGCCCTCGAAGATACAAGACTCCGACATCGGTAATTCGTTGGTCAGCGAAGGCTGTATCCTCAACGGCGTTTACGCACGAAACTCGATAATCGGGCTTCGCAGCCGGATCGATAGCGGTGTCCGGGTCGAGAGCTCGATCATAATGGGTTCGGACTTTTTTGAGTCGATCCCCGAATTACGCGAGAATATCGATTCCGGCACTCCGAATATCGGCATTGGCCGCGACACGCAGATACGTCGTGCGATAATCGATAAGAACGTCAGGATCGGAAAAGGTGTCAGGCTGATGAACGAAGCGGGACATAACCACTACGACTCACCGGACCAGACATTCTATATCCGCGACGGCATAATCATAGTGCCCAAAAATGCCGTTATCCCCGATGGCACCGTGATCTAAGATCAAGAAAGCAAAAGCCCGAAGACGGCCGCAAAGGCTCTCCGGGCTTTTTCATTTTATGGAAGGCTGCTAATTCCCTGCGTACGAACGGTCGCCGCTTCCAACGATGTAGCTGTTCCGTGCCCGAACGACGAGATTCGGCCTCATCACCCGTACTCTCAACTGCCGCCGCTCGCCGGCCTGGCCGGCCGTGTCGGGATAAAACCCGACCGAATATTGCCGCCGAAGCTCTTCGGCAATTCCGGAATAGGCCGAGTCAAGATCGCGAAGCGAATCAGCCTCAAAGCTACGCCCGCCGCTGTTACGCGAAAGCGTTTCGAGATATTGCCGACCTCGGGCGTATTCTTCGGGGCTTGTCCCGGCCGCACCTGTGTTTCCACCGCCGCCAATATTGACGCTGCCGCCGGTTATTATTGCTCCGAGGATGTCGCCCCAACCTCCGCCTCCGCGTCGCCTAGGCTGAGGGTTATAAACGCCTCCGCCGCCGTTGCGCCCGTAGTCTCTCTGCGTATTGTAGCGGATAGAATAGATCAGAACGTCGGTTTCCTCAGCGTCACGTAGCGTGCTCTCAAACGTGCTTCGCCGGCCTGACGTCGTATCGACGCCATCTGAAAATACAACGATCGCCTTACGGCCTTCGATCATCTTGAACTCTCGGTTGAGCATCTGGTCAACTGCCGAATAAATACTAGTCCCATTGCCGACCTCGGCCTGCCGGATCGCCCTCGCGATCTCAGCCCGGTTGTTGGTCGGCCGCGTCAGCACCCTTGCCCGCTGGTCAAATGCAACCACCATCACACGGTCGTTTTGCCGAAGCTGTTCGGTAAATGTGATCGCGGCATTCTGTATATCGCCGATCTGGAATGCCGTCGAGGGGCTTACATCGATCATCAGAATGACCGTAAACGGCTGCTCGACCGATTGGAAAAAGCCGATCTCCTGCCTCTTTCCGTTCTCAAATATCTGAAAGTCCCGCTGCTCAAGCCCGCCAACGAACCGCCCGCTGCGGTCAAAGACCGAAACCGGCAACGTGACAAGATTTGTTTCAACGCGGATGACCTCGTCGTCACCATCGGGCGGAGTCGGCGATGCATTGGGATTCCCGACCCTTTGGTCGCCCTGAAGCGTCGGCCGGCGACGCGCAGGATCGCTCACGACCGGTTCATCGTCAACGTCATCCTCGTACCCGTCTACGACGATAGGCGTCGGAGCGGGCGTCGGCGTCGGAACAACGCGGGGTCGAGTGCGGCTGGACTGTGCAATGACGGCAAGGCCGGCAAAAGCAAAAATGACGAGCAAAAGGGCAAATCGCTTCATAGCTAAACTCCGATCCCGAAAACAAAGCAGGGGAAAGCGCGCACTATGATTTATTAACCCTCGGTTAAGTTGCTTAGTTTTTCTCTAGCTCTTCGATCGCGAGGTCGTGAAATCGCCGCCGGACCGAGTTTATATTGACGAATGGTAGCGGATGGGCATGCGTCCGGTTGGTCAAAAGCACGAATATCCGATCCATGACCGGGTCGATCCACAGGCTTGTGCCCGTAAACCCATTGTGGCCAAAGCTTTCCCGCGACATTCGAGTTCCGGCGGTGGAATCTTTGGTCGAGGCGAGCTGAAAGGCGAACGAACGGTCCTCATTCATCCCCGGTGTAAAATTAGTGCGGAAAAGTTCGCAGGTTTCCGGTTTCAAAAGCTTTGTATGTTCGGGCAGAAACTGCAATGCGATCTCAAAGACTTCCTCAGCCGTCGAAAAAAGCCCCGCATGCCCCGCAACCCCGCCCATAAAGTAGGCATTCCCATCATGAACCTCACCCCAGATCTGATAATTCCGGAAAGCAGACTCAGAAACACCGAGTTCGGGAAACTTTTCGATGCAAGTCTGGCGCTCATATTGATTGCCGAACTCGCTAGCCGCGGTCTCGCGATTAGGTGTACCAGGTCCACGGAAACGCGTTCGTTGAAGACGCAGGCGGTCGGTAATTTCGAGTTGTTGTGTGGCTAAGGGAAGGTCGCTGAACAGTTCGAGGATGAAGCCAATGAGAATAAAGTTAAGGTCGCTATAAACGACAGGAGCATGTCCTCTAGCTTCAAAACGAAGAATGGTTTCTCGAACATACTCGCAAATTCGGTCAATATTGGCACTCGAACTGCCGTAATCTTCTGGGTCGAATGGCGGAGCTCCGGGTAACAGAAAAAAGGGCATCCAGGCTGGATAACCAGATCTATGAGTTACGAGATCGCCCAACGTGGCCTGGCTCGCCACCGCATGTGTCCCGTTCGTGAGAATGGGGCCTACGTCGTCATCTAAGCTGATCAGATCGCGTTCGACAAGGCGTGCAGCGAGAAGGCCTGTAACCAACGGCTTCGTCAAACTCGCAAGGTCATAGATCGTATCGAGCCTCGCGGGAATAATTTCAGGTTCGACGACAGCATTTCCGAGTGCATCATGAAAGACGATCTCACCCTTTTCCGCGACCAGATAGACCGCCGACGGAAAGTCGTTTGCCGCGATTCGCTCTGCCAGATACGCCGAAATCCGCTGGTTCATCTTACATTTATCCTAACTCGCAGGTGCAGGAATTGACACCGTTCGCCGTCCGATTTACACTTCCTACCCCAACAAAAAATAAGGAGTACGAATCTTATGAGCAAATCTGAATCTGCCGAACTAATACTTAAACTCTACGATCTCCGTCGCGAACCCGTTATGCGGAAAGCCCGCGATTGGATGTTCACGTTTCACCCCGAAAGTGCCGAACACTATTCGGCGACGATGATGGACCCCGAGGTCGGCGCCTATCTTCGCATGGTCACCTCTTACTGGGACATGGCCGCGGCCCTCGTCTCACACGGTGCGATCGACCGCGAAATGTTCAATGACACGAACGGCGAGCACCTCCTCGTTTTTGCAAAGATCGAACCGCTTCTGCCGCAGCTCCGCGAAATGTGGGACTCGCCCGATGCCTTCAAGAATCTCGAAAGTGTCATCATGGGTTCCGATGGCGGTGCCGATCGTCTCAAGAAAATGCAGGATTGGCTCAACTCAATGCGCGGCCAGGCCAGCGAAGCATCGGCATAGGCTGCCGTCATTCTTAAGAAAAGCTAATAGCTGTCAGCTAACAGCTATTAGCTTTTTCTTACATTTAGTCGGCTGACGTGCTGTTCGATCTTTTCGAGCACCCCGACGGCAAGAGCCAATGCCCGACGGCCGTCCTCGCCGGTCACGGGCGTTGCGGTGTCATTCTCTATCGAGTCGAGAAATGCGGTTATCTCGGCTCTGAGCGGCTCCACATCATTGATCTCAAGGCGGTTTATCGATATCCCGAGCAGCGGGTGCGAAGCCTCCGGGTTGAGCGACGTTAGCGACGCGAACTTCGTCGCATAGTCGAGCACAACGTAGGCGTTCGTCTGGTAGAAGCGCGTCTTGCGGATCGTTTCGGTGCCGATGCGCGAGGCTGTAATATTTGCGACGGCACCGTTCTCAAATTCAATTCTCGCATTCGCCGCGTCAACTTTATCTGAAATGACCGGGATGCCAACCGCCCTGATCTCGCTGACCTTTACATCTTCGCCGACCAGCCATTGCACCGCGTCGAGATCGTGGATCATCACATCAAGCACAACGTCCACGTCGAGTGATCTATTGGGAAATGGTGAGACCCGGTGTATCTCAAAATAAAGCGGTTTCGTCACGTGCGGCCGCAGTGAGACCATCGCCGGATTGAACCGCTCAAGCTGCCCGACCATCAACTTTGCCCCCGAGCCCTCGGCCGCCGCGATCATCCTGTCTGCTTCGGCAAGCGAGGTGGCGATCGGCTTTTCGACCAGCACGTGAACCCCGTTTTCGAGGAACGCGCAGGCGATCTCGCAATGCGTCTCGGTCGGCGTTGCTATCGAGACAAGATCGACCCTATCGAGCAGTTCGCGCCAGTCGGTCAACGCGGAGCCGCCGTGTTCTGCCGACATCTTTTCCGCCGTTGCGGCGTCAACATCGCAGGCCCCGACGTATTCAAGCCGACCTTCTTTGCCTAGTTCGGAATAGTTCCGGGCGTGATGCCGGCCGAGAGAGCCGACGCCGATCGCCGCCGCTCTGAGCTTTTTTGCAATTTCCATTATTTGAATGCCGCACTAACTTCGGTGATACTTTCATTTTCAGCCAATTGGCCGTAAATGACAAAGATGGGATCACTCGTTAGTTTTTCGCGTTCGCCGTTGTTTCGTGCAGGCTTTTTCCTGCTCGCCGTGTTCGTCTTTTTCTTTGGGCTCACCGTACCGCTGCTCGGGCCGGACGAGCCGCGATATTCGCAGGTCGCCCGCGAGATGTTTCTCCGCAGCGACTGGGTCACCCCGACGCTCGGCGGCTTTCATTGGTTCGAGAAGCCGGCCCTTCTCTATTGGCTGCAGATCGCCTCCTATAACATCTTTGGCGTAAATGAATTCGCCGCACGCTTTGGCTCCGCACTCTTCGGGCTCGGCACGGCCGTATGTCTTTACTTTGCGGGAAATGCTGTTCGGCGAAACGAAACCAGTGGCGAAACTACAGGCATATACCTTGCCGAGTGGCTTGCGATGATGACCGTTTCGACCCTCGGGATACTGGTCTTCGCCCGCGGAGCGAGCTTTGATATTATCCTCACCTTTCCGCTGACCGCATCACTCGTCGGATATTTTGTCGCCGATCGCTCCGGGGTGGATGAAACCCGAAAGGCATACGCCGGCCTAGCCATTTTCTACCTCTTCATGGGCATTGCCGTCATCGCCAAAGGACTCGTCGGCTTTGTTTTCCCGTTCGCGATCGTTGCGTTCTATCACGTTTTGAGCCGGACGTTTCCTTCAAAGCGGGTTCTGCTGAGCGTGTTTTGGGGCGTCCCTGTTGCCATCGCCGCGGCGTCGCTTTGGTATCTTCCGATGTATCTCCGCCACGGATGGGAATTCATCGATGAGTTCTTCATCCAGCACCATTTTCAGCGTTACACCTCAAACAAGTATCAACACCCGCAGCCGTTTCACTTTTTCTTTTGGGTGCTGCCGCTGATGACGCTGCCGTGGCTTCCCTTTTTCTTTGGCGGCGTTTGGCGGGCAACAAAGCAGATAATTTCGAATTTCACATCCGGCCGACACGACGCCGAAGCGAGCGACGAAAGCGAACCTCTAAAACCGCTCGTCATTTTCGCGTTTGCATGGATGTCCGTGCCGCTGGTTTTCTTTTCATTTTCCGGGTCGAAGCTCCCGGGATACATTCTACCGTCCGTGCCGGCGGCGATCATTCTTGCGGGTGTTTTCGCACGGCAGTTCGCGGCCCGTTCGGCCAACCGCGAAGTAGCGATCAGGTTTGTCGCCGTTGCAATGCTGGTCGTCGTCATCGGAATAATCCAATTCGCGCTACCGAGCTTTGCTGAGAACGACTCGGTCAAGAAACTGGCCGCCGCCGCCGATAGCCGCGGCTTTGCCGAAAAGCCCATCGCGGGGTTCTTAACGATAAATCATAATGCAGAGTTCTACTTCAGCGGCCGGCTTTTACGCACAGCGGAAGGCCGCCAGCGAAGGCTGAATGGCCCGGCTGACATCCCGCCGCTGCTCCGCGAAAATGGTGGCGAGCCGGTGTTGCTGGTCCTTCAGCAGGAACACATTCAACATCTCAACAAGGACCCCGACGCTGTTTGTGAAGTCCTCGAAACGGCCGGCGATTATGCGCTAGCCATTGCTCGGCTGCGTTAGACCGCTACTCTGCTGCCCGGCGGATGCGGTCCATCAGTGCCGCCCCAAGGCCCGTTTCGGGAACCGCTTCGCAGACTATTAGGTCGATGCCGCGACGGTCGCATTCGCGAAAAAACTCGAACAGGGCTGCTGCATATTCTTCAGCCGAGTTCACAACTCGAGTTTCAGCGAATACGTCTTCAGGCTTCCTTATGCCGATGAATGCTGCCCGACCGGCAAATCCCACGGGTAGTTCGCTTCCGATCGCCACTCTAGCTCGCGGCGAGTAATGCTTGTGCCTCAACCCCGGACTTTTTTCCGCACCGGCCTCGCCAGATGTGAGTTCGCGTATCAGAGGAACAACGGCTCTCAGTTCGTCGATCGAAACTGCACCGCGTCGCAGCAGCACAGGCGGCTCGACCGAACAATCGACGACCGTTGATTCAAGCCCGATGTCGGTCGGCTCGCCCTGCAGGATGCAGTCGATCCTGCCGTCAAGGTCGTCAAGCACCGCCTGCCACGTCGTCGGACTAGGCCGGCCGGAGATGTTTGCCGAGGGAGCAACGACCGGAGTTTTGCATTCTTTCAGAAACTCGTGGGCAAGCTCGCTGTTCGGCATTCGGATGCCGATCGTCGCAAGTCCGGCGGTCGCGATCGCCGGAACCGATTCGGTCTTTTTCACGACGATCGTCAGCGGCCCAGGGAAAAATGCCTCTATCAATCGCTCGGCACTCGTACTCAACTCATTAGCCAGCAAGTCGATCTGCCCGACGTCACCAATGTGCGCGATCAGCGGATTGTCGCCGGGCCGCCCCTTGGCCTCAAAGACCCGCTGGATCGCCGCTCCATCAAATATCGCCGCCCCGAGCCCGTAAACAGTCTCGGTCGGAAACGCGACCACACCGCCGCGTATAAGCAAACGGGCCGCTTCCTTCGGATCCGTGGTCCTTACTGTTGAAATGGCAGACAAAACTTTCCTGTTTACTTTCCTTACTCGAATATGCCAGAATTAAATTTGCCTTCGGGCGTTCTTCTCACTTCCCCACACACCTCCCTAATCGATTTTTCCGGATTGCACTTTCGGTCCAGTGTCGTCCCGGTCTGACCTTTTATGCCCGCAAAACACGCATCGAAAAAGGGAAGGAACCTAATTCTTGTCGTTGAGGACGATCCGACAATAGCTCGGCTGCTCAACCATTGGCTTGCTCAACGCGGCTACGAGGTCGAGATCCTCCCCAATGGCCGCATCGCGATCGATCGCATCTCGGCCGACGAAGTCCTTCCGAAAATGGTCTTCCTCGACATTATGATGCCGTTTGCTGATGGCTTCGAGGTCCTCACCAACATCCGCTCGCGAAAGGCCTGGAAAAAGGTCCCGGTAATAATGGTCACCTCAAAATCGAGCGAATCCACTATTGTAAAAGCATTCGAGGCGGGTGCAAACGACTACGTAACGAAACCATTTCGTCCGAACGAACTAATGATGCGGATGAACCGACTCCTATCTTGATCACACAGCAGTAAAATGAAACCGCTCCTCCTGATCCTTCTCGCTTTGATCATCACCTTTCCGGTGTCCGCGCAAGATGAAGTGCCGGACACGGAGCAAGCCCCTGCGCCCGTTGAGCAGCGCGACCCACAGCCCGTCAGCTACGAGGTTGCGACCAGTTTTACTCAGGAGAAGCTCTCAAAGGGCAAAGGTGAATGGCGCACGGCTACCTTTACCTTCGAACGCCGAAAGGGCCGCAGACAGATCATTTGGGGCACCTATCGAATGAGTGACCGGACCGGCGTCCGCGATTCCGAGATCATTGGCGGCATTTACCAGCGTCTTCCGAACAAATGGGCCATAACCGCCGAGGGAATGTACTCCTCAACGAATCAGTTCGTCGGGAAATACTCCTTCATGGGCGAGATAGAAAAAGACATCGGCGGTGGAACGGTTCTTCACGGCGGCGTTCGATACACGGCTTATCGCGGGGTCAAGGCAACGACCGGGTACGGACTTGTCGAAAAATACTGGGGGGCGAACCGTCTCGCCTACACGCTTTACACGACGCACCTTACCAACGCCGGCACGGCCCCGTCACATCGGCTTCAGTACAATCGCTACTTTGGCGAACGCGGCAACACCGTCGGCGGTGCCTATTCCTTTGGCCGCGAGCACGAGAACCTCGGCCCGACTGTCGGCATCCTCAGAACTCAAACGCAAAGCCTCTCCCTTTCAGGCCGGTTCTGGCTCAACGAACGGATCGGTATCGCCGTTGACGGTTGGTTCCACCAGCAGGGCGACCTGTTCAATCGTGGAGGAATTAACGTTGGAACACGATTTCGCTTCTAGCCCAGTTCCGGCCGAGATAGCTCTTTGGACCGGATATGCATTCGGGGCAGTCGGTGTCGGATGCACTCTGCTGCTTGTCTTTCTCAGGCGACGAGCTAGATCGCTTTCTAAGAAGCGGACAACGATCGCCGGATCGCTTGAACCGCTGCTTTTCCAAGCGACCGAAAATATTTCCCTTTCAACAGAGGCTGGACTCGGCGATCAGGCGGCCGAAAGCGCCCTCTATCCCGAGCTCGCAAAACTCAAAGATCCGCTTGCCGTATTGGAGACATGGAACTATCTCCACGAATCGCTTGACGGTGAGGCAACAGCCGGCCTTAATCGCTTTGCGAGACAGATCGGTATCCCGGACATTGCACATTCGATGCTCGGCAGCCTCATGATCGACCGTAAACTGCTGGCGATCAACACGCTCGGAAATCTCGGTGACCGCGAAGGCTACGAGGCGGTGGCTCCTCTGATCGACGACCGCGACCCGATCGTCTCGTATTGGTCTTGGCGGGCTTTGGTAAGGATCGACGTCGAACGGGCACTTTCGGAAACACTTGTAAAGATCGAGGAACGCACGGATTGGTCGCCCGTCTTCGTCGCCGAGATCCTCCAGCGGATCGATCCGGACATACTCTCCGAGCCGCTTTGCCGGCTTGTATCCGACGCGTATGATCGAGGGCTCGAGGAAAGGCAGATGTCGCGTCTTATCTCGTACCTTAGCTTTGCCCATATCTTCGACAGCGCAGATGTCATTACCCGCATCTTCACCGAAACTGACCATAAGGAGGTGCTTATTGCCTGCCTGCGGTTACTCCCGGATTTCGAGCCCGCTCTCCGGCCGCGGGTTCGCGAGATGATCCGCGACCACCGCTGGGAAGTGCGGCTACAGGCTATTTCAACTCTCAGTCGCTTTCACGAACCCGACGATCTCCCGCTCTTACTTGAAGCCCTCGATGATCAGGAATGGTGGGTCCGCTATCGTGCCGCCGGAACTATCCTCGACCTACCCGAATTTGCCGAGAATGGAATCGAGCCGATTGTTAACAGGCTGCCGAGTAATTTCGCTCGCGATATGCTACGGCAGGTTGCCGCAGAGCGTTCCCTCATATGCTTCAAGCCGAAGCCACAAACTTTGTCAAGATAACCGAGTGGTTCTTCCTGACATATTTTATCCTGCTTAATGGCACTTACCTGCTGTTGACTCTTATTGCGCTCGCGGTCCTCCCGCGATTTGTCGGCCGTCAGTCCATCTACAAGCTTCCGCGTCCACAGAGCGGTTTTGAGCCGCCGGTTTCGCTGGTCGTTACCGCATTCAATGAAGAGGTCGTTATCATCCCGACTGTTTATGCGCTGCTTCAGCTTGACTACCACGAGTTCGAGATCATCGTCGTGAATGATGGCTCGACCGACCGGACTCTCGACGTGCTGACGAAGGAATTTGATCTAGTCGAGATCCCAACGGCATTTCGCCAACGGATCGAACACAAGCCGGTCCGTGGTGTTCATCAATCGCGAAAATACCCGTCGCTGCGCGTCATCGATAAAGAGAACGGCGGCTGCAAAGCTGATGCTTCGAACGCCGGCATCAATGGCGCCCGTTATGGCCTTTTCATGCCGCTCGATGCCGATACGATACTCAATCGCGATTGCTTGATGCTGATGGTCCAACCGTTCCTACTCAATCCGGATACGATCGGGGTTGGCGGCAACGTGCGGATTCTTAACGGATGCGGTGTTTTAGGCGGCACTCTTACTCGAATCGGGCTGCCGAAAAACTGGCTCGCATTGTTTCAGGTGCTCGAGTATTCGCGTGCATTCCTGACAAGCCGAGTCGGTTGGAATCACATCGATTCGCTTCCGCTCATCTCAGGAGCGTTCGGCCTCTTCAACAAAGAAGCGGTCATCAGCGTCGGCGGTTACAGCCACACCTCGCTCGGTGAGGATATGGATCTCGTTCTGAGAATGCACCGGCACTTTCGCCTAAACCGGATACCGTACCGCATCGATTTCGTTGCCGACCCCGTATGCTGGACGGAAGTTCCCGAGACCTACGGGGTGCTTCGAAAACAGCGGGTCCGCTGGCAACGCGGCCTTTTCGACTGCCTATGGGAGAACCGCAAGCTTCTCTTTCATCCGAGAAGCCGCGGCGTTGGCTGGCTTGCGTTCCCATTTCTCCTTTTTCTTGAGGGCATCAGCCCGATCATCGAGGTGATCGGTCTGGTCTTTTTCATCTTGACCCTCGCAATTGGCCTTTCAACTCCCGAAACGGTGCTTGCATTCACAATGCTTTCATTCGGAACCGGTTTCTTGCTCTCGGTCGGCGGCATCCTCATTGAAGAGTTAACGTTCCGCACTTATCCGCGTACCCGCGACCTCCTGATGCTCGTTCTCGGGGCTGTTGTTGAAAACTTCGGCTACCGGCAGTTGAATTCGATATGGCGGCTTGAAGGGACGATCAAATGGCTTCTGCGGACCGAGTCAAGTTGGGGTGTTATGACCAGAAGCGGCGGCTGGACCGACCCCGAGAATGAGCCCGCCGGTTAGGCCTTGCTTCCCGACTCTTTAGCGACTGCGGTAAGATTCTTGAGTGACGCTCGACGAGAAACTAAAAAACCTGCCCACCGCCGCCGGGATCTATATCCACAAAAGCTCGGCCGGGAAGATCCTCTACGTCGGCAAGGCAAAGAACCTTCGCAACCGCATTCGCTCATATTTTCAGGCAAGCCGAAACCTCGATTGGAAAACGCAGCAGCTCGTCCGGCAGATCGCCGACTTTGAGGTCATCGTCGTCGATAGCGAGGTTGAGGCTCTCGTTCTTGAATCGAACCTGATCAAAAAACACAAGCCGCGGTTCAACGTGATGCTTAAGGATGACAAGCAGTATCCGCATCTGAAGCTGACGAATGAACCGTTCCCGAAGGTTGTGCTGACCCGCCGCGTGGTCAAGGATGGCGGCAGTTACTACGGACCGTTTCTGCCCGTAACCCTTGCGAGAAAGACACTTAACCTCATCAACCGGACGTTTCAGCTCCGCACCTGTGATATCGAGATCGATGGCCGCCTGCCGCGTCCCTGTCTTGAATATCATCTAAAGCGGTGCCTCGGGCCCTGCGTAAAGGGGCTTTGCACGCAGAAGGAATACGAGGAGGCGGCACGTGACGTGAAGCTGCTGCTCGAGGGCAAGAACAAGGAACTCGCCGAGCAGCTTGAGGAGAGGATGTGGCGGTTTGCCGAGGAAGATAAATACGAACTTGCGGCGAAGTTTCGCGACCTGCACCGCACCGTCCTACAACTCGCCGATCAGCAAAAGATGGCGATCACGGCCGACACGGACATCGACATCTTCGGCTTTTATCGCGAGAATCAACGGCTTGCACTTCAGCTCTTCACGATGCGCGAAGGCCGCATAGTCGGCCGCCGCGAGTTCTTTTGGGAAGACCTGCCCGAGGATGACTCCTTCAGTGCGTCTGAGTTTCTCGGCGATGTTTTGCTGCAATATTATTCGACCGATTTCGTCCCGCTTGAGATCCACGTTCCGCAGGATTTCGAGGACCGCGGGCCGCTGGAGCAGCTTCTGATCGAACGCCGCGGCCGCCGCGTAAAGATCCTCGACCCCAAACGCGGCCGCAAGAAAGACCTGATCACGCTTGTCGAAAAGAACGCGCAGATCGCCTTCGAGCAACGTTTCCGCGTTCTCAAACCAGATTCTGAAAAGGTCCTCGGTGAACTACAGGAAGTGCTCGAGCTTTCTTACTTTCCCGAGCGGATCGAATCATTCGATATCTCGAACATTTCGGGAGCCGAGAACGTCGCCGGCATTGCGGTATTCGAGAACGGCAAGCCCGCCCGCTCGCTTTATCGCCGGTTCATCATCAAGACGGTTGAAGGAAGCAATGACGTGGCGTCGATGAACGAGGCTGTGCTTCGGCGGTATCGGCGGATGATGGAAGAAGGCGGGCGGCTGCCCGAACTCGTCTTTATCGACGGCGGCAAAGGCCAGCTTGGTGCTGCCGCGGCCGCGATGCGCGAACTCGACCTTGAGCAGATAATGCTCGTTGGGCTGGTCAAGCCGCCGAAACGGCACAACGAGATCTCGCACCTTCTGGTTCATGGCCGCGAGGACCGGCCGATACCGTTTGACCGCAACTCGCTTGCTTTCCGGCTGATACTTCAGATACGCGAGGAAACTCACAAAACGGCGGTCGAATTTCACCGCAAGCGGCGTGAAAAACGCGACTTCACCTCGGAGCTTTCGGAGATACCCGGTATTGGCGAAAAGCGCAAGATGCGGCTGCTGAAAAACTTCGGCTCGATCGAACGTATCGCCAAAGCCTCGCTCGAGGAACTTCGGCCCTTTCTAGGAGAAAAGGCTGCGAACTCGGTCGTCGAACACTTTGACCGGCAGCGCAGCCTCGTTAAAACCCCGCCAAGCGACTAGGGCTCATCACATTCTTCGGTCACCCGCGTAAACAGCTTGCGAAACTCCTTGAAATAGTCGCCGTTCGATGACCGCTCGTCGTATTCGATCTCCGCATTTGCACAATTCCACCAGCCGAACGACATCGTCTCGACCAACGCGAACTCAAGCCTCTTCGGCGATCGCATTTCCTCGTCGAACCGCCGCTGGAGCCGTGCCGGATCCGAGTTCTTTGACTGCGAATCAAGATTGACCACCCGCCAAGCTGCCAAAAGCTTATCGCCGCCAGCAATGATCGGCTCGGCAAATTTGGTCTTGCACGCTTCGGCCCGGTCGTGTTCGCGCAGCACCTCAGGCTGCGAGTAAGCCCGCATCGTCAGCCGTGCCAGGCGATAGACCTGTTCGATCTCCTTCAGGCGTGCCGCCCGTGCTCCCTGCCAATACGGCGTGTCCACGATATCAAGGTTCTCAAGCTCGGACTTGACCGCGTTGTATTCTCCATCAAGCTTGGCCGTGTCGAGTTCGGCGATCTCGCTAAAGTTCCAAACGGTCGCACCGACCGAACTCAACGAAAGGTCGCCGGGCGTCAGCAGCCTCGCGGTGTTTCGAAGCTTTGCCTCGGAATACTTCCGCGAATCGTAAGTCCCCTTGAACGTGCAAAGCTCATCCGTCCACTCAAACGTCCGCGTTTGCCCATAGGTGAACGGCACCAGCAATAAAATTAGAAGAATAAATTTCATAAAATGTCCCTTTAGATGACGTGCGGCCTGGCCGATTTTGCATCGAAGCCGTACGTAAGCTCAAGTCGAAAACATATCAAGAAAAGATTTTCAAGCGTTAAATCCACCGATCGTCTGCTCGGCCGGGTTCTCCTGCGGATTAATAAGCTGCACCGCCTTGTCGAGATCTTCACGTGTGCCGAGGAGTACGACCGCATCATTTCGGCAGAGTTCGTAATCGGCTCCGGGGCTTATCTTCGTCTCGCCGTCGTGCTGAACGGCGATGATCGTTGCTCCGGTCTTGCCGCGAAGGTCGAGCTCCCCAAGCGTTTTCCCAAGTGTCGGCGATCGCTCGTCCACACGAATGCTCTCCGTCGATGCGGCATCGAGCGCCACGCTCACTGCATCTGACCGCTCGGGAGGCATATTCTTGCTTCTCAGCATCTCATACCCCTGCCGCCGGATCCGCTCGATCTGATTCTCGATCACATTCCTTGCAAAGCCGTAGCGGTGCAGCACCCGCGAAAAGATCTCAATGCTTGTTTCGAATTCTTCCGGTATGACCTCGTTGGCACCGAGCCCGTAAAGCTCCGAGATCTCCGAAACGTAGCGCGTCCGCACGATTATATAGATACTCTCATTAAGCCGCCGCGCCAGCTTGACCGAACGCCGAGCTGCATGCGGGTCAGACATCGCGAGTACCATCGCTGAGGCATGTTCGATCTCCGCATGCTTAAGAACCTCGGCACGCGTCGCATCGCCAAAATTTATCTTTTCGCCAAGCTCTTTGGCGGCTTTTACCGCCTCCGCATTAAGTTCGAGCACCGTGTAATGCACGCCAACCGAACGCAGCACGCGTGCGAGGTTTCGGCCATTTAGCCCATAGCCGATAATGATGACGTGGTCCTTAAGGCCGCCGCTTGAAGTAACGTGGGCCTCGTCATCCTCGGCGTTCTCGATCCCGCCAACGCGGCCGTCCTTTAAGATGCCCTGAACAAAACTCCCGATCTGCGGCGCGTAAGAGATCATAAATGGCGTGGCGATCATCGTAATGATCGAAGCGGCGAGAAAGATCTGGTAATCAGTATCTGGCATCAGGCCCTGCGCTCGCCCCGATTTTGCCAAAACGAATGAGAACTCCCCGACCTGAGCCAATCCGACCGCGGCGGTAACGGCGACCCGCTGCGGATTGCCGAGCAGTTTCACGATGCCCCAGATGATCAAAGCCTTGCCGACCACGAGTCCCGCTACAAGCAACGCCACGCTTCCGATGTTCTCAACAAACGCACCCAGCGAGAGCAGCATTCCCATCGAAACGAAAAACAGGCTGTTGAAGACATCGCGAAAAGGTAGTATTTCCGTTGTCGCTTGCTGGCTGAAGTCAGTATCGGCGAGCACGACGCCGGCGATGAACGCGCCGAGCGCGAGCGAAAGCCCGAATTGAAACGTGATCCAGGAAAGCCCGAGACAAAGCAGAACGATCGTAAGCAGGAAGACCTCGGTGCTCCGCATTCGGACGACCTGTTTCAAAAACGGCGGTATTAGCAGCCACGCCAGCAGCACGATAACTATCAGCGAGCCGAGTGAGGTGCCGAGTTTCAAGAGTATCGCCGTAAGCGAGACGACGTCCTTGCCGCCGAGGATCGGAATGAGCAGCAGCATCAGGACCACGCAGATGTCCTGAAAGAGCAAAATACCGATGGCGGCACGCCCATGCGGAGAATCGACCTCCTGTCGGTCAACATAACTCTTTAGCACGATCGCCGTGCTCGAAAGCGCGATCAGAAAGCCAAAAAAGATCGCCTGCGTCACCTCCCGCCCAAAGGACGACGCTATAAACGCAGTAACTACAACAGTTATCCCGACCTGAAGCCCGCCGCCGACCAGCACAAGCGTCTTCATCTCACGGAGCTTTCTTATCGAGAATTCGAGGCCGATAGAAAAGAGCAGGAGCATCACGCCGATCTCGGCAAGGATCTCAATACCCTCCAGATCGCTAATGAACCCAAGCCCATATGGGCCGATCGCGATACCCGTAAGCATCAACCCGACAAGCAACGGCAATTTTAACCTTAGACAAAGATATGCCACCGGAAGCGAGGCGAGAATGATGACCAGAAAGTCCTTGAAAAGCTCGGGCGTGTGCATAGATTGCTCAAATATTACAGGAGAATTGCGATTCGGTCACATCTGTTACGTTACGTTGTAAAATCTTGTTCGCACCGGCAGTGCCAGGACTAACTCTGCCGCAAGTGTGGTTAAATAACGATGATGCAGCCAGATAAACGACAAGCCGAGCCGTGCGTGATGATGATCTTCGGCTCGACCGGCGACCTGACGAAACGCAAGTTATTCCCTGCGATCTACAACCTCGCAAAAGATGGCCACATCCCGGATAGCTTTGCCATCATCGGCATCGGACGACAGGAACTGACGAGCGAAGACTTCCGCGGGCAAATACTCGAAGACCTCCGGGAGTTCGCCCCGAACGGTGCTGATGACGAGCTGCTCAAATGGTTCGAAGCCCGAACCTACTACACCGGCGGCGATTTCGATGACGACAAACAGCTTTTCAGCGACATAAAGGACCTCGCGGCGAAGGTTTGCTCGGAGCACAAGATCCCGGAAAATTTCTTCTATTACATGGCCATCCCACCCGGCCTTTTTGCCAGCGTTGCCCGCAAGATCGTCGATAATGGTCTTGGAAAAGAGACGAACGGCAACTGGCGGCGGTTCATCTTTGAGAAGCCCTTCGGCCATGATCTGGAGTCAGCAAAGGCCCTGAACGCCGAACTTCTGAAGATGCTCGATGAACGGCAGATATATCGCATCGACCATTATCTCGGAAAAGAAACGGTGCAGAACCTGCTCGTTTTTCGCTTCGGCAACAGCATTTTCGAGCCGATCTGGAACCGCAATTACGTCGATAACATCCAGATAACCGTTGCGGAAAAGCTCGGCGTCGAGGGCCGCGGCGGCTACTATGAAAAAGCCGGAGCCCTGCGGGATATGATCCCGAACCACATATTTCAGCTTGTGACGCTGACCGGAATGGAGCCGCCCGTCTCCTTCGACGCCGATTCCGTCCGCGACGAGCAGGCAAAGATCCTGCAGGCGATCAAGTGCTTCACGCCCGAGGAAGCGCTGAGCTGTGCCGTCCGCGGGCAATACGGTGAAGGCGAGATCGACGGAAAGCGTGTGCCGGCCTATCGGAGCGAGGAAAGCGTCTCGCCCGAGTCGGCAACCGAAACGTTTGCAGCCTTAAAGCTCTCGATCGATAACTGGCGTTGGGCCGACGTGCCTTTCTATATCCGCACCGGCAAACGGCTGGCGACACGGCACTCGAGCATCGTCGTGCAGTTCAAAAAGGCACCATTCATGCTTTTTCGCGATACGCCCGTCGAGCGGTTGACGACCAATCGCATCGAGATACACATTCAGCCCGACGAAGGCATCACGCTCCACTTCGGTGCAAAGATCCCCGGTCCGATCGTAAAGATGGGAGCCGTTGATATGGACTTCAACTACGTGGACCACTTCGGCGAGCAGATCTCGACCGGGTATGAGCGGCTGCTTTTCGATTGCATGATCGGTGACGCAACGCTCTTTCAGCGGGCCGATATGGTCGAGGCGAGTTGGGCGATCGTTTCGCCGATCCTGGACGTTTGGGCCGCCGTCCCACCTCGCAACTTTCCCAACTATGGCTCAGGCAGTTGGGGGCCAAAGGAAGCCGATGATCTGCTTGCGAAGAGCGGCCACAAATGGAAGAATACCGAGCATCGCACGGATGGCGTTTGATTTCTTACCAAGCTAGAGCTTACTATTCCCAATATCCATTATATGGAAGCAGAGATAGCACTTAGTGCCTTGATCCTTATTTTGCTGGCGTTTCTGGCGACGGTGGACATGGCATTTTCCCAACTTTCGGACATTTCACTCCGTCGGCTTGCGAGCGATGTTGAAGATTCCGATTCGCCTGCGCGTGCCGTTTTTCTAAGGCAGATACTCATCGACCGCTCCGGGTTTCGCTTTGCCCTTTCGCTGACGATCCATATTCTGCTTATCACCTTCGCTGTACTCGTGACAGTCTCTGCGATCGAATGGCTTTCGACGCCGCAGGAGGTTGCTCTCTATTCGCTCGCCATCGCACTTACTGCGACGATCCTTTTTCGGCAACTGATCCCGAAAATGATCGTCCGTTCCGATCCTGAAAAGCGGTTAATGGCTTTGCTCCCGGCGGTCCGGCCGCTTTATACGGCATGGAGCTGGACGATCGCACCGTTCTCGCGATTTCTCGGCACCGGAAACGAGGCCGTCCGCTTGGATGCAACCTCGACGCCCGAAAGCATCGAAGAGGCGGAAGACGACGCCGCAGACGACCTTCAGGCACTTATCGAGGTCGGCGAAGCCGAGGGCATAATCGAGGAACGCGACCGCGAGCTTATTGAATCGATGGTCGGCTTCAGCGACACGGTCGCCGGCGACGTTATGACGCCGCGAACCGAGATCGTCGCTATCTCGATCGAGGCCACCGTCCGCGATGCCCGCGACCTGATAATCGAGCACAAGTATTCCCGCATTCTTGTTTACAGCGGAAGCATCGAGAACATTGAGGGTGTGCTTTACGTCCGCGACCTTCTCCAGGCCTGGGCAAATGGGAACGAAATGCTCCCCATCAAGGACATGCTCCGGCCGGCGTTCTTCGTGCCGGAAACGAAACCGGCTTCAGACCTTCTCAAGGCGATGCAGCAAAATCACGTCCAGATCGCCGTTGTCATTGATGAATACGGCGGCGTGGCGGGCGTCGTAACGGTCGAGGACCTCATCGAGGAGATAGTTGGTGAGATCGAGGATGAAGACATTGAGGAAGAGGAGATCATTGAGATCATCGAGGGCGAGGACGGCTACTGGGACGTCGTTGGCTCGACCGAGATCGACAAGATCGAGCGGCTGCTCGGCCTAGACCTCGAAGATGAGGAATACAACACTATCGCCGGGCTTGTCGTAACAGAAGCGGGCTACGTGCCAAAAAAAGGCGAGCAGCTCGTCGTTCGCGGCCTGCATGTAGAGGTTCTCCGCAGCGACGGCAAACGCATTCAGCTTCTCCGGCTAAAGCCCGACGGCGGCGATGAGAATGCCGAAGCCGCCGCGACCGAATAACCCAACGAGCAACGCACTTCGGCAGTGTGATATACTGCTCGAAAATTCCAGTGGAGGTACCCGATATGAGCATACGTCTCGGAGACGAAGCACCAAATTTTACGGCTCAAACAACACAGGGCGAGATCAATTTTCACGAATGGCTCGGCGATAGCTGGGGCGTTCTCTTCTCGCACCCAAAAGATTACACGCCCGTCTGCACGACCGAACTCGGCATGGCGGCAAAGTTGAAACCCGAGTTCGATAAGCGCAACGTCAAGGTCATCGGCCTCAGCGTCGATCCGCTTGATTCGCACATCGATTGGGAAAAGGACATTGAGGAAACGCAGGGAACTGCCGTCAACTTCCCGATGATCGCCGATAGCGACAGGAAAGTTTCTGATCTCTACGACATGATCCACCCGAACGCGAGCGACACCTTCACAGTCCGCTCCGTCTTCGTCGTCGGCCCGGATAAAAAGGTGAAGCTGACGCTGACCTACCCGGCGAGCACCGGCCGAAACTTTGATGAGCTGCTTCGCGTCATCGATTCGTTCCAACTTACGGCCGGCTACAGCGTCGCGACGCCCGTCAATTGGAAGGACGGCGACGACTGCATCATCGTTCCGGCAGTCTCGAATGAAGATGCAAAGACGAAATTCCCGGCAGGCTGGAAGGAACTGAAACCCTACCTTCGTATCACGCCGCAGCCGAATAAGGTGAAGGGCGAAGGCACGTCTGCCTAACGGTCGTTCAACTTACGTTTGAAAAAGGCGGTCTCGCGGCCGCCTTCCCTTTTATGAAGCTAACCGCAGAAACGGAGTCAGGCACGATGCCGATCGAATTTCGCCGCCAAGGCGACCGCGTCTCTGCGGTCATCGATGGGCGCGAATACGACCTTGAGGTCTCCGAGCCTGAACCGGGTGTATTTCTTTTCAAGGACGAAGGCCGCATCTTCGAGGCGTCTGCGATCCGTGATCCGGCCGCTCGCTCTACCTTCACGATCTCGCTCAAGGGCCGCGAACACAGCGTAACCATCGCTGATCCGAAGCGGCTACGCGGCTCGGGCAGGAGCGACGCTCAGGCTGATGGATTTGCCGAGATAAAGACCGCAATGCCGGGCAAGGTCGTCCGGGTTCTTGCCGCCGAGGGCGATGAGGTTGAGAAAGGCGATGGGATCGTCGTGGTCGAGGCGATGAAGATGCAGAATGAACTCAAGTCGCCGATCGCGGGCGTCGTGAAGACCCTCAACGCCGTTGAAGGTGCGACGGTCTCCGCCGGCGATGTTCTCGCCACGATCGAATAGCTTAAATCGATCTCACGAACGAGCCTGCGTCCTCGTTACGAGATCCTTTCGTCAACGGTCCGCTGAAGGACCATATTTGCATTGTCCAGGTGAGCTCGGGTCAATGCGAGCCACTCCGAGTCTTTGTCGGCCGTATCCCGCTCGGCCCGAAGGGCACGCTGGGTCTCCGACGGTGCCGGCCCGCCATAGATCGTCCGGACCGCCACAAAGTTCTCCGGGCTGACAGCCGCCGCAAGCGCTTCGGGCGAAAGCTCGAGTTCGTGTCCCAAAACTTCCATCGCCGCTTCCTGAATTATCTCGTGCGTCACATTACTGCCCGCATCGATAGCAAGCCGAACGCTTTTGCCGACGATGCTATGCGCAATACTGAAGGGCAAATTTTCCCGCCGGACGATCGTATCCGCAAGCTCGGTGACCGCGATGAAGTTCTCGCCCGCGCGTCGGCGGAGATTTTCCGTATCAAACTTCGCTGATCCAAGTGTGTGTCCAAAAAGCGAGACAGCTCGGTTCGCGTCGCGCATCGCGCTGTATATCAGCGGCTGCAGGTCGTCCTCGACGTCGTTGATGTCACCAAACGGCGTGTTGTGGACCGCCGTAAAAACGCCGAGCGTTTGCCCGAGAGCCTTGCTGCCGATCGCCCGAATATGTTCGAGCGCGACGGGGTTTCGTTTCTGCGGCATTATCGATGAGCCCTGCACATAGCCATCCGGCAACCGGATCGCATTGAACTCGACCATCGCCATCTGCATGAATTCCTGCGCAAACTTGCCGATGTTGACGAGCATGGCAGCGACCGCGCCGAGCGTTTCGGTAAAATAATCGACCGACGCGATCGAGCCGTAGCTGTTAACGGTCGGCTCTGAAAACCCGAGAAGCTCCGCCACGCGATGACGGTCGATCGGGAAACCGCTCGTCGTTATCGCACCCGAGCCGAGCGGCGAGCGGTTCATATTTTCAAATGCCGCCCGGAGTCTGCGAATGTCTCGCCCGAGGTTCTCCGACATCGCTAAAATGAAATGTGCAAGGGTCGTCGGCTGAGCCGGTTGCGTGTGCGTATAGGCCGGCATTACGGTCTCGTGATGCTCGGCCGCGAGCTGGTGGAAAACACGCCGCAGCTCGACGGCAGAAGTGATCAGCGTAAGGCAAAGCTCACGAAGCTGCAGCCTGTAAATGGTGACGTCAATGTCGTTACGGCTACGTGCCGTGTGCAGCTTACCTGCCGTCTCGGCATCGCATTGCTTCGCGATCTCCTGCTGAATTAGGTAAAAGACGTCCTCAAATGTGCCATCATATTCGCGTGCCTTGATCGCATCAAAATCAAGCCGGCGAAGTGCCTTGAGGATAGTCCTTAGCTCCTCCGCCGATATGATCTCTTGCTCGCCGAGCATTACGGCATGGGCTAGATCTACCTGATGATAGGCATCAAGAAAGTAGCGTTTTGCGTCTTCAAAACAGTCCGCGAGTACATTGTCTTTGTACCCGCGGGCCGGAAATTTTTCTTCCATTTAACAAGCTCTATTTCGGCGCCTTCGGCAGGCTCAAGATGTTTGCGAAAATTCGGTAAGCACCCGGGGTGCCGGCCGGCAACTGCCGGAACCACGAATACGAAGTGTAAAGATAATGGCCCTTGCCGAGCGGAGCGTAAAGCATTGCGCCCTTGTTCGGGTCATCGCCTTCATCCGTCGATTCAAGCAGCGGCGTGTAAGCCGCGTCCCATGTCGAGAAGGAGTAAAGGTTTCGCTCCTGAATCCAATTTGCCCAGTCGCTCTCGCCGATCTTGTTTGGGAAGTTAAAGAGCGGATGCCCCGGCACGAGCACATTGACCTTGGCGTTCTCGTCCGTAGTGCGGACGTTGCCTATCCGCTGGTTTCCGCGCGTGACGCCGGTCATACTTGCCGGGAACGGCTGCATATTATTCTGGATGTACTCCTGCTGCTGGTATTGAACAACCAGAGTGCCGCCGTTCCTGGCAAATTCGAGAAGCCGGCCGTTATTTGCGACGAGGTCCGGACGGACCTGCGAAGCTCGAACGCCGACCATGATTACGTCGTAGGCAGAAAGGTCGCCGGTCGAAAGGTCCTTTTCGCCGAGCATGGCCACGTCAAGCCCGAGCCGGCGGATCGCCTCCGGCACTTTGTCGCCGCTGCCCATTATGTAACCGATCTTGACCTGAGCGATCTCGAGGTCGAGCACATGTGCGGTCACGTTCGCAGCCCTGAACATCCGGTGCGTCTGCATGTGCGGATAGGCAATGGTCTGCATCGACTCATTAAAACGCTTGCCGCCCACTTCGGCGATAGCTCCGACCTTGTAGGAACCAACCGCCGTATTTGCCGGCACGGTCACTTCGAATGTGAACGCCGTCTTATCGCCAAACCTCGGAAGCGTGAACGGGATCGAACTCGGCGCCTTTGCCCAACCGGCCGGAAGGTCAAGAGATGCGTTGCCCGAAAGCTCCCCGGGCGTGTTGTTCGTTACCGTAGTCACGATCCGATGCTTGGTCGCTTGCGGTCTTTTGGAAACGATCAGCAGATCTGAATCAAGCCCGATGGTCGCGGCCGGTACGATCGTCAAGGGACGCCGGAGCTCGCCGCGAATATCGTCTGCAAAGCGGTACTCAACCTCGCGGCGGACGGTTATCTCCTGCCCGCCGATCTCAAGCACGGCCTCGGCGGTAGCGAGTGGCTCGGCAAACGGCATATTCTGCCAGATGCCCGCCGTTGACCAATCGAACGTGAACTTGTCCCGAGGCTTTTCAAGCCAGTATGGCTGGGTCGGTCGAGCATCGGCCGCGGCCGTCAGCTTGAAGAACGATGAGCCCATCGCATTTTCATTTCGCGGCCTGAATCCGGTCGCGGGCGGCTGCTCGGGCTCAGCAATGCTCGCCGCAGCCCAGCCCGCAGGCACGGCGACCGATGTTTTCACAACCTTCACCGGACTGCCGTCATTAGCAAAAACACGAACGCCAACGTTCGTTGAAGCTCCGGGATTGAGCATCTCGGTATCGGCAAGTGCATCCACAACGACACCCGCGGCCATCCGCAGTGCCTCGGCAAACTCTTCTTTCTTATGACGCACAAAAAACTTCGAATCCGGCTGTCGCGTTGACCATTCGGCATCGTATGCCTGCTTGTAGCCGCGTGCGAGGATCGGGACGATCTTTTCCGGGGCCATAGCGTCGTACTCGCGGAGAGCTTCGGCAGCGGTCGCCTGAAGCTCGGCGAGTTTTTGCTTGAAGGTAGCCTCGCTATTGTTCGTAAGTGCGGCTATGCCCGTAATTGAGGTATCGATGCCGTCAAAAACACTCGTCTCGTTCTCGACCTTTGCAGCCTTTGATTCGAGAAGTGTCATCCCCGAGCTTTGCCGTCCGCGAAGCTCGAGCACGCCCATCTCCTGCGACTTGTGCTGGCTCCGGCCCTCCATCGCGATCTCGAAGTAACTGCGGCCGATCAGCGAATCGTAGAGCCCGGTGTTGAGCACAAGCGTTGGCGGATTTGCGGCATCCGGCCTGAAACCCTGACCCTGATAAAGTTTCAGCGGCTGCCAGGGCTCAATGCCCTCGCGCATGTGCTCGGGAAACTGCCTCGGGTCGCCAGCGGCACGAAAGGCCAGCGGCGTTAGATGCCCGGCAAGTTGGTGATGGCCATGGCCGTCGGCCGGCGTTCCCGAAAACCGCGAGATCACGACAAGCGGCTTATAGATGCGGATCGCCCGTACCATGTCCGCAAGGACCTGCTGCTCATTCCAATTGCGTCGAGCCTCTTCGATGGTCTTCGAAAAGCCATAGTCCATCACCCGCGTAAAGTGCTGGTCGCCGCCGTCGAGCCTGCGGGCCTGAAGCAATTCTTCCGTACGGATCACGCCAAGGCCCTCGAACAGTTCCTCCCCGATGACATTCTGTCCGCCTTCGCCGCGGTTGAGCGAAAGATAGGTCCCACGAGCAGCTTCACGCCTTGCGAGATAGGCCATCAGGCCCGAGTCTTCGTCGTCCGGATGAGCGCCGGTGTGCATCGCGCTCTTTGCGTTTTGCAGACGGCGAAGTATCTGGCCGAGCCCCGAGGCGCCCATGTCGTAGATCGGCCGAACCTGGGCCGAAGCGGTTTGCGGCAGCCCGAGCGGAATGGCGGTCAGGACCAGCGCCGCAGTTAGTACAAATGCGACCGAACGAAATGCTCTTTTCATTATTTCTCCGTTGACTTTACGCCGTGGGGACAGCGTCTTCTGCACTGGCCGTGGGCTCGTTCGGTACGGTCAGGCTGATGAGGTAGCCCATAACGACCGTAACGACGCAGCCGACGACATTGAACCAAAGAAACTCGATATTGGTGTAAAGGCTCGCGATCCAAACCGATGCAACGCCCAAGATCAACCCAAAGAAAGCGCCGCGTGCCCTCGCCCGCCTGACGCCGATCGCCAGAACGAAAACGCCAAGCAACGATCCGTAAAAGAACGAGCCGAATTTGTTTACGACCTCGATGAGTGAACCGAGATTTGTCGCGTATGTGGCGACAATGCAGGCAAAAACGCCCCAAACGAATGTCGCAAACCGGCCAAAGCGAACGAAGTGCTTGGTCGTAGCATTCGGATTGAAGTGACGGCGGTAGAAATCGATAGTAGATGCGGTCGCGAGCGCGTTCAGCTCAGATGAGATCGAAGACATCGCGGCAGCAAAGATCGCGGCGATGATCAGCCCGAGGATGCCCATCGGCATATAGGTGACGACAAACGACGGAAAAACGTAATTCACGTCGTTGAATTTGCTGTTCCCGGTCGTCGACTTGACCAGCTCGGCAGCTTCGTTTCGGACGTTGGCAAATTCTTTGTGTGCTTCCTGATAACGCTGCTTCGTCGCGTCGTCCTTATTTTCCGCGTAGGCAAGAGCTGCCTCGGAGCGTGCCGCGTGAACCGAATTGTACCGCTCTTGCAGCGGGGCAAACTGTGCCGTCTGCTCGATCTTCCGGCTCTCGACCGCGTTAAAGATCATCGGCGGAGCGACGAACTGATAGAAGACAAAGACGAAGATGCCGATCAGCAGGATCATGAACTGCATCGGGATCTTCAAGAACGCGCTCATTAGCAGCGATGTTCTGCCCTCGCCGACCGATTTTGCCGTTAGGAATCGCTGAACCTGGCTCTGGTCGCAGCCGAAATATGAAAGAAAAAGGAAAAGTGCGGCAATGGTGCCCGACCAGAATGTGTATTTTTCGGTTAGGTCAAAGCTGAAATCGACGGTCTCAAGTTTGCCCAGAGCACCGGCGATGTGGAGCCCGTCCGTGACCGAGACCGAGCCCGGAAACTGTCCAACGATGACAAATATACAGACGAAAAGGCCAAAGAAGATGAGAACCATCTGCTTGACGTCCGTCCATGTGACGGCCTGAACGCCGCCGAGCATCGTATAGAACGTGGTGGACATTCCGATCAAAAAGATCGTAGCCACTTCGCTCCAACCCAAGACTATCGAAAGCACCACCGAAGGTGCGGCGATGATGACCCCGACCGAAAGCCCGCGGGATAGAAGAAAGCAAAAACTTGTTAGTGAACGGGTCTTGGAGTCAAACCGTTTCTCAAGATACTCGTAAGCTGTAAAGACTCTTGCCCGGTAAAAGAACGGGACGACGGTCACACAGAGGATGATCATCGCCAGCGGCATCCCGTAGTAGAACTGCAGGAATCGCATGCCGTCCGAATAAGCCTGTCCCGTTGTGCCGACGAGCGTAATGGCGGACATCTGCGTCGCCATTACAGAAAGCCCGACCGCCCACCACGGCAGGCTCCGGTTGGCGAGGAAGAACCCCTCGACATCGCCTGTGTTTTTAGAGAGCCGGATGCCGTCCCAAATGACGTAAGCCAAATACGCGACGACCACCAGCCAGTCAAGAAACCTCATTATTGATCTTCAAAGTCTCAGGCGGCGAAATACCTACTGAAAAGCCAAAGAAGCACGATCACAAAAACGGTCGTCACCATAACAGCGACGTAAACCTTGTACCACCAATCGTCCGGTAGTTCTTCCCGGGGCGGTGCGACTGGTGCTGCTTTCTCCTGCTCTTTCATCGGTAGTTTTGTCTGATGTTCCCGGAATGCACCCGCGTTGGATGCATTCCGGAAAGCGAAAGCCAAACTAGAAGATGAACTTGAAGCCGATCTGCCCTTGCCTTGAGTCCAAGGACGATGTCGGGCGATTGTCAATGGTCGGAAGAGCCGCGGTCGGAACTCCCGTAGCATCCGTCGCTACTGTTCGGTTGTTTAGCTGAAAGATGCTGTTCACGTTGAACAGGTTGGAGATCTCGGCAAAGATCTCCATCTTGAACCGTTCAGTAAAGTTGATATACCGCGAATACTTAAAGTCCACATTATACTGGGCGGGCGTCGTAAACGCGTTGCGGCTGACTCCGACCGGATTGTCCGAGCCGGTGAATCCATCACGGTTGATATCGGTAGTTGCTACCACGTCATAGCGTTCACCGCTATTTGCCGTCGCGATAATGCCGAACTGGTTATTGTTGACAATATAGCGGAGTGCCTTGTTCTCAAAGTTGAACTGCGGCCGGCCCACGAAGCTCATCACGAATGTATGCCGCTGGTCTGCCAACGACGGCCCAAAATCACGGCGTGCATCGGTCGGGTCCTGGCGGACCGTGGATGTTGCCGCAACAAGGTTCTGCTCCGGAGCATCATCCTCCGACTTCGATAGCGTATAGTTCACGCTGAACTGATATCCTTTCGAGAACCGCTTGTTCAACTGCAAGGTCAACGCATTGTAGGACGAATTTCCGACCGACTCTGCCATCAGGATGTTGTTGAACCGCGGATCAAGGCGTGTCGCAGCGCTGACCGTATTGCTGAAGATCGGCCTTCCGTCCGCAAGCGTACCAACCGGGTTTATGCGGTTAATGTTTCGGTACACCGGTATATGCCGTCCAACCGAACGGATGAATCCCGCCGTCACCGAAATATCGTCGGTCAGGCCCTGTTCGACCTGCGCGTTCATATGTATCGCGTACATGTTCTCAAAGTCCGGAGCAAGCGTTTCAATACTCTGGACCGGAAGCGCAGCCCCCGGAGGCAGTGAACCTAGCGTGTTCGGATAGTCAGGTGCTCCAGCGGCAGTCGGAGCGAATGAGAAGTTGAAAAACGACGGCGACCCGTTGTTAAGGAGTGCTCGCTGGTAAAAATCCAGATAGACCGTGTCGTAGTAAATTCCGGCACTCGCCCTAATTACGGTAGGACGGTTGCCCTCGCGGAGAGCGTATACGACTCCCAACCTCGGTGCAAAATTGTTCTTATCAACCTTGAATTTCTGCGAGGCGGAGAACGGTGAACTGGCGTTCGCTTCAGGAATATTGTAGAGGTCGTAGCGAAGCCCGTAATTGAGTTTGAGTCTGGGCGTTATCTTCCAATCGTCCTGAGCAAAGAAGTTATAGAACGTAGATTCGTACGTGATTCCCGGCTCACCAAATGCCTCAATAAACGTCGTATAGCATCGGAGCACGCCGTTCGGACAATTTGCACCGGTCTGCAAAATGCCGGTTTGTGCCGACAAGAAGTTCGGCAAGTTCGCAAACGTGTAGCGTGCGAATTGATTTGACCGTCGCTCGTCTTCGATCCGGTTGAATCCACCGCCGAACTTCATTACATGATCGCCGCGGGTCCATGTGAGGTTGTTCTGAACCTGCGTGGTCACCTGAAGCGGGGCGATAGTGTCATCATTCTCAGGTGCACCAAGGTTGGCGACCCCTGAAATAGCGATACTGATCCCCGTAGCCGAAAACGCGTTAGCTACGTTACGGGAATCGCGTTTTGCATACTGGAAGCGAAACTCATTGATAATTTCACTGTTCACGATCGACGCAAGCTGCGTCCCGAGTGAGTATGACTTATCGTTAAAATCAATGCTTCGCTGAAGAGTGTTGAGATCGCCGCCAATGTTGTTCGGCGAGAGGTTCTTGAAATAATTGTACCTGACCGATAGCCGGTTTGAATCGTTCAACTGTGCGTCCGTGCGAAAGATAAAGAAATTCACCTTCTGCGACGCTGGGATAGCGCTTGGAAAGATATCTGCCGGAAATCCAACCGCTATCAAGGCCGCCTTGTTAGCTTCCGAAATCGTCAAAGTTCTTTGGCTGGCGAGGTCGCGCTCGACCCACTCGTAGCCGCCGTAAAAGTGCCAACGATCTTTTATTATCGGGCCGCCAACGGCTCCCGTGAAATTGTCGACCTTTGTTTCCGGCTTTGTATCGGAAGGCGAAAGGCCAAATGATCGCGACGACATCGAGGTCCGCCTAAAACGATAGGTCGCCGACCCGTGAATACTGTTGGTACCCGACGGCGTAACCGCGTTCATGATAAGGCCGGGCGTGTTGCCAAATTCAGCAGAGAAACCGTTCGTAACCAACTGAACTTCGCTGACAAATGTGTCAGAGATAGGCATTAGACGGATGCCGGCACGGTCGGCTTGCGTATTGTTGTTACCGTCAAGCTGATAATTGGTCCGCCGGGCGTAGCCATTTGCGTTGATACGCGGAACGCCAAACTCGTTATTCGTACGGCCCGTTACGTTCGCTTGCAACAACGCATAGTTGTAAGGATTTCTGGAAATGAGCGGCAGGCCCTGGACCTCGCGATTGTTCATTACGCGTCCAACGTCGATCTTGCCCGGATCGGCGATCGGGGCGTCAGATGTGATCGTCACGGTCTCCTCAAGGCCGCCGGCCTCGAGCTGTGCATTGACCGTTGCCGTCGAGCCGGTCGTCAGCGTAATGCCCTCGCGGACAAGCCGCCGAAAACCCGAGCCTTCGATCGTTACCCGATAGACACCCAAGGGCAAAAGCGGAAGGCGATAGCTGCCGTTCGACTCGGTCGTAACCGTTCTTTCCGCACCGGTCCCGAGGTTGCGGGCCGTAACGGTCGCACTCGGAACAGATGCACCGTTCGGGTCCGTCACAACGCCCTCGATCTGACCATTAATAGCCTGGGACTGGCCATTTGCGTTAAATACACCAAAGACGGACACAACAGCAACTAAGGCCATCGCGACCACCGATCTTTTAAAAAACCAAGCTTGACGCATATTTCTCTCTCTCCTTTGCTACGAAATTTCCAGAAATCCGTGTTTTTGAAACCGTTTCCGGCCGCTAACCGTTCGGGAGACGTGTGAGCGAAAAACCAATAGTTTGTCGGAGTTACCAACAAAGATGTAATACAGATACGATAACCTTGTCAAGAATCGTTGTTCGGCCTAGTTGACCGAACCAAATTTCCTTGCCAAAACCAGCCCGATCGCCCCGAGCAACGTCGGCGCATCGCCGAGCGAAGACGGAATCAGTTCCGTCGGCGGAAGTCCGGCGAGGACGCTCCTTTCCGAAACCCTGTACAATTGATCAGCAAACACATCCCACGCCTTAGTTATCTTTCCGCTGACAACGACGACCTGCGGGCTGAGGCCCACGATCAGATTCGAGATCCCGTTGCCGAGGTAATGGGCCGTTTCTTTCAATGCCTCGACCGCGTGCTTTTCACCATCGACGGCGAGTTGGACCAGATCGGCGACATTCATCTCGTTTTGTTTCAGGTCACCGTTTCTCAATCGATCTTTGTACCTAGCGATAAATGCTTTTTCAGAAGCATAGGCCTCCCAGCACTCGCGGCTGCCGCAAGAACACTCCACCGGAGCGTTATCGCCCGCGATCATGTGGCCAAACTCGCCGCCCGCACCTTTCTCGCCGCGATAGACCTGGCCGTCAAAAATTATGCCGGTGCCGATTCCCTCACCGACCAGGACCATAACGAAAGTGTCAGATTTCTTAATACGTTCGTCGCCGAACCAAAGTTCAGCTAGAGCGGTCGCGTTTGCGTCGTTCTCAACCGTAACCGTTGATCCGGTCGCGTCGGCAAGCCGCGTGCAGATGTCCCAATCTCGCCAATCAAAATACGGAATGTGAAAGATCTTGCCGTTCTCCTGATCGACCAGGCCCGGAACGCTCATCCCGATCTCGACCCCTTGGGCTCCCGTTTCCTCGATCATCGTCTTGGTCCGCCGGATGATCTGGTCGGTCATGAAGTCAACGTCGGGCGAAGTTGAAAATGTTTCCTTTGCGAGCAGTGTTCCTGCGAGGTCTGCAACTGCAAAGGTCGTCGTCCGCGGCGTAACGTCGATGGCGATCGCCGTCGGGTCGCCCTTCTTAAGCTCAAAAAGTTCCGGTTTGCGTCCGCCGGTCGAAACGCCGACGCCGATACCGACGATCAGGCCGGTCTCGAGCAGCTCATCGACGATAACGGAAACGGTCGAGCGATGAAGCTTTGTCTCTCTCGCGATCTCGGCCCGCGAGATCGGAGCCCGGTCGCGAACGTAATTCAAGACAATGCGTTTATTGATGTCGCGGATAGTCGTCGGCCGCGCTATCTGGGAACTCGCTCTTTGTAGATTTATTCGCTTCATCGCTTCTTCTAGCTACGCCGGAATGCTCTATGCTTAGCTCGATAACGAACGGCTATGTGACTTTGTCGGGAGACTCAACAAACCCAACAATATACTCGAATTATGCAAATTTGCAAACCGAAAATTAACCTTTTGGAAATAAATAGAAGCGAAACTGGCAAATATATGCTAGCAAACTTAACTTCCGATGCAATTTCTTGCTTTCGGAGTTAAGTTCTGTGAAAGCCGCGTTCGATGTCTCTCATCGTCAGTCGAAGGATCACGGGACGCCCGTGCGGGCAGGTCGTAGGCGAGGAAGTGACAAGCAGACGATCGATCAGCCAGGCCATCTTTTCTTGAGTAAGCGGCATGTTTATCTTGATCGCGGCCTTGCAGGCGAGGCTCGCAGCGATGTCGTCGCGGATAGAACTTTCGGCCCCGGAACGCCCGCGTCCCTCAAAGCTGGCGAGGAGTTCCTTGAGCAGCATTCTTCCCTCGGCCGGCGGAAGATCGGCGGGCACGGCCTTGATCGCGATCGTTCGGCCGGAAAGCCGCATTACGTCAAAACCAAGAGCCGAAAGGGTCTCAGCGACGGACTCGAAAACCTCAGCCTCCGCCGGCGTCAGATCAAGCGTCTCCGGAATAAGCAGGTTCTGCGACTCGAGCGGCTTGCCGTACTCGGCCCGTCGAAAGCGGTCAAAGAGGATCCGCTCATGGGCGACGTGTTGATCTATCAGCAAAAGCCCCTCTTCATCCACCGCTATGATAAAGCTCTCATGGAGCTGGCCGACCGGGCGGATCGAACGCGACGGTATCTCGGCAACCTCGGCCGTCTTCGCTATCTTCGCCGCCGAATCGACAGGCGGCAGAACTGGGTAAACACTCGCTTCGCTCTGAGCGATACTCTCGTCGACAGAAACAACCGACGCCCCTGGCATTTCCATCGCTCGAGCTTCGGCCTCAAGCTCAAAGTCCATCGAGTCAAACGAACTAACATCATTGGGAGAAAACAAACCCGGCGATTCTGCGATGTCGCCGGCCGTTTGTTCCGACCTCGCCGGGAGCTGCTCGGTGATCGCTGCAACACTCGGTTCCCTTTCTTCTTCGCCCGTTGTCTCGACAAAAGACGGAGCAGCTACCGCATCGTCGTACCTCGCTTCCCACGCTTGCGTGCTCTCGCGATCTCCAACCCCGGCGGAATCAATTCCCGCCTTCGCGAGCGACTCGCGAACGGCTTCGGCAATGACGTCCTTCACAGCATCACGGCGGCGAAAGCGAACCTCCGTTTTGGCCGGGTGAACATTTACGTCGACCTCTTCGACCGGAATATCAAGGAAAAGAAACGCGACCGGATAATAGCCGTGCGGCAGAACCGACCGATAGCCCTCTCGAATCCCCTCGGCGATCGCCTTATCGCGGACAAACCTCCGATTGACGAAATAAAACTGCGAGTCGCGATTCGTTCTGCGCTCTCGCGGAGCGGAGACAAATCCCGATAGAGTCGCAACAAACTCTCGGCCGCCGCTTACCGGCAAAAGGCTCTCAAGCAGGCCGCCGCCAAATAGCTGAAACGCCCGCTCGCGAAGGTCCTTTGCCGGCGAAACATTGATGACAGACCGCCCGTTGTTGTTCAGTGCGAATGCAATGTGCGGATAGGCGAGGGCGTAATGCTGAATGATGGAAGTCAGATGGTAGTTCTCGGTCGCCTCGGACCGCATAAACTTTCGCCTTGCCGGCGTATTGAAGAAAAGGTCGCGGACCGAAACGGTCGTCCCGGTCGCCCGCGGAGCGTCGCTGACATCGGTCAACCTGCCGCCTTCGATCTCAACCCGTGTCGCCGCTGAATCCTCTTCGACCTTGGTCACAAGCTCGATCCGGGCGACCGACGCGATAGATGCAAGTGCCTCGCCGCGAAAGCCGAGCGTCCCGATGCGACCGAGGTCATCTAGGTCGCGGATCTTCGACGTCGCGTGCCTTTCAAATGCGAGCACGGCGTCGTCTCGGCCCATTCCATGCCCATCGTCGGCGATCCGCATCAGCCGCCGACCGCCGAGCTCGACATCGATCGTGATCCGGCCGGATCCCGCATCAAGCGCGTTTTCAAGCAGCTCCTTAATGACGGACGCCGGCCGCTCCACCACCTCGCCGGCGGCGATCTGGTTGGCAAGGTTATCGGGCAGTATGCGGATCTTGTTCATCCGGGCTAAAGATAAAGTACGCGGTGATCTTTGTTGTCGAGGTCGATGCCGTCGTAGAGCCAGTCAATGAACTCAGGCCCGTAACGGTTCACAAAATGCAAAACGTTAAGGCTCCGTTCCTGAAGATGGCCGTGCGGCATCGTCGAAGAAAAAAGCGATTCGACCCGCCGCCGGATCTCCTGATCCTTATTGAATTGGGCCGCCCGAAACTTATCCCTGAGCGCCGAGATGTGATAGATCATCTTTCGCCGCCGGGTCGCAAGATTTTCGGAGAGCGTCGGGTCGATCTCGACAAACTTTTGATCAAGCCGATTTAGCTCGATGTTGATCCTCTCTTCAACATCAGCGATCAGTGCCGAGGTTCCGGTGTTCAAGTGCCGGTCAACAAGTTCAGGGATCAACGCGTTCAGACCGGAAAAGAGATGCTCGAAGCCGATCCCGAATTTTTCCATCGTCCGTCCGAATCGGCGGTCGATGAGGCTGAAGCTCTGCCGGTGGAGTATCGGCGTCGGCGGCCGATCGAGTATCCGATAGACCTCGCTGCTCTGTGCAAAATAGGCGATCTCAGCGGCACCGCCGAAATAGCAGACCGTTGGAAGCAGATGGTCCTGAACTACCGAACGCAAAACGACGCTCGGGCTAAATCGCGAAGGGTCGCGTTCGGCCGTTTCGGCAAGTTCATCGAGCGTAAATTCGCGTGCACCGTCTTTCGTGTGAAAGGTCCCGTTCTCGCTCTTCTTGAGCGCATTGCGGGTGCCGTCGCGTGCCTGCCAGAAAAGCGGAAAATAATCGTCGCCTACAAACACCTGGGCCGCGTATCCTTCAGCCGTCAGCTCCTCGCTCCTCGCCTGAAGTGCCCGAACGATCTCGTCCGAATGCCGGATCGCATTTACATAGATCGGTGAAGCAAGCGTCTTTAGCCGCGAATCGAGAGGGCAGAGAATGATCAGGCCATACTTGCCGATAAAGGCATTGAGAAGCCTTGCAAAAGCATCGCCGTAGTAGGTCTGCGGTATCCAGATATCATCGAGCAGGCCGCGAAGCTCGTCGGTATGCTCCGTCATCGGGAGCGCGTCAAAAAGCCCGGCAAGAGTTCGCCGAATACTGTCGTCGAGCTTCACATAACCGACCGGCAGGTCGTCGTGGCATCGCTTCGGCTCGTTCTTCACTTCGGTCAGCCGGTTCTCTCGGTCGAGCACGAACGTCCGCGAGACCTCGTCGAAATCATGGTCCTCGGTCGCAGCCCAAAAGACAGGAACCGCCTTTACGCCCTGCCGGCGAAGGTCATCAGCGGTCTTCACGGCAGAGAGGGCCTTATAGATGGTGTAAAGCGGGCCGGTCAGAAGCCCGGCTTGCTGCCCGGAAACGACTGCGACCGAGTCGCTCTCACGAAGCATCGCAATGTTCTGGAGCGTCCGCTCGGACGCACCGAACTTGCGGTTCATTTCTTCGAGTGCATCGCAGAGCTCGCCGCGGTCCGCCGAGTAGCGCGAAAGCACGTCCGGTATTCGCTCGATGACCTCTTTGTGTGAGCCGACGACTCCGGGATAGAACCTCTTCAACGAGGCCGGGTCGGCTTGGTAATCGATGAAGAGTTTTGATTGTCCGGGTATATCGGCGAAGGGAATGTCGAGCGTTGCGGAAAACGGAGATCTACTCGGCTCGGGACAGGCGGATTCTTGCTGCACGAAAATAATTTCTCCTTTCGAAAATTATAAGTTTCCGCAAGCGAAAACAAAAGGAGGCGTCCCATTGGAACGCCTCGCCTTCATTAGCTAAAACGGTCGATCACTGATTCGTGCCTGCAGCCGTTGCCGTCTTGCTGCCGCTTTTTTCCGCCGCAGTGTCTTGCAGACGGTCTATCCGGTAAATGCCCGAAGAGTGCGATGCGGCATAGATCCGGTTCGGGTCGGCCGGGTCGAAAGCCATTGCCCAAACGCGACGGCTGGGGACGACCATATCCTTCGAATCGATCCGCGTCCACTGCTGGCCCGCGTCGTTCGAGTAATAAAGCCCACCGCCGATCTCATGTGCACTGCCGAGAAATATCTCGTCGGTGTTGTCGGGGTTGATCAGGATCGCTGTGTACTTACCGAGCGGAAGGTTGCCGCCGCGACGTATCCACGAACGGCCGCCATCGCGGCTGAGGTAGAACGTTTGGGTCGTGCCGGCGTATATGAAATTCGGCCGTTTCGGATCCGAAGCAAGCGAGACGACCGGAATGCCGGCCGGCGTCGCATCGACCTTTTCCCAGGTCTTGCCATCATCGCGGGTGACCAGCACACCCGAGGTTGCCGTTCCTACCCAAATGGTTCCGGGAACAAGCGGCGAAGCGTGGACAGCGAAGATATTGGCATTGACGCCCTCGCCAAGCTCGAGCTTTTCCCAACCCTTGGTGATGTCGTAGGTTCGGTATAGCCCCTTGTCCGTTCCGGCGATGATGCCGTTCTTATCGTCTTCGGTCGGTATCAGCACGCGAACGCTATCTTCAAGGGCAGGTATCACCTTCTGTTCGGCAGCCGCCTTCGCTGCTGCGGCCGCGGCCGCCCTGCGTTGTGCGGCGGTCATCCGGCGTGTCGACCGTACTGGAGCCTTCTTGGGCGGCGTTATTAGCGTCCACGATTCGCCCCGGTCGAGCGAACGGAAAATACCGCGATTCGTACCAAGCAAAAGACGCGTCGGGTCTACACGATCCTGCATAACGGCAAACGCTGCGACCTGGTCGAGGCCGGGCCCGCGTGCCGCATTCCACGTTTGTCCGCCATCCTTGCTGTAAAACAGATTGCCGCCGCTGGTTGACGTATTGTGGGTCGTCGCATAAAGCCGGCCGGGCACGCCGACATCCGGCGTGACGGTATAGGCAAAGCGGCTGGTAAAACTCTGGTTCGTTTGCTCAAACGTTCGGCCGCCATCGTTCGAGATCATCACGCCGTTGCTGTTCGTCCCGATAAAAACGCGGTCCGGTGCATCCGGGTGAACGGCGATCGAATTGACCTCAAGGTTCCGTGCGGTCGTCATTCGCCAGGTCTTGCCGCCATCGACCGACATCCAGAAACCCTCGGTGGTTCCGGCGTAAACCGTTCCCTGCCGCGAAGGATGCTGAAGAATGTCGCGGGTCCGCCGCGAGGTCGAGGGAATGCCCTGGATCTTTCGCCATTTTTCGCCGCCATTGAGCGATTCGTAAATGCCGCTGCAGGCTGAGGCGACGATGTGGTCGCGATTTCGTTCGTTAATGTTAATGGCAAAAACGTCCGAGTCGTCGATCATTCCGTCCTTGATCAGCCGCCAGTTCTTGCCGTTGTCGGTCGATTTATATGCTCGCCACCACGTGCCGGCGTAAATGGTTCCGGTGCTGCGAGGGTCGATGGCAAGCGAATTAACATTGATCGGCATCGACTCCGAAGAGATCTTCTCCCAGCTATCACCCGAATCGCTCGAGACAAAAACGCCGTTCGTGGAACCGACAAAAATATAGTTCGGGTCGCTCTCGGCCTGGGTCATTGCATGGATCGCCTCGTCCTTGAGCTCCTTTGCCTCTCGCCAGGTCTTGCCGCCATCTTTCGATTTAAAGAATCCGCCGGCACCCTTGTGGCGATGGCCCGAGGCGTAGATCACATTCGAATCGCGGCGGTCAACGAAGAGGTCATCGATGGTCAACTGCGGCTGCTCTAGATTTACCAAAAGACGCCACGTGCGTCCCGCGTCGGCCGAGGTGTGGATCTGCCCGTCAAGCGTACTTATATATATCCGGTCCTTGTTGTTGGGGTCGATCGCCAACGAACGAACGTCGCCGCCATCGGGACCGATGACGGTCCAGGCGGTCATTCCCTTCTTGTCGGTATAGACATCGCCGCCCGAGCCGAGAGCGATCTGGCTGAGTAGGAGCGAGGCCAATACCGAAAAATGCAGAACAGAGCCGATAATTCCTTTCGATTTTCTCATCATTGATTCTCGATATGTGTTCAAAAACTATAAAGGGTGAGTGCGGTCGATGGTTAAGATGAAAGAGCCGGCCAATTAGTTCGTAGCAACCTGTCGCATGCCCGCCTTTTCGCCCTACCATCAGAGATACTCTTTACATACTAGGAAATTCCCGTTGCTAAAGCAACACTTTAAGTTTCGCACTTCGCAGCCGGCGGCCTTATCCACGATGGCCCCGTGATCGAACTCGCCAAAAAGCGGAGGAAAGAAAGAAAAAGCGGGGCCTCAATTTGAGGCCCCGCTTTGATGTTCATCTGCCGCGAGGGCAGGTGAAGCTTTTTCCAATTACGGATTCGGGTTGTCAGCACCAGGCGGTACGCGATAGAGCTTGGTGCTTATTCCTGCACCGAGGTCTCCGCCGCGAACCATCGTGATCCTGCTGCGATCGAACCGACGGAACGTGATGTGGTTGTTGATCAACCGTTCACGAGCCGCGATCTCACGATCGGTTCCGTAGTTGATGATATAGCCCTGGTTGGTCGGGTTATTCTGCATTTCGATGAAGTAGGCGTCGAGACGTGCTCTAACATCATCGTTCTGCAGTTTGCCGAACTCATCCACGAGGACCGGTTCAGGCTGCGTATCAACGATACCGCTGTCCGAAGCATCTGCCGGGCAGTTGCATGTCGGATCGAGTCCGCCAAGCGTTACACGAGCCGTGATGGTTCTGCCCGCATCTGCCGTCGATGTACGAACGCGGATGCTCGGGGTTCCCTGACCGCTTTCGATGGTGCCGCCGCCGTTGATGTTCCAGTTGTAGGTAACATCCGGGCCGCCGCTTACGTTTGCGGTAAAGGTCATCACTTCACCCGGCTTAATGACACCGGCCGGTCCGCTGACGGACAAGGTCGGGCATTCGCAGGTGATGCAGTTCGGGCAAGGCTCAACGGTGACCGTGCGGGTCTGCGTCTGTCCGCAGAATCCACAGCCATCGTCAACACCGGCCGTTATCGTGTAGGTTCCCGGAGCAACACCGCTGAGGTCCCACTGCACATTAGCGCCGGAGCCGACGATACGGCCGCCGCTAACTGTGTAGTTGTAAACCAGCGGGTCATTCTCAGGATCGACCGCCGTCGTGGTGATGTTGATCGTTGTGTTGTCGTTGCAGCTCAGGCCTTCGGCCGGACGACCTGCTTCGCAAGGAAGCGTGATCGTGCTGTCGCTAACTTCGATCGCCGTCACATTTGCCGGCTGATTGACGATATCGCCCAACCGCGAGTTGCGGCGGCCAATGAACGTCTGGACGATAAATCCATGCGGATCCTGCGAAAGCTGGAAGCCCGGCGGTACACCCGTAAACGATCGGTTGATCGTCTGCGGAACGCAGATCGGGCCGTTTCCAACGCCGTCGGTCGGTACCTGCGTAACAGCCGTACACGGAACGAACACGCTATTGGTGAACGTTTCGTCATCAAAGATGCCGTCATCCTGCTGATTGACGTTGTACCGATAAGCGAAGCCCATTCCGAACCAACGTGTCGGGAAGACGCGGAATCCGGCGATGAAGTCCATCGGATGATGTTCGAATGCGTTCGGAGTGCGTCCGCCAACATATCGAAGAGCACGGAACTCGAGGATCGGCTGGAAGTACTTATTGACCGGAAAGTCAACACCAACAGCCGTCAGGAGTTCATCAGGACGATCGAGCATCGTAAATTCGCCGCCCGGAAATTCGCCCTTAACATCGGCGTTCCAGTGGTACCCGACGTTGGCCGAGAAGTTGACCCACTTGGCAAGCCGTGCATCTGCGAACATACCGATGATGACGTCACCGCGTGTAAGTTTGGCTCCCGGGCCAGCTCCACGCTGCATCTGGTTAAAGCCGCCGACGTCACCCGCCGAATCAGCGTTCCAGCGATAGCCCGCGTTGATACCAAATCCGATCGGATTATTCACGTTGGTCCAACGCCATTTACCGCCAACCGTATAGGTGCTGAACGATGACGTTCCCCACGTACGGTTGATGAACGGTGCATCAGGTAGGTAGGACGGTGCCGTCGTAAAGACGGTCGGTGCCGAACCTGCCGGAGCTCCCGTCGGACCTTGAAGTGCTATCGTCTGAAGCACAACTCCCGGTAGGATGCTGCCATAGACCGAGCCAACGCCCGGGAATAGGTCAGCACCGCCGCTGCTGGCACGTGGCGGGCCAAGCTGAGCGTTCGTTAATGCCGGGAAACCAAAGAGCGGCCCCGAATAGAACGGCGGCTGGAGTCCAAAGGTGCCTGCGCTGCCAATGTACGGGAACAGGGCATAAGGTGCCGTTCCCGCCGGGCGATAGACCGCTCGATTAGAGAACGGTCCCGCTGCCGGCCCCTGAGGGGCAAGGACAATCGCCGCCGGACTAATTCCGCCGATCCGTGAGTTCGGAAGATAGAAACTCGAGAGGTTTCTCGGCGAGTTGACCTTCACTCCGCGAAAAGCGTCAGTGTTAAAATAAAGTTCAAAGTAGTTGGTCACACCTACCTGGAAACTGACAGGGACTTCAGTGAAGTCAGCATTGCCGGGATCCCGGTCAAAATTGCTGTAAGCAGCGCTGAAGGTGAATTCCCCTTTCCTTAGGGTTTGACCGTCCAAGACCGTAAAAAGGCCCGTGCCGCCGCCCATGGGGCCGCCCGTGCCAACGGTCGGAGCTGTATTTCTGGGATCTTTCTCCGAACGCTTGCTGTTGTCAGTAGTAGTCGTCTGGGCTATGCCCGCGACCACGAAAGTAAACAGAGCCAGCGTCAAGAAGACCACTCTATAACCGAGTTTCATCATATTCCTCCGCCGAAAAAATGGATCAATTTCAATTGCTATCAATTAAAAACAGTGCTGCACTCCTTTAGAGCAGCAAACGTGGCCTGTGTCTCCGGAAACTCCGTTTTGCAACGGTTTTCCCCGAAAAGTACAAAGGCCTTCAAAACTGAACTCTTAGCATGACCGGCAACTAGACCGCTGTAAATACACTAATCGCCAGACTTACTTCACTTAGACGATAGTACAACTCAAACCGAAAATCAAGTGTTTTTAACAAATTAAAAGCTTTCGGCTATGCGTAGATACCTCGCATTCTTGTGTGATACGCCACACGGTCGATCGCGAGCATATAAGCGGCGGTCCGTGTATCGACCTCATGCTTGTCGGCATAATGAGCAAGTTCATTAAAACTCGCGACCATTTTTTCCTCAAGCCGCTGGTTCACCTGCTCCTCTGACCAGAAGTAACCCATGCGGTCCTGAACCCACTCAAAATACGAAACTGTGACGCCCCCGGCATTGGCCAGTATGTCCGGAATTACAAATATCCCCTTGTCGTGCAATATCTTATCGGCACGCGGTGTGGTCGGCCCGTTCGCACCTTCGGCAAGTATCTTGCACTTTATGCGGTCGGCATTCTCGGAGGTGATCTGGTTCTCGGTCGCACACGGGGCCAGGACGTCGCACTCAAGCTCAAGTAGGTCCTTGTTCGAGACCACGTCGCAGTCCGGATAGCCTTCGAGCGACTTATTCTTTTGCAGATACTCCAATACGTGCGGGATGTTAAGCCCCTTCGGGTTATATATTCCATTGAAGACGTCCGAGATGGCCGTAACCTTATAACCCTGTTTGTACATCAGCTCTGCTCCGATGCCGCCGACGTTTCCGGCTCCCTGCACGACCACAGAGGTATTCTCCGGCGTCAGTGCAAATCGCTTGATCGCCTCATTTACGCTGATCAGAACTCCCCGGCCCGTCGCCTCCCGCCGGCCGAGCGAACCGCCGAGAGCAACCGGCTTGCCGGTAACGACCGCAGTGACGGTATTGCCGGCGTGCATCGAGTACGTGTCCATTATCCACGCCATCGTCTGCTCGTTGGTGTTCATATCCGGAGCAGGCACGTCCTTGTCCGGGCCGATAAAGTTGATCAATTCCGCAGTGTAACGGCGAGTTAGCCGCTCAAGTTCGCTGAGCGACATTTGCTGCGGGTTACAAATAATGCCGCCCTTGCCGCCGCCGAATGGGACATTGACGACCGCGCATTTCCACGTCATCCATGCCGCCAGGGCCTTTACCTCATCAAGCGAAACGTCCGGGGCGTAGCGGATACCGCCTTTTGCCGGCCCGCGGGCAAAGTTGTGCTGAACGCGAAAGCCCTCAAATACCTGTATATGCCCGGTGTCCATTTTGACCGGGATATATACCTTTATCTCTCGGCTCGGAACGCGCATCACCGCGTAAAGGTCCGGGTCGAGGCCAAGAAGCTGTGCAGCCCTGTCAAACCGTTCGCTCATCGCCTCGAACGGGTTCTTTTCGTCGCTGCCCTTAAACCGCCGCATTTCATCGGCCATGGGGTTTGCCATTTTTGATCGATTCTCCACAATATTCTGCGGCTGCTAGCCGCTATTTATAATGTCCTACTTCTCTACGGGGTTCATCGAGCCCGATCGGTATCCTTCAAGGTCAAGTGTAATGTACATGAATCCAAGCGGCCTCATCTCACCCGCCAATCGCTCGAGCACCGCGGGAACCAGCAGTCGCTCAAACTCATCTTTCGCGACCTCAATACGCGCCAGGTCGCCATGTACACGAAGCCGAAACTCGCGGAATCCGTGCTGGCGAATGATCTCTTCGCCGCGCTCGACCGCCGAGAGCCTACCGATCGAGACCGGCGTCCCAGGTGCGATCCGCGAAGCTAGGCACGGGCTCGCCGGAAGTTCGGCGGTCTCAAGCCCATGCAGCCGGCTCAGTTCCCTGATCTCCGCTTTACTGAACCCGAGGTCCGCAAGCGGGCTGCGGACGTTCTTCAACTCCGCCGCCCTTCGCCCGGGCCTGTGGTCGCCAAGGTCATCGGCGTTCGTCCCGTCGAGAACAACGGCCGTTGCGTCTTTCGCGACCTCGGCTAAAACGCCGTAGAGTTCGTCCTTACAAAAAAAGCACCGGTCACCGGCATTCGCCAAGTACCGCTCGCTTTCGATCTCGTGCGTCTCAACCGTTCGCCAACGCAATCCGTGCCGAAGGGCAAAGCCTTCCGCCTGCTCACGCTGGTGAGCTGAAACGCTCGGCGAGATTCCCGTTACCGCGACCGCCGAATCGCCCAACTCATCATTCGCGACCCAGGCCAGATATGAACTATCAACGCCGCCAGAGTACGCGACCAACACCGAACCGAAACTACGCATCAAAGATCTTAATTCCTGCTCTTTTCCGGCTTTGGCCGGCAGTATGCCGCGGGCGATCTTTCGTTCGGTGTCCATTGATCTCTACGCTAAACGCTTTGTATCTCCATTGATACAAAGCCAAAATCTTAACGTAGCAAAATGTGCTTAGCAACCGAGTGATGTCGAAATAGTGAACGTGCGGCAAAAGGCGAAAAATTTAACTTTTATCGGGCCTGCGTGATAGAATCAAGGCTCCAAGTTCAATACCGTGTTACAACTCTCGAAAATCCCGCCGGCTTTCAAAACGGTCCGTTCCGTCGGCTTCGCTCTGCTTATTTTTTATGTTTGTTTGTTCGCTTTTCCCGCAGTTGCTCAGGAAGACGAAGACCCGACAGCAGATGCCATCGGCCTGTTTGAGGAAGGCCAGGATCTTCACGAAAAAGGCGATCTTCGCGGGGCCATCGAGCTTTACTCGAAGGCCCTATTGCTGATCCCGGAATTCCCGGAAGCCGAGCTCCAGAAAGGAAACGCCCACCTTTCCCTAAAGCAAATTCCCGAGGCCGAAGCGGCATTTCGGCGAGCGGTCGAACTCCGCGAAGATTGGTCGCTTGCCCTCGCCACTCTCGGGTCCCTTCTCGTACAAAACGGCGAGTTTGCCGAGGCCGAGCCTTTGCTGACAAAGGCGATAAAACTTGATGAGCAAAACTACCCCGCGTATTCGGCGATGGCTGAACTCCGGCTCCGGACAAATGCAGATCAGTCCTCGCTTCGTGAACTGCTTTTATCTTTAACAAATTTGACGACCGGTAAAGCAAATCCGCCAGCCTCTACTTGGGCGGCGCGGGCGGCGATCGAGAACCGGCTCGGCGATATTCCCTCGGCACGGACAAGTGTCGAACGAGCCCTTGCCATCGAACCCAAAAGTGTTTCAGCACTTGGCGAAGCGGCCGCGATCGCTCTTGGCGAAAATGATCCGACGCGCGCCGACGATTTTACTCGCCGACTCGAAGCCGCAGGCGGTGATGCCGATGCCGTAAAACTTTTGCGGGCCCGTGCCCTTCTGCTTCGCGATGATATCGCCGGTGCGGAGTCATTATTAATGACAGTCTCCGCTAAGAACGCCGAAGCCACGAATCTGCTCGAACGCCTTCGTGCATCCGCCGCGGCCGATCCGGCCGAACTTGAGAAAGAGCTCGCGGCTAAGCCGAACGATCCGGCGATCCTCGGAAGGCTATGTACGCTCTATCGGCGAAGCGATCCGCCGAAGGCTCTCGAATTTTGCCAGGCAGCATATAATGCCGAGCCCAAAAACATTGGCCACGCGGTCGGCTTTGCCGCGGCCCTTGTCCAGGGAAAAAACTTCGCCGCCGCTGCCGAGCTCTTGCAAAAGTTGGCAACAGCCGAGCCGGAGAACGCGACGATCAGGGCAAATCTCGCGACCGCACTATTTCAGCTTCGCCGTTACCCGGAAGCGAAGGCCGAGTTCCGTTGGCTTTTGGATAAACAGCCGGAGCTGACCGCGGCTTATTATTTCCTTGGCGTCGCCCACGACAACCTCGGGGAATATTTGGACGCGATGGCGAATTATCAACAGTTCCTGCGGCGAGCAAATGCCGCCGAATTCAAAGACGAGATCGACCGCATCAATCTGCGGCTGCCGGCACTTGATCGACAAATAAAGACGGGAAGGGGAAAGAAGACGAACTAAGAATAACGATGAGCTATTCAACAAAAACACCGCCGATCGCCTTTACGAAAAACCGAGTCCGCTCGGCAGCAAGGCATGCCGTGTTTTTGTGTATCGGCGTCATCTTTGGCTCGCTTGCCGCCGCAGATGTCTTCGGACAGGACGATCCGCCGGAGTATGAACTTGCGCCACCGCCGCTGATGCTGATGTCAAAGGCTGAGCGTGACAAGCTCGACAGGGAGCAGGGCGTAAGGAAGCGGACCGAACTCGCGTTGGATTTGATGACCGCCCGCGTCGGCCTTGCCGAGACAGCGAACACACGCGATGACCTTAACGAGATGTTTGCCCATCTCGGCGCCTTCTCGGCGATCATGGAAGACACGCTTGCCTTTCTTAAATTGGCAGACACCAATCGGGGCCGGACGCTCAATAACTTTAAGCGGCTTGAAATGGGGCTACGCCGCTTCTCGCCGCGGCTTGAACTGATCCGCCGCGAGCTTCCGCTGACGCACGAGTTTTACGTCCGGACGCTTCTTCGCCAGATCCGCGACGCCCGTTCGCGGGCACTCACACCGCTCTTCGGTGAGACCGTGCTTCGCAGCAACACTTAGTTATGAAACGATCTCGTTTTTACCCGCTCTGCTTTCTCTTCCTTGCCTTGGTCGCCGGCACCGCCACGGCACAGCGCGACTATATGACCGAAGAGGAGATCGAGATCGTCCGCGACTCGCAGGACATAGATCTTCGCATCGACGTTCTGACGAAGATGATCGACCGCCGGCTGACGGCTCTCGGGATTGACCACGGCGGCTGGAAGAACGCAGGTAAAGAGGATCCAAAGTGGGGGCCGCTACCAACGGGCTCTCGGGCGGAATTGCTGACAGATATTCGGCGTCTCCTTGAGAAAGCCGTCGACGACATCGAAGCGATCGCCGAACGCGACGACCGGGCGCTTGAACAAAACAAGATGGGCGGCAAGTATTTCCCGAAAGCCGTCCACATGCTCGACGCCGCCGGTCAGCGCTACGCCGCCATCTTCAAAAAGCTGCTCGACGGAAACACCGAAGAACGCGAACGCGGCATCCTCCTCAACTCCATCGAACTCTGCGACCAAATAAACGCCGCCGCCAAAACCATCCCCAAACCAAAGAAATGACCGTTTCTCACCTCTCCGCACGTTTCGCAGAAAGATAGTACGCCAGCAGCAATTCCGGCCTTGGTTTGAGAGTTTCAAAACTAACAAAACCCGTCAACCTGTCGCGTTCGAGCCGTATTATCAGGTCGGCGATCGCCATCCCGTGTTCAGACTTCCCGAGTAGCGGTGCTGTAACTGTTCCGGAGATCGTCGAGTTTGTGATCCTCAGTTTCTCAACCTTGACGAATTCGGCGCGGTCAAACTTAATGAAAATTTCGCTTCCTCGAATTCGGAAGTCGACCGGTAATCTCTTCTTTCCGAAGTGGACACTGCCTTTCCAGTCACCTTCCAGAGTCGACATTCCGAGGAACTCTTTATCCGCGAATTCCGGACCGAGCTCCGCAAAAAGGCCGTCTAGTCGTTCCTTGTAGCCCGGCAATATCGCCCCGGCGATCCGGAAAGCAAGATCATCTGTAACATCGTTGCCAACCGTCTTGTTGACCAGAACCACCACGACGACCTTTTCTTTCGGCAAGACAAGCAGAGTCGCTGCGGCACCTTCGATCGCTCCATTAGAAAGCAAGGATATGCCAAATTCACCGAGCGGAAGAACGCCCCAACCATTTGCATAATAGCGATGAGGAAGTCCGCGGTTTACCGTATGGTTCATGTCGAGTGTTCGGCGTTGCAATACGGGATCACCGCTGCCCGATTCGCCTAGATGAATAAGTCCATACCTTAGAAGGTCATTTACGGAAGAGTAGAATCCTCCGCCGCCGGCGGGCTCAAACTGAAAATCTGGCGCTGGTTTACCGTCTCGCTTATATGGCCTGGCTATCACCACGGCCTTCGGGATCTCATCGCGATGTGTAAACGTCCGGTTCATTCCACTGGGTCTGAAGATCGATTCCCGAATGAACCTCGAAAAAGGCTTTCCGGAAACGTCAGCAATCATCTGGGCAGCCAATCCGAAAGAAAGATTTGAATAAAGGTGATAGCTTCCGGGTTCGAAAGCCGAGAAGGACGCTGCCTTCAAATTCGCTTTGGCGCAGCGGTCAAGCTCTCCGGAATCGACATAGCAGTACCGCCAATAATGCGGCACACCCGCGGCCATATTTAGAAGGTGAAGTACTTTGTAGTCATTCTTTGGTTGGACAAAGGTTCGCAATCGTATGGAGCGCAGGTACTTCGCGATCGGGCTTCGGAGATCGATCTTGCCTTCTTCTACGAGCTTGAACACTGCAGTTCCTGTCATCGATTTCGACAGTGAGCCGACGGCATATACAGTATCCGGGGTGGCAGTAATATTCTGTTCAATACTCGCGAATCCAAACGATTCTCTCCAAACGTCTACGCCGTTACGAACAACTCCAACGGAAACCGAGGGTAGCTCCCGTGAGTCAGTTCGAGAAATAAGTTCAGAGCGAATTGACTTGAGTTCAATTGAAACTTTCTGGGGCGCGTCTTGGGATATCGCCTGCTGTGAGAGAAGCAACGATACAACGGCTACTGCTGAAGCGAAGAACCGAAAAGTCAATCCTGGCATGACCCGATTACGAATGTGGTCAACAAAGAGTTCCCGAAAAACGTCTGGGTCGGTATCACGCGAACGGCTAATACTCTTTTGGCGGATCGGTCAGCATCTGGCAGAACCAGCGAGCGACTTCGGGAAAATCCTTTTCCCATGGAAACTCTCTGGCGACGGTCGGGTAAACGCTACAAGTCACTGAGCCAGTCGTCACTATCCGTGATCTTCCGCGAATGAACCGGAAACTTAGTGCCCTTATTGAGCAGAATCACCGTCTCGGCGCTCGTGTCATCCCCTGAATAAAACATCAGATCAGTCCGACCATCTTTATTCACGTCACCCGCGGGGACCAAAGAATAGACCCAATAGCTCCCGCCCTGCCCTGCAATTCCGTAGTTGTAGGTGAAAAACGACTTAAACGACTTTCCGGTAGAGGCCTTTAGATCAAATGTGATCCAATTCTTAACATACTTATTTAGGAGGCGTTTCCCGTGTGGGTTGTGATAGGTCTGGTATGTTCGTGGCTGGATCCGGTCCGGTACCCCGTCACCGTCAACATCAATTAAGATCGGAGCCAGATTGTCGAAACCGCGCCTGTCGTCGTCAGAAATTTGCTGAGCATTCGTCGACACCGAGAAAACCAGCAGAGCCAACTTCAAAACTAATACGACCTTGATCATCTAAACTTAGTTCCTGATCGCCGCCAGTATCTCATCGACCACCTTCTTCGCGTCGCCGAAGACCATTTGGGTGTCGTGGTCAGAACCCGCTGCGTAAGCGGCGGGCCAGTTCGTTGGTGGTCAGACTGGCCGCCCGCTTACGCAGGCGGTTCCGACTAAGCCCGCATCGCGGTCAATATCTCATCGACGACCTTCTTCGCGTCGCCGAAGAGCATTTGGGTGTTGTCTTTGTAGAAAAGCGGGTTGTCGACACCGGCGTAGCCCGAGGCCATGCCGCGTTTCATGACGATAGTGTCGCGGGCTTCCCAGACGTGGAGAACGGGCATGCCGGCGATGGGCGAACCAGGGTCATCGAGCGCCGAGGGGTTGACGATGTCGTTCGCTCCAATTACCCACGAAACATCCGTACCGGGAAATTCGTCGTTGACCTCTTCCATCTCAAAGACTATGTCGTAGGGAATGTTGGCCTCGGCGAGCAAGACGTTCATATGGCCGGGCAGGCGTCCGGCGACCGGATGGATGGCGAACTTCACCTCGGTCCCGCCTTCCTTCAGGATCTTAACGACCTCGGCGAGCGAGTGCTGCGCCTGTGCGACGGCAAGCCCGTAACCGGGAACAATGATGACCTTTTTCGACTGCCGAAGCATTTCAGCGGCCGTTTCCGCATCGACCGAGCGCACTTCGCCCGCCGGCTCGCCACTCGCTGTCGACGCGACCGTTCCGCCTTCGGTACCAAAGCCGCCGAGCATCACGCTGATGAACGAGCGGTTCATTCCGCGGCACATTATATAGCTGAGGATCGCGCCGCTCGAGCCGACGAGTGCACCGGTGATGATGAGCAGGTCGTTCGAGAGCATGAAGCCCGCTGCCGATGCCGCCCAACCCGAATAGCTGTTTAGCATCGAGACGACCACCGGCATATCCGCACCGCCGATCGCCATTATGAAGTGAACGCCGAGTATGCCAGTCAGCACCGCAGCCCCGATCAGATACGGGTTCCCGCTTACGCCCGGTGCCATCGCAAACATCACGCCGAGCACGATCGTCCCGATCAGCATCGCGAGGTTGATGAAATGCCGCCCGGGCAGCATGAACGGCTTACCGCCGATCGAGCCTCGCAGCTTGAGAAACGCGATGACCGAACCCGTGAACGTGATCGAACCAATGCATACGCCGATGAAGATCTCGACGAGCAAAATGCCGGCGTCTTCGACCGTTTTCCCCGCTGCAAACTTATCGAGATATGTTCCGAACCCAACCAGCACCGCCGCAAGCCCCACGAAGCTATGGAGTATCGCAACAAGCTCGGGCATCGAGGTCATCTGCACACGCGACGCCACCGTAGCGCCGATCAGCGCACCGACGATCAGCACGCCGCCGAGGATCGGCCAGCCGCTCGGGTCCATCGCCGCCGCCGTCGCCCCAAGCGCGATCAGCATGCCGATGATGCCATACCAATTCCCCCGCCGGGCCGTCTCCTGCTTAGACAAACCACCAAGGCTCAAAATGAACAACGCACTCGCGGCGATGTATGCGATCGTGATCAAAGATTGTTGCATACAATGCAGAAGCCCGCGCGTAAGCAAGGGCTTAACATCCAAGTTAGGCTAATCTCGAAACTCTAAAGGAATGTCCTCCTGGCAGTACTTTACATAGTCGATCGCACCTTCGACGTGTCTGGGCTTCCATAGATAACGGGTACTCGCGCCACGGGACCAGACCGTTTCATCGGTACCGCAGAGCCGCTCTGCCCTCAACCGGCGCGTGGCATACGCTTTTAGGTCGTTCACGATCTTCTCCGGCTTCACGGCTCCCGAACTCACGATATGTGCATGATTTGTTCTCACGTTCAGCGCCAAAAGACCGTATTCTCTAAATTCACAAACTTCTTTGAAGGCTTCCTCAACACACCGTCGCTGCCGATCATTGAGCACGACCGGAGTCTGCTTTCCACCTTCCTGCATCCGCTCAAGCAACGGAACACTCGGTTTCACCGTCGGCCCCCCGTAGCGATTGTTTCCATTTCGTCTCACTGATGTCCGTGCATCCCCATGCAGCCAACTGCCATAGGTTCGGAACGTCAGGAGGTATGCGATCGGGAATGGATTTTCCTCGTAAACCTCGAATCCGTGATCGTCAAGCATATTCCTATATTCGATCTTGCGAGTTAAGCCCTTGCTAACGCGCGGGCTTCCGCATTTGAAATTCTAGAGCTAGCGGCTGTAATAAGTTATGCCGCAAGCGGTACTTCCATCAAACGCCTTTCGCGGTCCGCAGCAAATGCAATTGCCGCTTTAAGGTCTTCCTTTGTGAGATCCGGAAAGTCAGCCAAGATCTCTTCTTCGGACATATCCGATGCGAGGTATTCCAAAACCTCATAGACCGTGATCCGCAGGCCGCGAATGCAAGGCTTTCCTCCACGTTTATTCGGCTCGATCGTTATGTAATCTCGGTAGTCCATTTCACACTCTCATCAAGCAGCAATTTCATATCCCACGAGCAGCCTCTCCATTGATTCTTCAAGAACGGCGACAACCTGTTCGCGGCTGACCGTTGGGTACTGCGCTAGGAATTACTCGACCGATTCACCCGTCTCCAACGAATCAAAAAGATTCTGGATCGGAACACGCGTCCCACGAAAAACCGGCGTTCCGCCACGCTTCTCCGGATCGACCTCGACTAAATTTTGGTCTATGTCGTTCATAAGTCCATCCCGATTCTACCACGGGGCGAATTTACCCAAAGGAGGTCCGCCGTGAGGAAACCAAATTATTGATGGTCGGATCAAATTTCTGTGATCACGATGCCACTTACGGTGGTCATAATCGCTGTCGCCGGTGAATAATTGATCATCTTATTTAACATCGTAGTAAGAAAGTAATCATCATCACGGAGACGCAGGTAATAATCAGGCTGATGTGGAAACTCGTCCCTGCCGAGAAGGTATCGCTTATTGTCCTCGATTTCGTTCAGTCGGGACAATGCGAGAGAACCGGCAAAGGTATCGCCTTCGGCGACTAAATCGATCAGATATCGAATCGATCGCGTATCTCCAAGCCATAATATTTGCTCTAAGTGAGCTTCCTTAACGAACCTATTGCCTTTCTTAACCATCCGCTCAATTTCTTTCGGAAAGGATTCGTCTTTGCAAAGCTTCCAAAGTGAGCCCGCTATGGTAAGTCTGCGACTTGCGTCAGTGGTCTCGGCAAGCATAGTTCGAAGTGTGGGTATTGATTCCTTGTCATCCAACAGGCCGATGCCTTCGACGAGGTGCGAGTGGCCGAGTCCTAAATTTCGTCGTAACAAACCAATCGCCAATTCTCGCTCCTGAGTTGTCAGATCAGCTAGGAACTCCAAATCGACCTCGCCTCTCGTCAATCCAAATGAATTCACGAACCAATTGTAATAGAACTTTTTAAACGCCCCGGAAAGCGCTTTCACCGATAGTTCGTCCGGAATGTCATAACTCCCCATCGGCCTACTTCCTAAACATCGCCAGCATTCTGTTCGTTACCAAAAATCCGCCGGCGATGTTGATCGTGGCGATGAGGACAGCGATGGCGCCGAGGATGGTGGTTACGTTCATCTCGCCTGAAAGCTGGAGCATTCCGCCGACGAGGATGATGCCGCTGATCGCGTTGGTGACGCTCATCAGCGGCGTGTGCAGAGCGGGCTTCACATTCCAGACGACCTGGAACCCGACAAACACCGCAAGCATAAAGACCGTGAAATGCGAGAGCTTGCCGGCCGGCACGACGAAGCCCAACCCGAGCAAAATGACCGCGACGACGAGCAGAAGCCAAGGGCTGATGCCGGCTCCATCGTCGGCTCCGTGTCCGGACGAAACTGCCTTGGCGACCGCAACGTGTTCCTTTGCGCTTCCGCCGGGTTCGGGTGGTGGCGGTAGTTCTTTTACTGGTGCCGGCCAAAGCATCTTGCCCTCGTGAAGCACGATCGCACCGCGGACGATCTCGTCGTCCAGATTCACATAAAGCCGCGTCGCTTCGTCTTCCGCCTTCTCGCCCTCCGGCGCTTTCCGAAGGTCGTCGAGAAGTGCCGTAACACAAGCACCGTAAAGCTGCGACGACATCGAGGCCATCCGCGAAGGCAGGTCAGTGTAACCGATGATCGACACGCCCTTGTGATGCACCACTTTGCCCGGCTCCGTCAGAACACAATTGCCGCCCTGCTCGGCCGCGAGGTCAACGATGACCGAGCCCGGTTTCATTGATTCGACCATCCCCTGCGTTATCAATTTCGGTGCCGGCTTGCCCGGTATCAAAGCGGTCGTAACGATGATATCGACCTGCATCGCCTGCTGGGCGAACAAAGCCATCTCGGCTTTGAGAAAGTCGTCCGACATCTGCTTGGCGTAGCCGCCCTTGCCTTCGCCCTCTTCTTTTACGTCGAGTTCAAGGAACTCGGCGCCCATCGAGGCAACCTGATCTTTCGTCGCCGAACGCGGGTCAAACGCGCGGACGATCGCGCCCAGGCCTTTAGCAGCACCGATCGCCGAAAGCCCCGCGACTCCCGCACCGATCACCAGCACCTTTGCCGGATCGATCTTGCCGGCGGCAGTTATCTGTCCTGTAAAAAATCGCGGAAAATGCTGAGCCGCCTCGATTATCGCCCGATATCCGGCAATGTTTGCCATTGCGGAAAGCGTGTCCATCTTTTGCGCACGTGTGATCCGCGGGACGCTGTCCATCGCAAAAACGGTTGCCTTCCTTTTTGCCAGCCGGTCGATGATCTCGCGGTTCTGCCCCGGCCACATAAAGCCGACAAGCCATCCACCTTCGCGGATCATTTCCGCCTCGCCATCCTCCGGCGGCCGGACCTTGATCACGACGTCCGACGATGACCAAAGCTCCTTTGCGTCCGCGGCGATCGCGGCACCGGCTTCCCGATACTCGGCGTCTGATGCATTGATGGTCGAGCCCGCACCGGATTCGACGCTTACGTCGAAACCGAGTTTCTTGAGCTTGAGTATCGTCTGAGGGGTTGCGGCGACACGGCGTTCGCCCGGATGGATCTCTTTAGGGATTCCGATCGTTGGCATATGTTGACGTAAGTATAGTGGGAAACGCCCCTCAGGCAAATTGGCAGGCGTTTCAGTTTGGCGTACTTTATTCTAACCCTCTGGATGAAAGCAATTTTCAGATCGCCTGCATCGTTATGATTATCATCGGGTTGTCGCCCGCGACCTTCGCATACGAGATCCAGAAGCCCAGCTTTTCGTACTCGACCCGCTTGAACATCCCGCCATCTTCGCGGGCCGGAACGTTCTCGCCGACTACCACTTTCGGCGCGGGTGCCTTCGAAATGTCGCCGGTGTACATTACGGAGATCGCATGAACCTTGCCGCCCTCATCGTAAAGAACACGGGCCTCTTCACCATCGGCCGGCTGGAAAATGTCTTCGGTGTCAAACTTCTCCTTCGGATCGCCAAGCACACCTCGCGCCTCCGCCGTGGACATACCGATCTTTACACCGCGATATGCTGTATAGACCGGATCTTGCCTGGCTTCAAAGTTCGCAATGATCCCGGCCGATACAGGAACTACCCCGCCAAAGCAAACAACGCTGGCGGACAAAAGGAATGAAAAAATCAATGCTCGATATCTCATGATCTCCTCCTTATCAGGCGGTCGCGTAAAACGCAGGTGCGACGGAATTTCAAAAAGCTGGTTTTGGTCGGTGATGCAGGACTTCGCTCACAGTATATACCCGAAGTCGAAATGAGACAAAAAGTTTTCATTTTCGCCCGGATCAAGGCCGCTCGAGGATCTGCTTGAGATTGGCGAGCCCTTCTTCATAGTCCTTGCCGATCGCCTGTTCGAGGTCCATAACGAGCAGCATCAGGTTCATCGGCCGCGGCATCTCCGTGCGAAAGCCCCAGCGGACGCGGGTCTGTGCCGCCCCAACCGGTTCGGTTATCAGATAGGCGTCCGCCTTTGATTCGAACGGAGCTTTGAACCGCAGTTCGGTATCGATCCTCTCGCCCTCGACGATACGTTTAATTTCCTGCTCACCAGAGCCGACCTCAGGGTTCGTGCTTTCCCATCGCGAAATGAAGCCGGCCGTGCCGTCGGTCCCGGTCGTTTCCTGCTTCATTCCCGGGTCGCGTCTATACCACGTACCCCATTCATTCTGGTTCTTTACCTGTTTCAAATACGCAAAGACCTCGTCGCGTGGTTTATTGATAACGACCTCGCGCTCCGCGCTAACCTCGGTCCCGGTAAGGAAGACGGCGGCCGCGGCAATCGTGAAGACAACGATAATGATCAATGCAATCGCGATGGCGATCTTTTTCAACATTTTCTCACCTCTATTTTATCGAGACCGTCAGCCGATAGGTCGCGTTTCCGCGGGTTCCGCTGACCCTTATCCGGTAGTCGCCATCATAGGGCAGCGAGTTCGTAACGCCGCGCGCCTCGTCCTCTTCGCCCGCATCCTGAAGGTACTCGCCGGCCGGCCCCTGCACCGTAAAGACGGCATTGTCTTCGACCGAGCGAATGCTTACCGTCATCATCTGCTCGGCCTTTGCCCGGACTATCCACGTATCGGCATCGCCGCGAATGACGGCTCCGCGGACCGTCGCCGAACTCTTCCCGCGGGCAAAGCTGATCCGCTTCGTAATGCCGTCAACCGCCAACACCGAAACCGCCCCAAGAGCTAAAAGCCCAACAATTGCGGTAAAAAAATTCATTCGTTTCATCATCTGCTCGTTTCCCTTTTGCCCGCCAATATATTTCAAGTTCATCAATTCTCAAAACCTCGGAAGGCTTCACGAAAGTTTGTGGCGGATCGCCCGTCGCCCGAAAAAAGCTCTGGCAATCGATCGAACTCTCGCGTATAATGCCCGAAATCGTCTTGCAGACATTCCCAATATGTTCTTCCAGGAGTACCGAACCATGAAGACCCAAGCCTGCTTTCTCGCTCTGTTGCTACTCGGGAGCTTTCTCACCTCATCGGCCCAAACGCGAACAGATCCCAAATTGATCGGCGACCCGTCGTTCGAACTTCCGGAAGCGGCCGCGGCCGCCGGCATCGAGGGCCGGATGGTCATCTCACTCAAGGTAGATAAACAGGGAAAGCCCGAGTCCGCTGAGGTCGTCGCCGGCCCCGAATGGCCGTGCAAGTCCAACCCAAAGAAAGAGCTCGAGGCAGTGCGGAAAGCCGCGAAAGATTATGCTCTTGGCCTGAAATTCGAACCTGCTACAAGGAACGGCCAAGCGGTCTCATCAGACATCCTCGTAACGATCGCTACAGGCCGGGCATTCAACGATGCAGTGCGACAGCGTGAGGCACTAGAAGCCGCGGCCAACGGCCGTCCAAGTTTCATTCGCGGAGGTTTCGTGAACGGAAAAGCACTCTCGCTTCCAAAACCCGATTATCCGAGAGGAATTACGGTCTCCGGGGCGGTAAATGTGGCTGTGCTCATCCACGAGGACGGAACTGTTGAACGTGCAGGTGCATATAGCGGGCATCCCTCGCTTCACGGCCCAGCAAGGGACGCGGCATGCAAGGCCAAATTCCGCCCGACGACGCTTCAAGGAAGCGCGATCAAAGTTTATGGGTCGATCACCTATGTATTCGCTGGCCCGCGTCCCTAGATGGTAAGAGCTGGTTTTCAGCATAGACGTTTCGCAAACGACAGGAGTAATAAAGATGAAAAGTATTTTTCCCGGAATGTATTTACTTATCGCCCTCGCATTCTGCCCGTCAGCTTTCGGGCAGGTGGTCGGCTTCGATGCAAGACCGGAACCTGGCAAGGAACCGGCAAGCATCGCGGACTACTCTGCTGCGTTCGAGACAATCTCCGGAGTTCAGTCGATCATTGCCGGCCGACTCTCTGTCTCGGTCGATATCGACGAGGCAGGAAATGTGGTTCGCGTTAATTCCGTAAGCGGCCCGGGAAATGTTTGCCCGTCAACTACGCGGACAAGCATCCTCGAACTTCGAATGGCTGCCGAGTCCGCGGCCCGGACCGTTCGCTTCAATCCGGCGACCTTGAGCGGACTTCCCGCGCCATCATCCGGCCAGATCTATTTTCTGGTTGCTTCACCAGATGTAAAGGAGTCCGACGCTAACGAATATACCGGGAATTATATGATAGCGACCGGGAAGAATGTCGGAGGAACAAAAGAAGCAATGGAGCAAGACCAGCAAGCCGGAAAGAATCCGCAGCCGGATTACGTTGGCCGTGTCAACACGGTCGGTAGCGGAGCCTCGGTTCAAGCTGATCCCGACGATAACGCGACGTCTCCACGTTCCAACTTTCCTTCCCGACCGATCAGTGGTGGTGTTTTGAACGGAAAGGCAGTTTCGCTGCCCAAACCGCCATATCCGGCGGCCGCCCGAGCCGTTCGGGCCAGTGGTGCGGTCACGATTCAAATACTCGTAGATGAGGACGGCACAATTTTCTCTGCTCAGGGCGTCTCGGGACATCCGCTGCTCCGACAAGCCTCCCGGATGGCCGCATGCGAGGCGAGGTTTAATCAGACACGATTACAAGGAAAACCGGTAAAGGTCCAAGGTGTCATCACCTACAACTACGTCGCACCGTAATTCGTACGAGCGAACTCTACAAAAAAAGAAAGCGAGGAAAGGCTATCAACAGCCATTCCTCGCTTTTCTCGTCACAACATGGGTCCCGATCTTACGCCGATTTGCCCAAACTTTCCATATCCGGCCGCCAGCGGAGGACCGGTTTGCGGGCGGCGGTTGCTTCGTCGAGCCGGCCGATCCGGGTCGAATGCGGGGCGTCGATAACGAGTTGTGCGTTCTCGCGTGTTTCGGCGTCGATGTCCTTCATCGCGGCGACGAAAGCGTCGAGATCGGCACGGCCAACCGATTCGGTCGGCTCGATCAGCATAGCCCCTTCGACCACCAACGGGAAATAGATCGTCGGCGGATGAAAGCCGTAATCGATGAGCCGCTTGGCGATGTCCAGAGTGTGGACGCCGGCCGTTGTCTGGTGCTTATGCGAGAAGACCGCCTCGTGCATGCAATCCGCTTCGAACGGCATGTGGTAGGTGTCCTTCAGCTCATGGGCAACGTATCGGGCGTTCAGCACCGCAGTCTCGGTCGCTTCGCGCAAGCCCTCGGCACCGTGGGTGTAAATGTAGCTCAAGGCTCGGATCATCATGCCGAAATTGCCAAAGAATGCCTTGACCCGGCCGATCGAATTCGGCAGTTCATAGTTCAGGTGATACCTCTCGCCGGTCTTCTCGACTCGCGGAACTGGCAGAAACTCAGCCAGCTCTGCCGTACAGCAGCACGGGCCGCAGCCCGGTCCGCCGCCGCCGTGGGGCGTCGAGAAAGTTTTGTGCAGATTTAGGTGAATGACGTCAACGCCCATGTCGCCCGGCCTTGCCACACCGACCAGCGCATTCATGTTCGCGCCGTCCATGTAAACAAGCCCGCCGGCGTTATGGATCGTCTCGCAGATCTCCTTGATGTTCGTTTCAAAGATGCCGACCGTGTTCGGGTTCGTCAGCATCAGTCCCGCGACGCCGCCCTGATCGCAGAGCTCACGAAGGTGGTCCATGTCCGTCAGCCCGTTCTCATTCGCCCTGATCGCCTTGACCGTAAATCCAGCGAGTGCGGCCGAGGCCGGATTCGTCCCGTGGGCCGATTCCGGAATGAGCATCACACGCCGATCCTTTGAGGCCTCGCCGTCCCGCTTGTCAAGAAATGCGCGAATGAGCATCACGCCGGTCATCTCGCCTTGGGCACCGGCCGCGGGCTGGAGCGAAACGCCCGGCAGGCCCGTGATCTCCGCAAGATCTTCCTGCAGCCGATACATCAGCTCGAGAGCTCCCTGCGATTCCTCTTCCGGTGCAAGCGGATGCAAGTTTGTGTATCCGCCGATCCTTGCGACCTTTTCATTGAGCCGCGAGTTGTACTTCATCGTGCACGAGCCGAGGGGATACATCCCGAGGTCGATCGAGTAATTCCAGGTCGAGATCCGCGTGAAGTGCCGGATGACATCTACCTCTGAGACCTCCGGAACATCGGCCAGCCCGTCGCCGCGGCGAAGCTCCGCCGGGATGATCTCATCCATATTTGCGGCCTCAACATCAAGCTTCGGCAGGCGATAGCCGACGCGGCCCGTCTGCGAACGCTCAAAGATCAACCCCTCGTTCTGTGTCGGATGCTGTGTAACTTTTGTAATGCTCATTCTGTTTCCCTAACCTAATTAGCAATCAATAATTAGTAATTACTAATTGTCATTCGAAGAAAATTTCTCAAGCCTTTGGCAGCCCCTTCTTGGCTACGTCCTCTACCACGCTGCAAAAGCGGTCGAGTTCCCAAAGCGTCGTATAAACGTTCGGCGTTATCCTTATGCCGGTAAATTCCTCGTGCACGATCGGCGTCGTAAATATCTTGTGCTTCGCCATCAAATAGCTGCCGAGTTCCCGCGGGTCAACGCCTTCGATCTTGAAATTCCCGATCGCACAGGACTGGGACGCGTCGAACGACGTATTGAACCCGACATTCCGCAGATCTCCAAGCCGGCTTATCCAATAGCGTGACAAATAACGCAGCCGCTCTTCTTTTCGCCTCGCACCGATCGCGTGGTGAAACAAGATCGCTTCCCCGATCGCCAGCCGCATCGCGGCCGAGTGCGTCCCGATCTCCTCAAACTTGCGGATGTCCGCCCGGTTCTTGTCCTCGCTCGCCATCAGGGCCCAGACCTTCGGGATCTTCTCCTTGCGAATGTAGAGCATTCCCGTGCCCTTCGGGGCATAAAGCCATTTGTGGAGCGACGTCCCGAAATAATCGCAGCCGAGGTCGTCCCGCTTGAAGTCGAACTGGGCAAATGAATGCGCTCCATCGACGATCGTCTCGACCCCGCGTGCCCTCGCCATCTCGCAAACCTTACGAACCGGCGTGATCTGCCCCGTCAGGTTGATCATATGCGAGATCAGGACCAGCTTCGTCCGCGGCGTCATTGCCTGTTCGTAGGCCTTGGCGATCTCATCCGCACTCGCCGGAGCGACCGGCACCTTGATGAGCTTCAGCTTCAGCCCTTCGCGGAGTTCCCGCTGGCGAAGCGTCGTAAGCATCCGCGGGTAATCCTGCGTCGTCGTCAGTATCTCGTCGCCGGCCTTGAGGTCGAGCCCCATCAGCAGGATTTCGAGCGACTCCGATGCGTTTCGCGTTATCGCGATCTCCTCGCGGTCGCAGCCGAACATCTCGGCCAGGCCCGTTCGCACCGTCTCGGACTGCGGCTCAAGCAGTTGCCACATCGTGTAGGCCGTCGCGTCCTCCTGCTGCCAGGTGTAGCGGACAAAGGCCTCCGTCACGATCCGCGGGCTCGGGCTGACGCCGCCGTTGTTCAGGTTGATAATGCCCCGCGTTACCGAGAACGACTGCTGGATCGCCGCCCAGAAATCCTCATCGGCTGCAGCCTCCGCGGGCGAAAGATGCTCGACCGCCTTCGCCGCCGCATTTACATTCTCAAAGAGCGAACCGACCACCGACGACGACATCGCCATCAGCCCAAGGCCCTTGCCAACGGAAGAAAGAAATTTTCGGCGGTCGATGTCGTTCATTGCGAGTTGTTGCCTCGAATGGTTTTCACAAATCGAAATTCACCATTTCTAAGTTCGTAAAAATGTACGTCATCTGGATTATCGCCACTAAATTCGTCGTTTCCTTCGTTCCGCAAGCCTCGAAAAGCAACCAAACGACTGTTAAGGCGATATGCTACCGGATCAGCATCAATCGGTTCCCAACAACAGATGGTGAAGGGCAACCAGGAAACACGTCCTGTCCTAGCATTGATCACAAACGTGGCTCTGCACGCCATTCCGCAGCCGAACTGAGCAAAAATGTACTCCCCCGCAAAATCTCGTTTACCTTCGGAAGCCCATCGTATTCTGGTCCTAAACGATCTGTCGCGTTTTGTAATTATCGGCTTCGCATTCCGTCCTTCGTACGTCTTGTAAGATGCAAAGTCTTTGTATTGCGGCACCTGAGCCGACAGCCAACCCGAAGTTGCGACCAAAGTTACGACTAATACAAATGGTCTGAACATCTTACACCGCCAAATCGACTAAATGGTCGATCTGTCCCCAACAACTGGTTTCGGTAACGGAAACGAGAAATTTGTTCTCGGTACCGTCGAAAAACATCGATTACGCGAGTCCGCCGATGATGCCTTTCTCGCGGAGAGGCTCGACTGTCTCGGAAGCAGCCTTTCATCCGCTTGCAACTAACTCATTCTCGGTTCGCAAACCGCTCCGGCCTAATTCGCATTAACGACAACATTTCCAGAAGCTCGACGAGTCCTTTAGTCTTTTGTTCCCTGAAGCTCGTTTCTCAGCGACTTCGCACTTTCAAGTTCCGCCTTGCATGACCAGCAAATGTAAGCCTCCGCGTTAATGGCGGCGAGGCACTTCGGGCACCGCGGCCCGCGGCTTCGGTACCAGTCGAGCACATCACGAGTTGCCAGGCTTAAGCCCACGGCCAGGGCGAATGTCATCACTGCTCCGAGACAAATTGCGATCTCGAAAGGCCCGAAGATCATAAACCCATCACGCCGCCGCGAGCCCGGCAACAAGCTTGTCGATATGCTCCTTCTTCGCCGTTTCGGTCACAGCGACGATGAAGTCGTTCTCGTGACCTTCGAAATATTTCGAAACAGCAAGCCCGCCGATAACGCCGCTTTCCGTCCGTACTTTCTCGAGGATCTCCGTCGCCGGACGCGGCCCGCGGACCAGAAATTCATTGAACGTCGGAGCCGAGAACGGTATCGAAAACCCGTCGATCGCCGCTATCTGTTTCTTGGCATATGTGGCCTTTTGTGCGTTATGTTCGGCGACTTCTTGCAGGCCCTTTTTGCCCATTGCTTCCATATAGATGGTCGCCGCGAGAGCGATCAGCCCCTGGTTCGTGCAGATGTTCGAGGTCGCCTTCTCGCGGCGGATATGCTGCTCGCGGGTCGAAAGCGTCAGCACAAAACCGCGATTGCCGTCCTTGTCATAGGCAACGCCGCAGAGCCTGCCCGGCATACTGCGGACGTATTTTTCCCGCGTCGCAAAAAGCCCAAGGTGCGGCCCGCCAAAGCTCATCGGAATCCCAAATGATTGACCTTCGCCGACGACGATATCGGCCCCGCATTCGCCCGGCGTTTTCAGCAGCCCGAACGAGATCGCCTCGGTCACCGTCACGATCAGTAACGCCCCGACCGCATGTGCGGCATCGGCCAGCGATTTCACGTCCTCAACACAGCCAAAGAAATTCGGCGATTGAACAACGAGAGCCGCCGTCTTGTCGTCGAGAGCTTCGAGCCCCGAAACACGACCCGTCGCTTCGTCGTAGCCGATCTCAATTATCTCGGTATCGCCATGCTGAGCGTAGGTCACGGCCACATCGCGATATTCCGGGTGTACTGACTTCGCGACCACGATCTTGTCCCGACGCGTCACCCGCTGTGCCATCAGGTATGCCTCGGCCATCGCCGTTGAACCGTCGTACATCGAGGCGTTCGCCACTTCCATTCCGGTGAGTTGGCAGACCAGCGTCTGGAACTCGAAGATGTACTGCAGCGTGCCCTGCGAGATCTCCGGCTGATACGGCGTGTAGGAAGTGAAGAACTCCGACCGCTGTATCAGGTGATCGACTATCGTCGGCGAATAGTGCGAATAAACGCCTGCCCCGAGAAACGAAGGCTTGGTCGCCGCCGTGTTGCGGGCAGCCATTTCCTCCATTGCGGCGATCACTTCCGGCTCGGCGAGCGGATCGGTGATCTTCAGCTCACGGCCAAGCTGAACGTCCTGCGGGATCGTGCGGAAAAGCTCACTCGCACTTCCGAGCCCGAGCATCGAGAGCATCTCCTGCCGCTCCTCGGGTGAATTTGGTATATAACGCATAAATAAGTTGACAGTCTGGACAGTCTAGGAAGTCTCGACAGTCTTGGAAGTCGGGTCAGTTTAATTGGTCTGTCCGTACTCAGTTGACTTAAAACTTCTCACTTCTCGCAATCGCGACTTTCGTCATTGTATCTGGCTCCCCAGACTTCCAAGACTTCCCAGATCTCCTAGACTTCCTAGACTTCCTAGACTTCCTAGACTTCCTAGACTTCCTAGACTCTTCCTCTAACCCTGACTCGACAAATAATCTTCATACTCCGCCGAGGTCATCAGCGCATCGGCTTCGCCCGAATTGTCCATCTTCACCTTGACCATCCAGCCTTCGCCGTAGGGGTCATTGTTGACCGATTCCGGAGAGTCATTCAGGCCCTCGTTGACCTCGGTCACCTCGCCCGCCACCGGCGTAAAGATCTCCGATACGGCCTTGACCGATTCGACAGAGCCGAACGCCTCGTGCGTCGCGAATTTATCACCCGCACGCGGAAAGTCGACATAAACAACGTCGCCAAGCGATGACTGTGCATAATCTGTGATGCCAATAGTGGCAACATCGCCGTCGATCGAGACCCACTCGTGGTCTTTGCTGTATTTTAGATTTTCTGGAATGTTTGACATAAGTTTCGTATGTGTAAACCTGCTAATCTGTAAAACAAGAGCTACTTTGCGCGTTTGTAGAAAGGAGTTGGGACAACCTTTGCCGCGACCTGCTTACCGCGAATATCTATCTTGATCTCCTGCCCGATTTCCGCGAATTCCGGCGGCAAAAACGCCAACCCGATGTTCTTCTTTAGGAACGGTGCCGGCGAGCCCGATGTAACGACCCCGGCCTTTTCACCATTGATGTAAACATCGAAGCCGTCGCGGGCGATTCCCGGCTCGGTCATTTCAAATCCGGCGAGCTTCCGCTTGAGGCCGGCCTCCTTCATCGCCGCGAGTTTGTCCTTTCCAATGAAGTCCGAGTCCTTCCCGAGCTTGGTTATCCAACCGAGTCCCACTTCGAGCGGCGCGATGTCATCGCCGAGTTCGTGCCCATAAAGCGACATTGCTGATTCAAGCCGGAGAGTGTTTCGGGCTGCGAGCCCGCATGGAAGAATTCCTTCGTCGGCTCCGGCATGCATCATCGCCTGCCAAAGCTGAACAGCTTTATCCGGTGCCGCATAGACCTCAAACCCGTCCTCGCCCGTATAACCGGTCCGCGAAATGATCGCATCCACGCCGTCAACCTTGCCTTCCGTGAACCAGTAATACTTGATCGGCTCAAGCTCGGTCTCGGTCAACCTCTGCAGGATGGCAACCGCCCGCGGCCCTTGGATCGCGATCTGGCAGTAATCGTCCGAAGCGTTCCGCAGCGCCAGATCGTCGTGTTCCGAGTGGTGTGAGCGGATCCAGTGCCAATCTTTGTCGGTCGTCGCCGCGTTCACGACCAGCAAGAGCCGTTTCGGCCCGAAGCGGTAAACAAGAAGGTCGTCAACAACGCCGCCGTCGTGATTCGTAAGGGCCGAGTAATGGGCCTGGCCGTCGGCAAGTTTGGTGACGTCGTTGGTCGTCAGCCGGTCGACAAAGGCGATCGCATCCGGCCCTTCGACCCAGATCTCGCCCATGTGCGAGACGTCGAAAAGCCCTGCCCGCGTCCGCGTCGCCATGTGCTCCTCGATCACACCGGCCTTGTACTGGACCGGCATGTCCCAGCCGCCGAAATCGACCATCTTGCCGCCGAGTTCGCGGTGCACGCCATTAAGCGGCGTCTTCTTTAATTCTGTTGACATATATGCGAAAAACTAATCGTAATCGACAATAGTGAACTCCGCAAACCGGTTGCGTTCGCCGAGCGTTAATTCGTACCGAATTCCTTTATCAAAGCCAGCCTATCGACCACCTCGCCCTTTTCCAAATGGTGTTCGACTATCTCGCGGACGTCCTCGGCCTGCACCTGTGCGTACCAAACGCCCTCCGGGTAAACAAGCACCGCCGGCCCGACCGAACAAAAGCCGACCGAGCCGCAATCCGTCAAAACCACCGGTCCTTCGGGGTTCCGTCCCTTTGATGTTTTGCCAAATCGTATCTCTTTTTCGGCCAAGATCCGCTCAAATTCCGTCTTGACCTCCGCCGCACCGACCGCCATACAGCTCTTACCGTTGCAAACGAAAACGTGCCTTCGCACCGGTGCTTCGGTCACCGGGGCAAGCTTTACGAGCCTTTCCCGGTCTTTGATCTTCTTCGGCTTGGCCATTACCGATATTGTGCCACGTTTGCCCCCCGGAATGCATCGAAACGTCTGGCATTTGTGCTAAACTTTGCTTGGGGAAACGCGCCCTCACCCGGAAATGGCATCAGGCATTATCATTCACATCTCGGTCGGAGCGGAGAAGCGCACCGAGTTCTTTTCCGAAGAACGGCTGAGCATCGGCTCCGATGAAACCTGTGACCTTCAGATCCACACCAAGCAGCTCGAGACATCGGGCGTTTGGCTGCGGCTGGAGAACGCCGAAGGTGTGTACCGCGTTATTGATTTCGACTCTGCCCTCGGGCTCACAGTAAACGCAAAGCCCGTCCGCCGGTTCATTGCATTGACCGACGGCGACGTCCTAAAGGTCGGCGAGACCGACATCACATTCGGCTTCTACTCGCTGGTCGAAAAGCCCTCGCTGATCACAACCAAGCGGATCGACGCTCAGGTCGCGCCGTTCATCGCCGAAGCGGCGCTCGACGCGGCGGCCTCGCCGGAACGCGACGATGCGAAAGCCTTCCTCCGCGAGTTCAGCCGCGAGCTGATGCGCGAGATTAGCTGGACGACCAAGGCGGTCGTGCTCATTATCTCGGCCGGATTTCTGACGGGCATACTTTATTTGGTTTATTCGGTCAGTGCGGAGCTAAGGGCAAATCGCGAGCAATCCGAGAAACAGCAGGAACTCATCGTTAAACTCGAAAAGCAGCTCGGGCAGACGAGCGACCAGATCGGCACGCTGGAACAGACCAATAAGGAAATGATCCGGACGCAGTCGCTGGCCCAGAACGTCAAGGTCGAATACGGCAACTCGGTCTGTTTGATCGTCGGGGTTTATCAGCTCGTCGATCGAGCGACCGGCCGCGTCCTCCGATACCCGGACCAGCAGTCTTTCCAGCCGATGCCCTACGAGGCTCCGTCAGAGGATGACACGCCGATGGCGGCCGCTCCGGCCACCGGGCTTACGACGGTCGGCAACGGCAGCCCGGTCGAATACGATTTTATCGGGACCGGTTTCCACGTCGGCGGCGGCTTCATCGTCACCAACCGCCACGTACTCCAGCCCTGGACCGAGGACGATGTAGTTAAATCGATGATGGCGAGTTCCAACGGGCGCGCACGCATTCGCAAGTTGCTCGTCTATTTCCCGAACAACCCTGAGCCATTTACACTCACCGTTCGGCAAACAAGCACCCGCGAGGATCTTGCTGTCGGCTCGGTCGACATAAGCAAACTCGCCACGCCGCTTGCCGCAGTTCCGCTCGATGACGAAGCATCGATCGCCGCCACCGTCGGAAAGACCGTCGTCACGATGGGTTACCCCAACGGGCCAGACCGCCTGCTCGCGATGGTCGATGACGTTGAAGCGAATTCGATCAACCGCCGCTTTGGCAATTCACGCGAGAATTTGGTCAATTTCCTCGCACAAACGCTCAAGATACAACCGCTGACTACTCAAGGAGCGATCACCGACCTCGACGCCCGCCGCATCGTTCACGACGCCCGAACGGCCGAGGGCGGCTCCGGCGCACCGCTCTTTGGCCAGTCCGGCAAGGTCATCGCCGTCAATTTCGGCGTCTTCACGCAAAATACCGCGGTCAATATGGCAGTCCCGATCAAATACGCCATCGAGCTTTTGCGAATGGCCGGTTGGCGTTCGCCCGAAGAGATCCAGCTCGAAAATGAACAGGGCGGACAGGTCGCCACCGGAAATACGAACACCGCGGCCACGCTCGCCCAACCGAAAAACTGATGGATAGCCTCGTTCTCTCAAATATGTTTCATCGGCCGGCCCGGACCGCCGTCAGCGTTCTCGGCATCGCCGTCGGTGTTCTCTTGATCGTCTTCACCGTCGGGCTCGCCAATGGCACCATCCGCGAACAGGCCTCCCGCGATGCCAATGTCGGGGCCGAACTCCGCTTCTCTTCGTCGGGCTCGATCGGCATCGGCAGTACCGACGCGTTTCGCCTTCCGGCAACGGTCGTCGATGAGATCAAATCGGTCGAGGGCGTCCGATTGGCTGTCGGCATCGGCCAAAACTCGGTCGATGCAGCCGACAACAATACCGGAAAGCGCACCATCGATGGCGTCATTCTCGATGAGTATTCCGCCATTTCCGGCCTCAGGCTTGTTGAGGGCCGTGCCTTCACGCCCGGCCGTGATGAGGCGATCATCGATACCGCCTTTCAACGCCAGAAAAAGTTCAAGATCGGCGATACGACCCCGATCTACGAACGCCCGTTCACCATCGTCGGCACCTACGAACCCGCCGGCGGTGCTCGAATAAAGATCCCGCTCGATGTGATGCAAACACAGCTCGGCTCCGAGGGCAAAATATCCTCGGCCCTTGTTGCGATCGGGCCGAACCAAACGGAAGAGTCGGTCGGCCAGCGTCTGCAGGAACGCTTCCCCGATGCTCAGGTCATCCGGATGTCTGACCTCGAAGAACTTTACATGGCCGGCGTTCCGGCGATGAATGTCTTTCTCAACGTCTTCATTGGCATCGCCGCCGTCATCAGTGCACTCGTCATCCTGCTGACGATGTACACGACCGTCACCGAGCGAACGCGGCAGATCGGCATTATGAAATCGCTCGGGATGAGCAACGGCAAGATCGGCTGGACCATTACGCAGGAAGCACTTCTCATCAGCCTTGCGGGAATAATCGTCGGCGTCGTGCTTACTTTTGCCGCACGCTACGGCCTCAATCTCGTCACGACGCTTGAGGTCGAGATCAGCCCGCTCGTCATCGGCATCGTGCTTGTCGTCGGCCTGGTCGGCGGAGCAGTCGGCGGGCTTTATCCGGCATTGCGAGCGGCTCGGCTCGATGCGGTCGAGGCCCTAAGCTACGAATAGAATGTCTGTCACCGAAACAAGCCTCGCTCCCGATGTTAAGGCCGCCTTTATCGGCTGCGGCGTGATGGCAGAGGCGATCGTCGCCGGCCTGCTCCGCGAGCAGATGCTCTCGCCCGACCGCATTTTCGCCTCGCATCCGCGTGAAGAGCGCCGCCGCGAGCTTGCCGAGCGATACGGCATCGGCGTCTCTGCCGATAACCGCGAGGCGGCCGCTTTTGCTGACGATTCGTTCATCTTTGTCTGCGTCAAGCCGCAGCGTCTCGGCCGTGTTCTTGAAGACCTGAAGGACGCTATCAAGCCCTCGGCCACGGTCGTTTCGATCGTCGCCGGAGCCACGATTCACAAGATCTCCGATTCGCTCGGGGCCAAAACGGTCGTCCGCGTAATGCCGAACACGCCCTCGCAGATCGGTGCCGGAATGTGTGTCTGGACCGCTTCGCCGGAGGTTACCGCCGAGCGCCGCGATGCCGTAAAGACGATGCTACGTGCTCTCGGCAAAGAGCTTTACGTCGAGACCGAAAACATGATCGACATGGCGACGTCGCTAAGCGCGACCGGCCCGACCTTTACTTTTATGGTGATGGAGGCCCTGACCGACGCCGGCGTCCACCTCGGTTTCTCACGCGAGGTCGCCAAGGAACTCGTCCAGGAAACGATGCTAGGCTCGGTCAAGTTTGCGATGGAATCCCACAAACACCCCGCCGAACTCCGCAACATGGTCACCTCGCCCGGCGGCACCTCCGCCGAGGCAATTTACCAAATGGAAAAAGGCGGCCTCCGCACCGTGCTCTCAAAAGCCGCCTACGCCGCCTACCGCCGTGCCGTCGAGCTCGGAAAAAAATGACCTTAAGCTGGTTAACGTTTTATTTATTTCCATCCTTTCGGTGATACAATTCCGCCATTCCTACGCGTAGTAAGGTGAACGCTGCCGTTTGCTCCTTCGCCGGCGCGTTCAGACATTCCGAAGATTTGGAGGATCAAAATGGCAGATTGGAGTGAAAAGTTTAGTGCTGCGTGGTTGACGATCAAAAAAAAGGCGGGCGCATGCGCCGCAAATACCGACCTTGAGGAGCTCAAGGCCGCCACCGAACTTGGAAAGAAGCGGATCGATCAGGCTTTGATGGTCGGCACGATGGCTCAGGGAAATTCCGGTGTCTTCGATAAGCTTACAAAGGCAAACGAAGGGCTGGGCAAGATCTCGGAATCGCTCGGCAAGGTCCAGGATATTTGCATCGACGTTTCGGCGGCGGGAAAGATACATGACGCCATCGTAGCTCTCAGCGACGACCGGTTGATTTATGACGACCCTCAGAAAGCCGCGGATTCGTTCGATCTTTTGTTTCAGGGATTCGGCAGGCTCTGCCGGTTTTTGCCGCCTCCGGCAAATGAATGGGGCAAGTTCTTCGAGAGCTTTAATCTGTTCGGAAATGTTCAAAAGAACATTTATAACCCCTATTTCAGTAGGCTCGAAGATATCTCCAATCAGCGCGGGGCTTACAAGTAGCTAGCCGGTTTTCGCCTTGCCGAACTCGGCTCGATCGCTTTCCCCAAGTTCGCCGATCTTCTCCATCAGATGATCGGCGATCTCTTTGTGTGTCCTAAGCCGGTCCGGCTTTTCAAGAAACTCCGAAAGGTCGATCTCTTCGCCGAACCAGATCCGTATCTTCTCGCCGCCCGTCCAGTTTCCCATTATCTGTTTTGGCAGGTCGTTCCCAAGGCCGGCGATAAAGACCGGAATCACCTGCGGCCGTGCGGCGAAAATGATCTTACCAATGCCGGGCTGGGCCGGGTGAAATGAATACGGGTCGTCATTCAGGTTCCGCTTCCCTTCGGGGTGAAAGCCGATGATGTGGCCGCGGCCTTCGGTGCAGATTCGCGTCAGTTCACGCAGCGAAAATTTATCAAACTCGCGTTTCTCCGCCTCGCGTGCCTCGCGAAAAAATGGCGGATACATCGACCACCAGCCCATCACCAGATTGACGAACCAGCCCGCCGGGTTGGTGTAAAAGAACTTCGCACGAACGGGAAAATATAATTCTATTGGCCGCGTCGTCCGCCGGAAAAGCACGCTCGAGACCGTGTACATATCAAAGAACGAGCGGTGATTGGCAACGAGCAAAAGCGGACGCGAATGGTCGGCATCCTCGACGTTCTCAATGCCGAAAACGTTCATCAGGTTATAGGTCGCAAGATAGATCCAGAGCGAGCCGATGTGCCGCTGGCTGAACGTCCAGAGCCGCTTCCACGCACCTTGATTCATCCGCCGCGTTAGCCGAAACCCGGCGCGCTCGACCGGCCCGAGGACCTTTATCTCCTCCGGCTTGGGCTTAAGCGGCGGCTTTCTCTCGGTTTTTTCTATCGCACTCGACATCAATAAAAGCGGTAATTCTACGAAACACTTGGTCCTGAATTTGCGGCTGCTCGGCCGCACCTTTGTGCTCTTTGTGCCACTACTTTGAGCTCTCTGTGTTTAAGAAAGATGTGAACACAAAGCCCACAAAGCGTCACACAATGGTCACAAAGCAACGATCGAATCTGGCCAACTTTTTCTTTAGCCGGACGCAGCGAAAAATGAAGTTTAGCATTTTGAGTTTTGCGGGCCGAAACCGGAAGAGCTAGATATCGATGACGATCGGCTTGTTCGACGGGCGATAGTCCTCATCGCAGATCGAAGCATTTACGAACTTCACGCCGAGATCTTCGTGGACGCCGTAACCGCAGTGAATGTGGCCAAAGACGTGGAGCTGCAACCGGCCAAATTCGGCAATCGCCTCGACGCGTTTCCGCAACTCTTCGCAGCCGGTCTTCTCATCCCAGCCCTGCCGCGGGACGAGATCGAGTATTCCGTTCGGCGGCCCGTGCGTGATCAGCACATCAACATCGTCTGGTATAAGCTTCCACTTCTCGGCCAGTTCGGCCCCGCGCATCAGGTTGAACGCCCAATCGTAAAACCGCGGCTGCCACGGGCTTCCATAGATCTTCAAACCCTCAAGCTCGATCGCGGAATCCTGAAGATAGATGACGCCGAGATCAAGCAACGCCTGAGCATCATCAGGCCGCTGCTCAAAGAGCGTGTCGTGGTTTCCGGCAACAAAGATCTTCAGCGGATGCGGCAGCTCAGCAAACCACCGATTGAATAGCTTGATCTCGTGCAGCGTTCCGGTGATCGTCGCGTCACCCGAATGGATAAGCAGGTCGCCATCCGGGACGGCGACCTGCTCATTGCAATTATGCGTGTCTGAAATGCAGACGATCCTCATTTGTATATGTCCACGACGAATCTGCCGCTCAGAAACTCCGCCGGCTCGATCTCACTCTGAAGCACGACGCCTTTCAGCCCACCGCCGAGCAGCATCATCGCCGATTGGCAGAGCGGCCCCGCGGTCGTCGTCTGGATCGCACGCAGCCGCTTTCCGTTTATCTCAAGCGGCTCGACGAAATATGCCTTCTCGAGCATCCGCCGCCGGCCGGTCGAATCGAACCCATCGACCGAAGCGTGGACGACGACCAGATCGTCCTCGACCGAAGGCACTCGTTCGAGCATCACTTTCTCAAGGTTCTCGGCGAGATGCTCATCTTTCGCGAGCTTCTTTTCAACCGATTCGACCCACGCATAATGGCCCGGATAGCGGAGCGTCTTGTAGTCAAGCTCGCGAGCCTTTCCCTCAAAGAAATCCGGCAGGTCGGCGGCACCGCCCGATGTAAGGTCGGCCTCGTATGTGCGTGCTCCGATGACGATGGCCTCACGCGCCGAAAGTGCGGGACGCTCGGTGATCTTGCCATCGCGGATCACACGCGAGTTCTTCACATATTCGGTCGCAACGCCGATCGGCGACCATGTAAAGCCGTAATAATGCGGCGCGTGGGCATGGGCCGTCAGTGCTCCGACCTTCATCGCGACCCGCTCGACATTCTCATTCTCGTATTTGCTGACAAATTCGCGGTAAAGCGCCATCGCCTGAACATTGATGAAACCCGGAGCGAGACCCGTTTGCAGGATGAAGCCGGTCTCGGCGTCATTTGCGAGCGCCATTATCGCGTCCGTCTCGGCAACGTATTCCGTCAGGTTGGCGTAATGCATCCGGAACTCTTTGGCATAACTCGCCATCCGCGGAGCCTGTCCGCCGGGCGAGCAGTCAAGCAAGACGTCCGAACGCTCAAACGCCGACCGCATCTCGTCGCTCACGCCTTCGCGAAGCATTAACACGGTCTCGACCGCGGTCCATTTCTCCGAACCATCGCACACAAAAGCCTTCGCCTTCGCCAAATTTTCTTCGCTTATGTCACCAAGAATAATAGTGGTCTCAAACTCGCACCACTCGCGCAACAATAACGCAGCAGCCTCGCCGATCCCGCCCGAACCGGCGATAAAAATTGTTTTTGTCATAAATAATTTTGTTCGTTATTAAGTGCGGGAAATGCTATATTTTACAACAATTGGTCCTTTGCCACGAACTCCGCGGGATTCATTTGGACAAAACTTCGCGTCCTTGCTTCTCCGATTGGACTGACAATAGCCTGCCGCTATACTGAGTGCGGGTCTCTGTGCCGCCATTTCGGAACCATCAGGTCATTTTTAAGCGACCCAGCCAAGCCTAAATATAGCTTTTATGACAAGAAGAACCGCCGCCTTCGGCATTTTTGCCCTTTCGCTGCTTTCCGCCTGTTCGCAAACTCCCGAGCCTGTATTTACCATCTCGGGTAAATTGACTGGCCACCGCGAGGGCTCCGTCGTCCTCTTTCGGCAGGATGACCTGAACCGGCGGCAGGAAACACAAGTAGCCACCATCCCAATCGGTCCAGACGGTGCTTTCTCAATGGCGTTCAATAATGAACCGCATCTTTACCGCCTGGATATCTATGGGCGAAAGAGCATTGACCTTGCCATCGGCCGCGGCCAACGGCTGGTCGTTTCCGGCAATGCCGAGGACCTATCGAGCGTAAAGGTCTCAGGTTCGGACGACACCGCAAAGCTCGAGGCCTACGAAAGTTTTCGCAAAGAATCGCTCGGCCGTTTGGTACTCTCGGTGAGAAAGCAGATCGCGGATCTGGAAAAGGCGGGTCGAACTGCCGGTGATCCGGAGTATGCCCGTCTCGCGAGCCTTGAGATAACGAATTACGACAAGCACCGCGATGAATTGATCGCCTTTGTACAGGAAAAGATGGCCGATTCGATCGCCGCCTACGCGACTACGGTCCGCTGGGATGGCGGCCACAATCTTCCGATTCTCGAGTCGATCGCGGCGGCCCTCTCCAATAAGCACACCGGCCTCGCAGTCGCCGAAAGGGTCCGCGAAAAGGTGGATCTGATCAAGCGGAACAACATCGGCGGAACCGTTTCCGAGATCTCTCTACCGGATGCCGACGGGCGGACCGTCCCGTTGTCATCGGTCAAAGCAAAGTATATTTTGATCGATTTCTGGGCGAGCTGGTGTGCTCCCTGCCGCCGTGAGAGTCCGGAACTTCGGGCGATATACGACAAGTATCGTCCCTTGGGATTTGAGATCTACGGTGTTTCGCTCGATTCCGAACGCGATCGGTGGGTCGCCGCGATCGAAGCCGATAAACGCATATGGCCGAACGTCTCGGACCTGAAAGAATACGACACGCCCGTAGCGTTCGATTATTCGGTCACTGCAATACCGGCGAGTTTTCTTATTGATTCTGACCGCAAGGTCGTTGCTCGAAATCTGCACGGGCCCGACCTTGATGCAAAACTCAAGAGCCTTTTCGGCCTGTGATCGACGAACACAGCCCTACTCAATATTAAAGTACTTCGCCTCCGGGTGGTGGATGATTATCGCCGAGGTCGATTGCTCTGGCTCGAGCTGAAATTCTTCGCTCAGTTCTACATCGATCCGGGCCGGGTCGAGCAGCTCGAAAAGCTTCGATTGGTCCTCTAGGTTTGGGCAGGCCGGATAGCCAAAGCTGTATCGCGAGCCTTGGTAGCCCTGATGAAAAAGCTTTGCAAGTTCCGGCGCGTCCGCCCCGGCGATGCCGAGTTCTTCGCGGATACGCTTGTGCCACATCTCGGCAAGGGCCTCGGCCGATTCGACCGACAGCCCGTGGAAGAGCAGATAATCCTGATAGTTATCCGCCTTAAAAAGCTTCGCAGAGTGCTCGCTCGCCCGACGCCCCATCGTGACCAGATGAAACGCCACAACATCGGGCCCGCCACTGTCAGAACCGCCTGCGTCAGCGGGCGGCCAGTTCGCTGGCCTAAAGTAATCGGCAAGGCATGAGCTCTTCCCGCCCCGCTGTTCCATCGGCTGCCGTGGGAAGGTGAAACGCATCCGTTCGGTCTTCAGGTCATCTTCCCAAATGATCAGGTCATTACCTTCCGAATTACACGGAAAATACCCATAGACCAGCTTCGCCTCGAGCAGCTTTTCACGGATCGCCTGTGCCTTGATCTCGGCAAATTTCGGATAGACCGTCTCTTCCAGCAACGCGGCGTATTCCTCCGGCGTCGTCCGGCCCTGCTTGAATTGCCACTGGCCCTTAAAGAGCGCCGTCTCGTTGATGAACGCAAACACCTTCGTCAGGTCGGTGATCTCCACGACCTTTGAGCCATAGAACGGAGCCGTCGGCACCGTCTCAAGCACCGCAACATCCGACCGGTTCGTGTGCGTCGTATCTCCGCTCGAACGCGACGAAACCCTCGCCGCCTCAACGCCCAACTTCGCATCCTCGCCCACGAGGTCTTCAGAATCCGCTATTGTCTGGATCTCGCCAGATTCACTCCCGGCTGATCGTATTTCCGCTTCCGCACCGACCGCCATTCCTATCTCATTTTGCTCTGTGTTCTCTGTGGCGAGATCTTTCTGCGTCAGCTCGTCCATCGCATGCAGCCCGTCGAAGGCATCGCGAGCATAAAAGACGCGGCCATCGTAAAGCGGCTTGAGGTCGTTGTCCACATACTTTCGGTTGAGCGCCGCTCCGCCGAGAATGACCGGCACATTGATGCCGCGTTCCTTCATTATCTGGATGTTGTCGCGCATTATCAGCGTCGATTTCACCAGCAGCCCGCTCATCCCGATCGCGTCCGCTTTCGTTTCTTCCCAGGCCCGCAGGATCTCGTCGATCGGCTGCTTGATGCCGAGATTCACGACCTTGTAACCGTTGTTTGTCAGAATGATATCAACCAGATTTTTGCCGATGTCATGCACATCGCCCTTAACGGTCGCGAGCACCATCGTGCCCTTGTTGGTCGAATCGGCCTTTTCCATAAAAGGCTCAAGAAACTTCACCGCGGCCTTCATCGCCTCGGCCGATTGCAGCACGAACGGCAACTGCATCTGCCCCGCTCCGAAGAGGTCGCCGACGACCTTCATCCCGTCAAGAAGCAGATTGTTGATGATATCGAGCGGCGGATATGTTTCGAGCGCCTGCTTCAACGAATCCTCGAGCCCGATCTTTTCGCCGTCGATGATGTGATGCTTCAGCCGCTCTTCGATCGGAAGATTTGTGATGTCCGGCTTGATCGATTGTGCCGTCTTGCCCTCAAAAAGCTTCGTAAATTCCGTCAGCGGGTCGTACGTACACACCTCGCCGTCAAACTTTCTGCGGTCAAGTATCAAGTCGCGGGCCGTGTCGATCTCTAGCTCACTGAACCGCATCAGCGGCAGGATCTTCGAGGCATTGACGATCGCCGAGTTCATCCCGGCCTCAACGCAGTCATGCAAAAACACCGAGTTCAAAACGACACGCGCCGCCGGCGAAAGCCCGAACGAGATGTTCGAAACTCCAAGTATCTGATTCGCCTCGGGCAGCTCTTCCTTTATTTGCCGTATCGCCTTGATCGTCTCGTCGGCGTTCTTCCGATCTTCCTCAATGCCGGTCGAGATCGGCAATGCCAGCGGGTCGAAAAATATGTCGTGCCCCGGAATGCCAAATTCGGTCGCTTGCTTGTAAGCCCGGCGAGCGATCTTGAGTTTATCGACCGCCGTCCGTGCCATGCCGTCCTCATCGATCAGCCCGATGACGACCGCCGCACCATATTCTTTCGCAAGGCCGAGCACCTTCAGGAAGCGCTCTTCGCCATCTTCGTAGTTCGTCGAATTTAGAATGCACTTGCCGCCCGCGTGCTCGAGCCCCGCTTCCATCTTTTCCCACTCGGTCGAATCGAGCATTATCGGGATCTTGACGCTGGTGACGAGCCGAGCGACCAACTCGTGCATGTCCGCAACGCCGTCGCGGCCGACGAAATCGACGTTGACGTCAAGGATGTGAGCACCCTCTTTCTCCTGCGACTTCGCCAGGTTGACCAGGCCGTCCCAATCTTCGGCGTCGAGCAGATCGCGCATCTTCTTCGAACCAGATGCATTTACCCGCTCGCCGACTATCAGGAACGAGGCGTCCTGCGTATAGGGCTGCTGGAAATATATCGAGGCCGCCGCCGGGGCGAGTTTCGCATCGCGCACCTTTGGAGCTAGGCCGCCGACGCGATCGATCACCATCTTCAGGTGCTCCGGCGTCGTGCCGCAACAGCCGCCGACGATGCTTGCCCCGAGGTCTTTCGCAAAGTGTTCGACCTGTGCAGCAAAGCTCTCCGGCGTTTCGTCGTAGTGCTGCTTGCCGTCCTTCACCTCGGGCAGGCCGGCGTTTGGCAGCACCGAAACCGGCATCGGCGAGTTCTCGCAAAGATACATGAAGCTATCGGCCATCTGCTTCGGCCCGGTGCCGCAGTTCATCCCGATGACGTCGATCGGGAAAGGCTCAAGCGCTGTCAGTGCCGCACCGATCTCGGTCCCGTTGAGCATCGTCCCGAAAGTTTCGATGGTCACCTGAGCGATGACCGGCAGCCGCATCTTATTCGCGGCAAAATGGTCAAAGATCGCCGCGAGTGCGGCTTTCGTCTGCAAAAGGTCCTGGCACGTTTCTACGATCAGAATGTCCGAACCGCCGTCGATCAGCCCGCGGACCTGCTCGACATAGGCTTTCTTCAGGTCGCGATAGGTAATGTGCCCGAGCGTCGGAAGCTTCGTTCCCGGCCCGATCGACCCCGCAACGAATCGCGGTTTGTCCGGCGTCGAGTAATCATTCGCCAACCGCTTCGCAAGCTCGGCCGCTTTTTTGTTGACGTCATACGTCTTTTCGACGATGCCGAACTCCGCCAGCACGACCTCGCTGCCGCCAAAGCTGTTCGTTTCGATCACGTCACAGCCGACTTCCAAGAAGCTGCGGTGCACCGTCTCGATCGCGTCCGGCCGCGTGTAGAGCAGATTCTCCGAGCAATTTTCAAACTCCGGCCCGCCCCAGTCATCGATCGACAGATCCAACGACTGCAGATTGCTCCCCATCGCCCCGTCAAAAACGACGACCCTTTGTTTTAATAGATCAAGAAAGTTCATAGGAAAAACTCGAAGCTCATTTTCGAAAATTCTTAGAAATTAGAGACCTCACTATTTCAATCTGCCCCGAATCGTCGAAAAATCGTTTCGGTACGCCGTAGCAAATATTTGACTGGATATAGAAAATGAAGTCGTCCCGGGTCTCTACTATTTTCTTGTATGCGGTCCATCTAGTCTTTGAGCTTGCTCTCGGACCGTCGATTTCAACGCCTTCGTCGTCGAAGGTCATCGTCACGAATTCGGCCTCGGCCGCGGCCTTCTTCGCGTGGGCCCTAAGTGCGACGTACACGACGAAAACGACAAAAAGAGGGACAAACATCGAGGTAATGTAAATAGCCAAGCGAAGATCATTTTCGGGATCTGCCGGTGTTGATAAGCTTGCGTAGAATGAAAACGAACCTAGTACCAAACAAACAAGGAAGATCGTGACAATTAAGGTCCTGCGGCGCGTCCGCCAAAGAAGACGAGAAAAATCCGCCTCTTCATTAAGTACTTGAATCGAGATTCGCTGCTCCAAATCCATATAAAAAACTCTGTACCAGTACAGCACAGAGCTTCATGAAATATTGACCTCTCTGCTGTTTAGCCGCTTGTTTTACGTGGCCGCAAGTCGCAATAACTCACCACGCGTTGAAAATATAAGGTTAGTCTCCTGCTTTCTATAAGTCAATCAACAAACGGGGCCGCGGCATTGGCAAATACGGGGCCTTCGTTGGCTAATATCCGTTAACGCTTGGTCATGTAGTTCAGGGCCATTGAGGCGATGTCGTCCATCGAGCTGCCGTCACCATCGCGGTCGAGCATTGACGTGGCGAGGTCTATCATCGAGTTGCCGCTCGATTGCGGAGCAGCCGCCGACTGCCCGCCGAGTAAGCCGCCGAGCAACCCGCCGAGCCCATCGGCACCGACGCCCTGCTGCTGCTTTTGCTTGCCGAGATATCCCATCACGAGCGGAGCGAGCATCATCAATATCTGCGCTACCTGGCCCATATTGAGCCCGGTGTTTTGGCTCACCTGTTCGACCACCGGAGCTTGATTCGTGCCCAAAATATGGTTAAGCATGCCGCCGGCGTCGAGCTGTTTCGGCGTCGGCTCCGGCGTCTGGAGCTGGCCGAGAATCATGCTCCCAAGCCCGCCGAGATTGCCGAAAATGCTGCCGTCGTGGTCGCGTTCGAGCGCCTGATCAAGGCTCTGGGCCCCCTGCGGGTCGGCCGCATTGTTCGCCAGGCCGCCGATTATCGCCGGCAAAGCCATCTGAATTGCCGAGTTCACCAGCGAAGGCTCGGCCCCGACCGTGTTGCTGATCTCGCCGAGTGCCGCGTTGCCCTGGTCCTGCCCGAGCAGGTCTTGTAATGAAAGCATTATCCTGTCCCTCCCGAAAAGTTCGTTTGAAATGTGTTTGTAACTTGTAGGAAGATAGTAGCAGAGTCCTTCGTTTTCGGGCAAATTTTTTTTCTTCTCGGGTGCCTAGTAATATCTCATCAAATCGCCTTCGCATCCTCGCTGCGTTTTTTATCGCGGCCGCGGTCTTGCTTGCCGCCGCCTGCTCCGAAACGATTACGCCGTACCAATTTTCGCGTGTCTCGACCGCCTATTCATTTGAAGATAAGCTCGCCGAACCCTTCGGCATCGCCATCCGCGATGGCCGCGTATTTGTCTCGGACGGGCAAACGGGCGAGGTCCGTTCATTCATTCCCGGCGATGCCAAGGTCAAGATAACGAAAGGCTTTGACACACCGTCCGGCATCGCCATCGGCCCAGTCGGCGAGGTTTTTGTCACCGATCCAGGAACGAATACGATCAAGCAATTCACATTTGGTAAAGAGCCGTCCGATATCGCGGGCCGTGCGGGCAGTCGCGGCTTTGCCGATGGCCCCGCGGCGGAGGCTCTCTTCAATGGCCCGACCGGCGTCGCCGTTTTCCCCGATGGCCGCGTCGCCGTTGCCGATACTTACAACGACCGCATTCGCATCATCGAGAACGGCTCGGTCCGTACGCTCGCCGGCAGTTTGAAGGGCTTTGCCGATGGAACCGAGGCGCGATTTGACACTCCGCTCGGAATCGCGATCTGGCGGGGCGACAAGATCCTCGTAGCCGATTCCGGTAACCGTCGGATCCGCGTCGTCGAACCCGACGGCAGCGTCTGGACCCTGGCCGGCGATGGCGACTACGAGCTTCGCGATGGCTCGCCCGCGTCGGCTTCGCTCGTTGGCCCGACCGCCGTCACGGCCGATGAGGAAGGCCGCATCTTTATCGCCGATGGCAACGCCATTCGGGCCATCGGCCTGCGGCCGTTCCCATATCTCGAAACCATCGCCGGCGGCGAACGCGGCCTTGCCGACAATCGGCCCCAGCTCGCCCGCTTTAATCGTCCCTCGGGACTCGCTTTGCTCGGCCGCACTCTCTTCATTGCCGATAGCGACAACGCCGCGATCCGGATCGTCCATGCCGAGAAGGCTGAAACGGGACTAACGATATCGAACGGCGGAGTTCCGCTGACCGCCGCCGAGTTTCGCTCGCTCCAGCCCGGTCGCTGGCCTTACGACCCGCCCGAGCGGACCCGTGAAATTGCCGGCACGCTTGGCGAGATCCGCGGCGAGATCATCGACCAGACGTCCGAGGCGTGGTTCCACAACGGGCTCGACATTCCCGGTGCCTACGGCGAAACAGCCACGTTCATCCGCGACGAAAAGGTCCTCGACCCGCACGCCGCAGAGAACTTCGGCACCCTGCGTGAGTTGCTCCGAATGCCGACCATCGGCTACGTTCACATCCGTCTCGGCCGCGGCTCGGACGAAAGCCGTTTTAACGACCCGCGTTTCCTTTTCGAACTCGACGCCGCGACCCGCAAGCCCATCTCCGTCCGCGTTCCGCGCGGTGCGAAGTTCAAAGCGGGCGAGCCCATCGGCACGCTCAACGCGATGAACCACGTCCACCTCATCGCCGGCCGGCCCGGTGCCGAGATGAACGCGCTCGATGCACTTATTTTGCCCGGCGTTTCGGACTCGATCGCTCCCGTGATCGAGGAAATACGGCTGTTTAATGAAAGCTGGATGGAGATCCCGGCGGAAAACGAGCTCGCCGCAAAAACCCGCGTCGTCGCCAAGGTTTACGATCGCAAGGACGGCAACGCCGAGCGCCGACGCCTCGCTCCGTATCGCCTCGGCTACGAGCTGATCCCGGCCGCCGACGCCGCCGCGGCTACAAGTTCAAAACCAAACGCCTGGACCATCTCGTTCGAGAAAATGCCATCGCATCGCGCCGTCAAATTTGCCTACGCACCCGGCAGCCGTTCCGGCGCCACCGGCGAGACCATCTTCAACTTCGCGGTAACGAACCGCGTCGATGGCGACACCTTCAGCGAAGCCTTCATCGACCCCGCCACGCTCCCGCCCGGCAACTACATCCTCCGCGTCTTCGCCGCCGACTTCTCCGGCAACACCACCCAAAAAGACCTCCCCATAACCCTCGGCCGTTGAAAACCATCAAACGGCGCTCCATCGCCCCGATTGCGAAAACGATTTCGAGTTCCTTCTAGTTCATCCTATAATTTCCCATTCGCGGCCCTTAACATCGTGATCCGAGAAACCCTTGTAAAATTCCGTTCGGACCTTGTAGGTTTGGACAGCAAAGTTTTGGTCGCCCTTCTCTACACGGCGTTTGGGCTGTCGTGCATTTTCTACTTCAAGAATCAGCAGGCGGTCGCGGCGTTTCTTGAGGGCACGAGCCTTGAGAGTTTTGGCCAGTGGATCGCCTATTCGCCCGAGAATAATCTGCCTGGACTCGGTTGGTGGTCGTTGGTCGTGACGGTGTTCTATTTCGTACTTCCTGCCTTGATCATCAAGTTTCTATGGCGTGCGGATCTGCGTGACTTTGGCCTCAAGCCGCGTTTGGAGCCCGGGTTTTGGAAGCTCCTCGCCGTGTGCACCGCAATCATGCTGCCGATTGTCTATCTGATGTCGCTGACCGACGGCTTTGCGGCGAAGTATCCATTTTTGCAGGTTTACAACGGCGAGCCGTACATCGGGCAAACGCTGCTCATCTGGGAACTGATATACTTTCTCCAGTTTTTCGGGCTCGAATTTTTCTTTCGCGGATTTCTGGTGCACAGCCTGAAACCGTCGCTCGGGCTCTATTCGATCTTTGTGATGACCGTGCCTTATTGCATGATCCATTTCAGCAAACCGATGCCCGAAACGCTCGCCGCCATCGCCGCAGGCATCTTTCTCGGCTGGTTAAGCTACAAAAATGGAAGCATCTGGCTGGGTTTAATTCTGCACTGCACGGTCGCGTTATCAATGGACATCTTCGCCCTGCATGCAAAAGGGTTGCTGTTTTGATTTTTGAGTAGAAGATCGATTTCACGTGGTAATATTGTAAAAGACAGTGGTTCATCGGATGAGTCAAACTGAGATCGAAAAAAGGTTTGGAGCCCTCGAAAAGAAAGTTTCCACGTTGAAGGACAAGTTCCAACGTATCGAAAATGCCGAACCGTGGTGGAGACAGCGCGTTGGTCTGTTCGCTGCCGACCACCAACACAAAGAAGCGATGCGGCTGGGCTCCGAGTCTCGAAATAATGAAGGATCGAACGGAGACTCGAAGTCATGAAAACGAAAAATGTTGCAAATCTTGTTAGCATTTCGTTCGTACTCGCGATCTTTGTCCTTACCGGTCCGGGAGTCAATGCTTGTTCGAAGGTGCAACTTCCAGAGCCACCGAGATCAATAGTACATCCGGGAATGTTCATTCTTGTCGGTGAGGTCATCGGCTACACCGAACCAGTTAGCGATCCTGGCAATTTTAGAGGTGAAGCGGTCGGACTTAAACTGAGATTAATCGAATCAATCCATTTTCCACATTATTCGAATGAATATGTTGAACTATTCATGTTCGGCCATGGATCCGATTGTTTTCCCGAAGGGGTATCACATCGTCCTGCCCTAGGAACGAGATATCGGCTTGCTCTTGGCAAGGCTACTAATATTGCGAATAGGAGCGGAAGCATAGTCCGGCTTCAGGGCCAGGTGTTTTCCAGGATCTCCGTGGACAAACCAATGTTCGGTTATTCGACAAATGAGCGATCAGAGTTCGATTACAAGAATGATCTGCCCGCACTTATCGAAAAATTCAAAGCTCCCGAAATGGCGGCTGAGCGCAGGTGGTTATCAGACTTTCTCTACATTGAAGCATCAAAAGACCTTATTCGTCTTCAAAAAGTGCGAACAGAAACAGAAAGGCTGAGGATTCTTGAACGATTGCTTTATTGCCCCGACATAAACTACAGAAGGTTATTTTTTTCCGAGGTTGGTAATCCACTTCGAAATGAAGAACGAGACTTCTTGCTTATGCCAACGATTCAGGGAATTACAAAGACAAAACCGAAAAAGTTTTCCGTTAGAGAAACAGAATTACTTGAAGAAAGATACCGTCTTGAATCGTTAGGCGAGCTAAATGTTTGGTCCGAACTTAGATGACTACAAGTGCCGCTGTAAACATCCGAGACGAAAACCTCTCGCCCGAGGAAACTAAATTCGAGGCGAGCCTTCGGCCTGCGCAGCTTGCTGAGTATATCGGCCAGGCGAAGGTGAAGGATAACCTTCGCGTCTTTATGAAGGCCGCCCTGAAGCGGCGCGAGGCGCTCGATCATATACTTCTGACCGGCCCGCCGGGCGTCGGCAAGACCACGCTTTCTAACATAGTCGCCAACGAAATGGGTGCGTCGCTAAAATCGACCGCCGGCCCGATCATCGAAAAGGCCGGCGACTTAGCTGCGATCCTGACGAACCTCGAAGAAGGCGACGTTCTGTTCATCGACGAGATCCATCGGCTCAATCCGGCGATCGAAGAAATTCTCTATCCGGCGATGGAGGATTACAGCCTCGATATCATGATCGGTCAGGGCACCGCCGCCCGCTCGATAAAGCTCGAACTGCCGAAATTTACGCTCGTCGGCGCGACCACGCGGCCCGGTATGATCACCGCTCCGCTCCGCGGCCGCTTCGGCATTATCTTTCATCTCGATTTTTACGGTATCGACGAACTTCAGCAGATCGTCGAACGCTCGGCGAAGATCCTCGAGGTCGAGATCGATCCGACAGGCTCGAACGAGATCGCCCGCCGCTCGCGTGGAACGCCGCGAATCGCCAATCGATTGCTACGCCGCGTTCGCGATTACGCCGAGGTCGATCACGATGGCAAGATCACCGATTTTGTCGCCAACGACGCGCTTAACCGAATGGAGGTCGACACCTACGGCCTCGACGAACTTGATCGCAAACTGCTGCTGACCATCATCGAAAAGTTCGATGGCGGCCCCGTCGGCCTCGGCACGATCTGCGCTTCCCTTCACGAAGAAAAAGATTCGGTCGAAGAAATAATCGAGCCGTACCTTCTCCAGATCGGCTTCCTCAACCGTACGCCCCGCGGCAGGATGGCGACCCGCCTTGCCTACGAACACTTCGGTATCGATCCTGCCGGAAAACCGACCAAGCCGCCCCCGCTATTCCGTTAAATCGGGCAACTTCGAACCAATACCTGCATCATACCCAGACGCCGTTTCTTTGCGAATGGCGGCCCTTTCCCCCATACTTTCATTATGAGAAAAGCGATCTTTGCGGCGGTTCTTCTTGCTGTGACCGGTATGTCAGCGGCATTTGGGCAGAATCGGTTCGAGGGCTACAACGTGGTTGTCGATGTCCCGACGGCTCAGCGGGCACCGGCATGTGCGGTCCGTTACGTCCCGGCGAACACTATCATTACCATCACCGATCTCGACCGGGCGACCCCGATGGACATTAAGCCATGTGCGGGTTCGGGGACATCGATCGTCCAGAGCTCGGCGGGTAGCGTCACCTTCCGGGCCAATGCCGCGACCAATAAATGGTGCTTTACCGGTGCCGATAAGCGATACCGCATCACGCTGACAGGCGACCAGTTCGCTGGCACGGTAAGCTACGATTGGATCGCCGAGCCCGATCCGCGAGAGGCCGGGTTCTTCAATATCCGCGACTTCGGAGCGGTCGGCGACGGCCGGACCGATGATACGAACGCCTTCCGGAGTGCGATGGCCTTCATCGCTTCGCGCAACGGCGGCACGGTCCGAGTTCCCGATGGCGAATACGTCGTCACCGGCCCGATCGCCTTGCCTTCGGGGATCACACTCGAAGGCTCGACCGGGCTTCACTCGATGGCATCGACCAGCGACATTCCGCGGCAAAATCCGGTCCGCATAACGCTTGACGGAGCGAACCGCTCGCTCTTCCGTATCGGTGAATGCGTTGAGAACGTTACGCTCCGCAACATCGAACTCTTCGCTCGCTCAAATAACAACACCAACGGGCTTGAAGCGATCGGCGCCTATAATTCTTCGCAGGGCTTCGTCGCCGATCACGTCGTTTTTCATGGCTTCAATCGCGGGATAAATGCCTACGGGCTGCCGCAAACGAACCTGAACTGGCAGTTCGATTACGTCAAGATCATTAACAGCCGGTTCATTTACAATCGCGACACCGGTATCTTCGTCAATTCGCGGAATACCGACTGGAAGATCGAGGGCTGTTTGTTCCTTAATCCGCGAAGGCAGGCCGGGCAGGCAGCCAACTCGATGCACTTCGAACGCGTCGGAATGGTCATTGTTCAGGACACCTTCGGCGGCGGATTTACCAACGCCCTCGGCGGAACATTTCTTAATATTCTCGACAGCGGCAACCTAACAATAATCGGTTCTCAGACCGAGGCGATGACGAATTCGCTCGTCTATAACGAAGTCCAAAACCCGCTCGCCGGCGATTATTCGTATCCGATCACGATCGTCAATTCCATCTTCGAGCATCCGATGATCTTTAAAGCTCGGCGGACGCTCGTCTCGACCGGCAACCTTTATGGCGCAAGGACATTTCAGGCCGATGACCGCGTGCGGGTCTATTCGACCGGCGACCGCTTCTGCTTCGACGGCTACATACTCGGCTGCACCGGCGGGACGCCGAACAACTTTGACAAGGCGACGGTTATCTTTATGACCGGCCAGCCCGGCGAGGGCCAACTCCGCGGCCACCCGACCTATTTCGGCACCGATGTCCGCTTCGGTGCGCCCGTCCAGATGCCGAGCCTGCTACTAAACGCGCTCCCGGCCACGGCCGAGAACGGCACGATGGTCTATTGCCAAAACTGCCGCCGCGACACGACGCCCTGCCAGGCAGGCGGCTCAGGCGCACCCGCAATGCGCGTCGCCGGGCAATGGAGCTGTTTGTAAAGTAGTTTGTTAGAGGTTTAGACCGCGACCGTCCGGAAAGCCGAGTCGGATCTGATCTGTGTGTTTCGGTTTTCCTTCTGTGCATTCTGTGGTTTACCCCGATCAGACGAGGGAAAGACCACAGAATCCACTGAACAAAGACACAGAACAAAGTCACAGAAAAGAAAAGCTCTGAAAACTGCCGCTGTTCTTAAGCGTGCTGGAGCACTTTTTCGTACTCGCCGCTCTCGGTCCATTTGAGGATCTCCGAGACACGCCAAACCGGGAACGGGTGCGAGAGCCCGGCATTGATGATGTCCGCCCAAAATTTATCGAGCTTGCTTTGGTCGTAATTCTTCTGGAACTCGCGAGCCTGTTCGAGAAAGAGTTCGTAGTTTATCTTCGACGCGAACGTGCCGCCCGCTAGCTTCATCATCGTCCGCCCGATGACATGCGGGTCCTGAACAACAAGCTGAGCCGCCCGGTCGCACGAAAGCTCGGCCCTTCGCATCCAGGCGAGCAGAGCACCTCGCATCGAGGCCGTAAGCACTTCCTTGAGAATTCCCGCGATCGGCAGCGATGCAAGCGGAATGGTCGCGATGGCCAGGATCAATTGCGCCGCAGTCAGATAAAGCACGTGCTCGGCGTGGATATGCCCGACCTCGTGGGCGATGACCGCCAGCGTTTCTTCCTCGCTAAGCCGCTCAATAAGCGCTGAATGGAGCACGATGATCGGCTTTTCAACGCCGCCGGTGAATGCGTTAACGATCGGATTCTGTTGAATGAAAAGATCCGGAGCCTCAACGCCAAGCGTCGCACAGGCGACCTGAAGCTTCGCGTAAAGGTCGGGGCATTGCTTCGGCGTCACCTTGACGGCACTCGCCATAAAGGTCACTCGGATCGCCGATTCACCCGTCACCTCAAGCAGCTTCTTGACGCCCGTATCAAGACCCGGAATCGCCCGAAGTGCCGCGAGAGCCTTGCTGTCCGCCGGGTGAATGTAATCGTGTTTGTTGAGGTTCGCCCACTTTTTATGAGCCTCGTTCGAGAGCGGGAGTTTGCACTTGCCGCAGTTTGCCTCGTTGTTCCGGTACCCTTCCTTTACCGTGTTCTTCTGCCCGCAGTAGCGGCAACGCACGGAAAAGCTCTTGATGATCGCCGCCGGTTCGTCCGAATCCGCTTTCTTTTTTGCCATAATTTGAAGTTTAGAGTAGTTGAATAGCTCTATTCAAACCGCTCGCTGGACTCATTTACGAATTACGTATGATTAAGTTTAAACTTACAGAACATAAGACCCTATAATGATCAACAATTTAGCGAAAACGGAGGCAATGAATGCAGCGGAGAATGATCTATACCACGACTGACATGATACCCGGACGCGAGGTCGCTGAGGTACTCGGGGTCGTCACCGGAAACGTAGTGCAAACAAAACACATTGGCAAAGATATATTTGCCAGCCTCAAATCCATTGTCGGGGGAGAGATCGGCGGTTACTCAGAAATGCTTACGGAGGCAAGACAAACGGCGATCAGCCGAATGGTAAAGGCCGCATTGGAACTCGATGCCGATGCCGTCATCTGTCTGCGATTCACGACCAGCTCGATAATGACCAACGCTTCCGAGGTTCTTGCCTATGGAACGGCCGTCAAGCTGAAGGGCTGACGAGACGAGCTATCGTCTCGACGTGATGCGTCTGCGGGAAAAGGTCGATCGCGGTAAGCTTTTCGATGCGATAGCCGTTCTCGACAAAACGTTTCAGGTCACGGGCGAGGACCGATGGCTCGCATGAAACATATGAGACAACCCGCGGGTTCAGAGCGATCAAGTTCATTATGGTGTCCGCTTCCGTTCCAGCCCGCGGCGGATCAAGCAGGACCAGATCAACGCCGGCCAAGTCACTTTCCGCAAGAAACTTTCGCACCGGTTCGGCTACAAATTCGACGTTTCCAAGCCCCGCGGTCTCCGCATTCCGGTTGGCATATTCGACCGCAAAACGGCTTTCCTCAACACCGATCACCCGCTCGAACCTTCGGGCCAGCGGCAAGGTGAAAAGCCCTACGCCGGAATAAAGATCAAGAGCGAGCGAGCCTGAATCTTCACCGATCGCCGTCGCGACCAGCCTATCGATCTGAAAGCGATTTCCCTGAAAGAACGTCCGTGCGGAGAATGTAAAACGCTCGCCGGCAGCCTCAAGCCTGATCTGCTTTGTCGGCTCAAGCAGTTCGCGTGAGAATGTCGAAACCTCGCCATTTAGGCCACACACCGAGTCGATCTGGATCTTCGTCTGTTTGGGGTCGATGCTGTGCAGCCCGCCTCGCAACCGCGTCAATTCCTCCTCAAGTTCCGGTACAAGCACCATGCAGGACTGCACGTCGATCAGGTCGCGCGAATTCCGTCGGTAGTAGCCGATCATGTCCCGGCTCGCATCGGCATGCCATTGTGCCCGCAGCCGATAGCGGAAAGGCTCCGGGCAACCGACCATCTCGATCTCCGGCACCGGGTCGAGCTTTGCGATCCGGCGAAGGCAGTCGGCGATCATCGCGTGTTTTGCCTCGAGCTGGGCCCCGTAATTCAGTTGTTGAAAATCGCAGCCGCCGCACGAGCCGAAGTATTCACAAGGCGGCTCGATGCGATCGGGCGAGGGCTCAAGCACCTCCTCGATCTCGGCAAAAACGGCGCTTCCCTTCACCCGCGAAACGACCACGCGGACGAGGTCGCCGGCCGCCGCCAACGAGACGAATATCGGTGTTCTGTTCTCAAACCCGAGGCCGAGGCCGCGGGGAACGATCTTTTCAATGCGAACGGTCAATCGGTCGCCGACGCTTATTTCAGTGCTCAAGCTATGTTCTCTACTTCGATTTCGATGCCGCCGACAATGCCGGCGAGAATGTTATAAATGACCGCCCCGAGGGCTCCGCCGATAAAGGCAATGATGGTGTACATGATCGGGATCGCGATCATAACGATTATGCCCATTACGATTCCGCCGCCGCCGAGTGCCAAGGCACCTTCGCTGCTGGAACCGGATGCACCGGCCGCCCCGATCAATGAGAAGGCGATGATGAAAAGCCCGTACGGTATCGCGATCAGAAGGCTGATGACGAATGCCATCACCGCATACATTTTTGCAACGGACAGAATCCCGAGTTTTTTTATCCTTAATTTGTTCATTGTTTGCTCCGGAGATCTTATTTGGGTCGCCTGCTTGTTTAACACACTTTCCGGGCCAATGAAAACTCAGGTCACATTTGTGGCTTGATGCTGAAGTCACATTCGGACATTATTCGCCTGAATGTTGCCAGGTCAGCGGGCTTTGAATAGCTCAGGGTAAATAGCAATGCGACGCCGCGCCGAACCGTGACGTACATTCGTTTCTTCCCGGCGTTGTTCTCGGTATCGATGAAGGCGAACTGGTGCCTGCCGAGCCGCTCGGCCTGTGTTTCCGAGTACTTAAAGTCCGGCGGAGTCCGAGCGGCGGCAAACTGGCTCCGCATCAGATCAACATAATCGACCGCATCCTTTACCTGCGGAACCGTACTTAGGTCCTCCGCCGCGACGCGGACGATCGCGTTCTCCTCCGAGCCCGGCATCGCCCGATACGCCGTTACCAGTACGCGGACGCGCTCAAGAGCTCGCTCTAGTTGTATTTGATCGATCCGGCCGATGCTCTCCGGTGCCTTGAGTCCGATGTCGATACCCTGCGACTTCAGGTAGTCCTCAAAATCATCGCCGGGAATCAACCATTCGTCCGGAAACGTTATCCGGAAGCCGAGATCAGGATTAGAATAAATACGCCCGCTGACGCCGACGATCGTATCGCTCGGCTTCTCCGGTGATTGGATCTCCTTGATCGGGACGCCGGGCGGTTTCGGGCTTCCCTGCCCGAACGCGGTAGCCGCTGAAAAAGCGAACAAGAATGCTATCGAAAGAATTCGTACGGTCATAAGTAAAACAAACCGAGGCGGGGAACTCCATATTCTTCGCGGAGCCGCTTGAGCAGCATCAGCCGATGAGTGTTCTCATAGGCATCCTTCGACATTTCCTTCTTATAGGTCTTGAGCTGCGACTTCACCTCGGCCTCGATCTTCTTTAGATGCGGGCTTTCGCGTTCCGATAGCATCGCTTCATCGAGAAATTCCTCAATGTCGTTGAGGGCCTTATCGACCGTTTCGAAGTCGCTCGTCACCTCGCCCGAGAGGACACGAAGCCTTTCCGCGGCCCGATCGCAGGCCTCACGAAGGCTCGGAACATTGATCTGCCCGAGCGCCGCAACCGCCCTTTCGATGTGTTCGCGGATCGCCTCGATCGTAAACCCCGGCCGTGCTTCATCCGTGCCCGTCTCGGCCGAGCGGCCCGACTGCGAAGCGAGCCATTCCTGATATCGGGCCTCGACCTCCTCGCGGCAAAACATCAGCGACTTGATCGCCCGCGGCCGAGGATTCGCCTCGAAATTATCGAACACCGTCTCGATGCCGCGGATCACTACATGAAGCGGAACGCCCATATTCTGCCAACCCTCGATCAGCGCCCAATCGATCGGTGAAAGCAGCAGGTGCTTGCCGCGGCGGCGGATAAATGCATCTTCTATCTCTGTGAAGTAGTTGAAATAATTCACGTTACGTCTTCTGCGGCGGACTTCGGCCAAACCCTTATCACGAAAGAACTATGGTAATCTATTCCCGATATGGCAGACGAACGGCGGGAGCAATTCCTGACAAGCTCAGGCATCGAACTCCCCAACGATTTCAACCCTGACAACATCTCGGAAGTAGATCCCGCAGCAGATCTCGGCGCTCCGGGTGAATTTCCTTACACCCGCGGCGTTCGCCGGAATATGTATCGCGGACGCTTTTGGACAATGCGGCAATATGCCGGCTTTGCGACCGCCAAAGAATCGAACGAGCGGTACAAATACCTGCTTTCACAGGGCACGACCGGACTCAGCGTCGCCTTCGACCTACCCACGCAGATCGGGCTCGATTCGGACGACCCACTCGCTCTCGGCGAGGTCGGAAAAGTTGGCGTCGCCATCGACAGCATCGACGATATGCTCACGCTTTTCGACGGCATTCCGCTCGACCGCGTCTCGACCTCGATGACGATAAATGCAACAGCGTCAACACTTCTGTGCCTCTATCTCGCCGTTGCCCGCAGGCAGGGCGTGCCATTTGACAAGGTCAACGGGACGATCCAGAACGACATTCTTAAGGAATATATCGCCCGCGGAACCTACATCTATCCGCCAAAGCCCTCGCTGCGTCTGATCACCGATACGTTCGCTTTTTGCGCCGCCGAGGTTCCGAACTGGAACACCATTTCCATCTCCGGATACCACATCCGCGAGGCGGGTTCGACCGCCGCTCAGGAGCTTGCCTTTACGCTCGCCGACGCGATCTGCTACGTCCAGGCGGCGATTGACGTCGGCCTCGATGTGGACGACTTCGCCCCGCGGCTTTCGTTCTTTTTCAACGCCCACAACGACCTTTTGGAAGAGGTCGCGAAGTTCCGTGCGGCCCGCCGGCTTTGGGCGAAAATAATGCGCGACCGCTTTTGGGCAAAGGCTGCAAAGTCGCAGATGCTCAGGTTCCACACTCAAACCGCGGGCTCGACCCTGACCGCCCAACAGCCCGAGGTGAACATCGCCCGAACGACAATCCAGGCCCTCGCCGCCGTGCTCGGCGGGACGCAAAGCCTGCACACGAACTCAATGGACGAAGCCCTTTCGCTCCCGACCGAGAACGCCGCGAGGGTCGCCTTGCGAACCCAACAAGTGATCGCCCACGAATCCGGCGTCGCCAACACGGTCGATCCGCTTGCCGGCAGTTACGCGATCGAGGAACTGACCACCCAACTCGAGCGGCTTGCCGAAGACTACATCCGCAAGATCGACGACATGGGCGGCATGCTCCGTGCGATCGAGACCGGCTACGTTCAGCGGGAAATTCAGGAATCCGCGTATCAATACCAAAAGGCGGTCGAGGCCGAGGATGCGATCGTCGTCGGCGTCAATCGGTTCCGGATAGAAGAAGACGGACATATCCCGACGCTTTCCGTAGATCCGGCCATCGAACGCGACCAGGTCGAACGGCTTCAAGCTTTGCGTAGTCGGAGAGATGCGGCAATAGCGGATACGGCAATGCGGAAACTAAAAGAAGCTGCAGCGGGAACGGAGAACCTTCTCCCGCGGATTCTTGATTGCGTTGAGGCATCGGTCACAGTCGGCGAGATCGGCCACGCTCTACGCGGCGTTTGGGGCGAATATCAGGAAGCCATCACGATATAAAAAACGCTGACAAAAGCTGTTCGGCTGTGCTAATCTTATAGGGTGTTCTGCAAAGGGCACCCTTCGTTCTTTTACCTCACTGATCGCTCCCGTGCCTTCGAAACAATGGATAAACTGAACCAGTATCTAAGTGTACTTATGTCTAGTTCGAGCGAAGAACTCAGGCTCGAACCCAACAAAAGCCCGGTCGTACTCTCTACTACCGGCATGGCCGAGGTCGCTCCCGAATCGCTTTCCGGGTCCGAGATCACGGGGCTCATTTTTCCGTTGATCCCGCCGGACGTCCGGATGCAGCTCCCGTCCTCCAATGAGGTCGAATTCACCCATCCGCACAATCTTGGCAATTTCCAGTTTCACATTCGCAAATCGCCCGCGGGTTTCGTCGTATCGGTAAAGCCGATCTTTTCGCGCCAATCGCGTGGGGTCTCGAATTCTCCGGTGATGGAGCCTCTGCATTTCGAGGATCTTCCAAGCTCACCTGTAGAAACCGTCGCAGCCGAACTTCCCGCGATCGAAGTTTTTGACAGCCACGCGGCGTCCGAATCACTTCCGCCGCTCTATGAGGATCCTTCGGGATTCATCCCGCCGCTCTATGAGGATCCTTCGGGATTCATCCCACCGCCCCGCGAATATGTCCCGGAGCCGGAGATCGAAGCCGCCCCTGTTATGGTGGAGGCCGCTCCGCTCGTTGACCGTCGCCAGACCGACCGCCGCAAGGTGAATCTTGTGATGGTTGACCGAATGGAAGCGATGTTCCGCAAGATGGCGGAATCTGGTGCTTCCGACCTTCACCTTTCGGCAGAGGCGGTGCCGATGATCCGCAAGGACGGACGGATACAGCCGCTTGAATCTGATGAAGGCACGCTAACGCCTGAAACGATCTCCGAGCTTCTTACGTCGATAATGCCGGAGAAGAACCGCGAGGAATTTGGCCGGCGAAACGATACCGACTTTGCCTATGAGATCGCCGGGCTCGCCCGCTTTCGCTGCAACGTATTCCGCGACCGAAAGGGCTCGGGCGGCGTGTTCCGCGTTATACCTTCAAAGATCCTGACGGCCGAGGACCTTGGCCTCTCAAAGGCAATAATGGATCTTTGCAATCTCTCGAAAGGCCTTGTCGTCGTTACCGGCCCGACCGGTTCGGGTAAATCGACCACGCTCTGCGCGATGATCGACTCGATAAACAAGAACCGTGATGACCATATAATCACCATCGAGGACCCGATCGAATTTGTTCACGAAAACCAAAAGTGCCTGATCAACCAGCGTGAGGTCCACAACCACACGAGTTCATTTAAGGACGCTCTCCGTGCCGCTCTCCGCGAAGACCCGGACATCGTGCTCGTCGGCGAAATGCGAGATCTTGAGACGATCTCTATCGCCATCGAGACCGCCGAAACGGGCCACCTCGTCTTCGGAACGCTCCACACGACGACCGCGTCCTCGACCATTGACCGCATCATTGACCAGTTTCCCGCCGACCGTCAGCAGCAGATCCGCGTAATGCTTTCCGAATCGCTCAAGGGCGTTATCGCCCAGACGCTCTTGCCGAAGAAAGGCGGCGGACGCGTCGCAGCACTCGAGGTACTAATAGTCACGCCCGCGATCAGCAACCTAATACGCGAGGGGAAGACATTCCAGATACCATCGGCCATGCAGACCGGCAAGAACCACGGGATGGTTGTTCTAAATGATGCCTTGTTCGCACTCGTCCAGAAAGGGATCGTCGAGCCGCGAGACGCTTATATAAAGGCCGTCGATAAGGTCGGCTTCGAGACTGCATTGACTCGCGGTGGTTATAAGATCTGATAAAAGGGCTTAATCTTTCGGCGCCGAACTCACAGGGAGAAGCGGCCGTGCGTTGAATGTGAATTCGCGGTCGCGACTTCGGAATAAGAGGTTGCGGCCGTCAGTAACCGAGACATTATTTGCTGAGAGCGTTGTACCGGTCGCCCGTTGAAACTCGGAGATCGCCCGGTTGAGGTCCGTCTGCGCCTGCAGCTCGCGGCCTTGCGAAGCGATCAAGTCATTCTGCCGTTCAAGGACACGATAAAATGTGGTCGTCCCGGACTGGAACTGCCGCCGTTCGCTTTCATAGAGCTGCTCGGCGGCGGAACGATTCGCCAATGCCGAAGCAACCCGTGCCTCGGCGGAACGAAGAGCTTGCAGGGCGTTACGAACCTCGGCCTCTATTGCCTGCTCGGCCTGTGCCCGCAGGTTCCCGATGCGGCGTTCCTCAACCAGTGTGCGGCCGAGATCGGCCTTCGCCGCAGTATTTCCCCACGGAAGCGTTATCGTGACACCGACGCGAAAGGTCGGGTAGTCCTGAGATATTAAACTACCGAGCGATGTAAGATAGCCGCCGACCAGGTTTGGCGGAACGCGGCTGATACCTGTCGTCGGATCGATAGCCCGCTCTGTCTCGGCTCCCGAAAGGCCTTGTGACGAGTACGAACCTACGAGGTCGATCTGCGGCTTCGTTTGGTTTTCGAAAAAGGCCTTGTCGATCTTGTTGATCTCGACGCTGGTTTCGAGCTGAGCGATCTCGGGACGGTTCTTCAAGGCTTCAGCTATCGCCACCTCGAGCCCGATCCTCGGAGCCTCAAAGCTCACTGGCGAAACCGGTGTCAGAGCCTGAGCCCAGACCGAAGCATCGCGTTCGGGGGCGATCAGGGTCTTCAGAATGTTCTCATTTCTGGTGACATCCTCTTGCGCCGCGAATACGTTCTGCTCAAGCGATGTTACCTGGGCCGTTGCCGCGACAACCTCGATCGGGGCGAGCACCCCGCGTGAAACCAGCCGCTCATTGCTTTCAAGCTGTGCCCGAGCCTGCTTTACAGCATCGATCTGGACCTGCAGGTTCCTTAACCCAAATGCCAAATTCCAATACGCCTGCTCGACCTGCGAGATGACCTCGATCGCCTGTGCACGAAACTGCGAATCGGTCAGGCTCAGGTTCTTTTTCGCGATCTCGATCTGCCGGCGGTTGCTGTCGGTTGCCCGATTTCGAAGCAGCGGTTGCGTGTATTGAACCGTAAGCAGCGAAGGATAGTTTGGGTTGAGAAATGCGTTGGTATTGCTCGTAGTCGAACGTGTCGAATCGAACCGGGCAACGTAGGAGCCGCCGAACTTCCTCGTAAACCCCTGCACTCCGCCCGAGCCGAATAGTCGCGTCTGTGTCACGGCTCCATTGACCGCACCGCCGATGGCCGAGGCAGTCGGCGTGGTCGATCTTTCATAAAAGGCATCCGAGAATATCAGGGGGTCATAAACGCCTTCAACCCTTCGCAGGTTAAACTCAGCGATCTCAACGTCATTCCGTGAAATAGCTATCGCATTGTTGTTCTCGAGCGCCAAGCGGATAGCGTTATCAAGCGTCAGCGGCACCTGGTTGCCAACGTCCACGCCAATTCGGTCCGTCGTGGGAAGCGGACGCGACGGAGCCTTGAAATCGGGTGCGACCGGAGGCGGTTCATCCGGAAGATCCGCGGGCGTTGTGCGCTCGATCGGGATAGGTGTCGGCGATGGAAGCGGAGGTGGAGCGTCCTGCCCGGCCACAACCTGCACGGCAGAAAGGGCCGCCAGCATGATTGCCGCCGGCCACGCTCCAAAGCGCGCGATAGGACATGTAAGGGGCGCTGTAATACTCATTGGACTAAGCTCGTCTACCGCCCTCCACTAGGTCGTCGCTGTCGAGATCAACCGCACCTGATTCTTCTTTGGTCTTGCTGAACTTGCTCGAGAATGCTGCCGAGAATGGCTTGGTGACCGCGTCCTTCATTCGGCCAAGCCCGTCGCCGATAGTTCGGAAAAATTTGTTTTCGCCGGCATCGTCAAATAGCGAATAGAACACGGGAACCGCAAGAAGAGTAAGCAGCAAACAGAGCGATTGGCCGCCGACAACCAGAATGCCGATCGAACGGTTGGTCGCCGCACCGGCTCCAGTTCCGAGCGTAAGCGGGATCATTCCCGCTACTAGAGCGAGCGTTGTCATCAGGATCGGCCGCAATCGGTCGCGGTTCGCCTGAATGATCGCATCGTAGCGATTCATACCCTTAGCCCGAAGCGAGTTGGTGTGGTCGATCTGCAGAATGGCGTTCTTTTTCACGATTCCGAACAAGAGCAAGATGCCGAGTGCAGAAAAGATGTTCAGCGTTTGCCCGGCAAGTGCTGTCGAGAGCAGAGCGAAAGGCACCGCCAGCGGAAGAGTCAGCAAAATAGTGATCGGGTGAATGAACGATTCGAACTGAGCAGCAAGCACCAGATACATAAAGACGAAGGAAAGAAGGAACGCCAGCATAAAGCTCTCATATGCCTTTTGCAGTTCCTTCGATTGTCCCGTCACTCCGGAAACATATTCCGCCGGAAGATTTAGTTCCTTAACATACGTTTCGAGCTTGGCGAGTGCATCTGATTCAGAGGTGTTTGGCGGAAGCCCGGCGCTTACCGAAACCTGCCGCAAACGGTTCAGCCGGTTGATGGTTGAAGGCCCGAGGCCTTCTTCGAGCCGTACGACGCGGTCGAGGCCAACCGTTCCGCCGTTGGTCGATGCCACTGTAAAGAGATTGAAATTGCTGCGGTCTCGCCGAAATGGCTCATCGGCCCGAACCACTACATCATATTGATTCGATCCCTCGCTGTACGACGAAACGATCTGTCCGGCCGCAAGAGTGTTAAGTGCCTGAGCCACGTCACCGGCTCTTACGCCAAGGTCGGCTGCCTTTGTCCGATCGATCGCAACCCGGATCTCCGGCGTTCCGACCTCGACCGAGGAATCTGGGTCGCGGAAGGCCGGGTCGGCCTTCATTTTCTCGACCAGTATGTTGGCGTAGTCGTTAAGCCGAGCCATATCAGGCCCTGCAATAAAATACCCAACGCCGCTGCCGCCGCGGCCGAGCCCAATACTGCCCGCGATCGAGGACGACGCGGAGACACTTATCTGGTAGTCCTTATTGGAATATTTTCGGGCGATCTGACGGGTCTTGTTGATCAGTTCAGACTGCGAAAGATCGCGTTCGCTTACCGGCACAAGCGAAACATTTATAAAACCATTATTGGGTCCACGGCCCCGGCCGAATCCGGCTAATACTAGTGTAGATTTCACACCCGGAACCTCGGCCCGGATGTCGCGGGCGATGCGGTCCAGGATGCTTTGCGTTGCCGAGAGCGATGTGCCCTGCGGGCCGCGAAGATTGACCTGATAAAGCGATTCGTCCTCATCGGGCAAAAACGCCATGCCGACGTATTTGTACAGCGGGAAGATAGATGCCACCGTCAAAATGCAGATCAACACGATCGCCCAGCGATGCGCCATCGCGAGCTTGAGCATGAAGGTATAGCCGCCGTCGATCTTTTGCCAGAACTTGCCTGACTTTGAGTCGTGCCCGTGGCCGCCGCTCTTTTCGCCGCTGCCGTCATTTTCGGCTTCCTTTCGCTCCGGCCGCTTGATCCAGCGAGAGGCAAGCATCGGCGTCAGCGTAAACGAAACGACCAACGAGATCGCGATCGCCGCCGCGGACGTCAAGCCGAAGGACGACATAAACCGGCCGACGATCCCTGTCATGAAACCGACCGGAATAAAGACCGCCAGTAGCGAAAGCGTCGTCGCGAGAACTGCAAGGCCGATGTCTTTTGTGCCCTCGATCGCCGCTTGGACCGGCGTCATTCCCTTTTCTTCAACGAACCTGTAAATGTTTTCAAGAACGATGATCGCGTCGTCGATCACAATGCCGACCATCAGCGTCAGGGCCAGCATCGTCATCTGATTCAGCGAGTAACCAAATGCCGAGATCGCCGCAAAGGCACCAATGATAGAGATCGGGATCGCGAGTGCTGCGATAAATGTTGAGCGGAAATTCCAAAGGAAAAAGAAAACGATGATCGCGGCAAAGAGCCCGCCTAGGATCAGATGCTCCTCAATGGCGTGGAGCGAATTTTCAATGAACTCCGATTGGTCACGAATGATCACGACATTCATATCATCGGGAAGGTTCGGAATGATCTGTGCCATTCGGTCCTTCACGTTCCTGATGACCGCGATGGTATTCGCACCGGCCTGCTTTCGCACACCGACCGAAACCGACTGAACGCCATCCAATGAGGCTGATGTTGTCGGCTCGACCCCGCTCTCCTCGGCGCGGCCGATGTCTGAGACCTTGATCGGAAAGCCGTTGCGGGTCGTGATGACGATATTGTTGAACTGAGCGACCTCGGTCAGCTTACTTAAGGTGCGGACACCGAGCGTTCGCGGCCCTTCGACAAGATCACCGCCAGGAAGTTCCTGGTTCTGCGCACGAACGGCATTTACAACTTCAGTGACCGAAATGTTGTAGGCCCGGAGGCGTTCGGGGTTGATGCTGATACGGACCTGCCGCCGACGCTGGCCGTACATGAAGACCTCGCCGACTCCATCCGCCGACTCGATCCGCTTCTGGATCAACTCCTCGACCTGGGTTGAAAGCTCGATAACGTCGCGTGGAGCTGAGATCACGTACTGAATGACCGGCTGCGAGTCCGGGTCCGACTTCTGAACCTCTGGCGGATCGGCGGTGTCCGGCAGGCGATTTGCAATGCCACTAAGCTTCTGTTGCACTTCCTGGAACGCAACGTCCGGATCTTTTTCGAGGTTAAAGGTGAGTGTTACGTTCGAGCGGCCACGCGACGAACTTGACCGCATTTCCTCAACACCCGGGACCGTGTTAAGAGCTGCCTCGACAATGTCCGTGACCTCAGCTTCGATCTCCTCCGGGGCAGCACCGGGATTGCCTGTTGAGACGGAGATCGTCGGCAGGTCGATCTTCGGAAACCGGTCAACGCCAAGCGTAAAAAAGCTAAAGCCGCCGACAACCGTGATGAAGAGCACGATCACGGTAGCGAACACCGGACGATGTACACAGATCTCAGCTAACCATTGCATAAATCAAACCCCTTGTGTCTATATCGCGACCCTCGCTCCTTCATAAAGTTGGTCAAGATTGCTAGTCGCGATGATCTCATCTGCTTCGATGCCGATCAGGATCTGAACACTATCGCCTTCTTCGGGCCCGGTTTGTACTGTTCGCAGCCGGGCCAAGCCGTCCTGGATCACGAAAACGCGACGCGAAGCGGTCGGAAGGTGGTTATAAACCGCCGACTTGGGAACAAAAACACCGACCGAACCACCTTCCTTATTGATTCTAGCCGTCGCAAACATTCCCTGCCTGAGTGCATTGTCGCCGTTCTCGATCGAAGCTTCCACGATCGCCGAACGTGAGGCCGCATCAACCGCCGGATTGATCGCCGTAACGACCCCGGAGAATCTGCGGTCGCTGTATGCCTCGACCTCGAGCGAAACGCCTCTGCCCATGCTGACGAACGGAACATCAGCCTCAGCGACCTGTATCTCTATATTTATCGGGTTTGTTCTGAGAAGCGTTGCAACGACGGTAGCTGTCGAAACGAACTCGCCGACCGCAACGGGACGTTCGCTGACGAACCCGGAGAAAGGTGCACGGATCACTGTATCGGCGATCGCCTGCTCGGCGATGCGAACCTGCGCCCTTGCAGATTCAACCGCAGCTTCGGCACTTCGAATAAGTTCATTGTTCTGACGGGCGTTGTTGATCTGAGCATTGAGTTGCTCTTGGGCACTGTTGACCCGTGCTCGAGCCGTGTCGCGAGCGAGCCGAAACTGCTCATAACTGACCATCGCGACGTCACCGGTCTCGACCAGCTCTCGATAACGCTTCTCGTTCGCCTCCGCCTGCCTGAGTTCCGCGACGAGTTGCTCATAGTTCGCATTCGCCGCCCGGACCTCCGGGATCGCCGATGCATTGAACCTGCCATTCGGTCCAAGCCCAAGCCGAGCCTCCGCCTGCCTTACCGCCGCTTCAGCCTGCTTCACGCTTGCCTGTGCAGATGCGAGATCGAGCCGGGCATCGCGGTCGTCAATTCGTGCGATAACTGCTCCCTGCGAGACAAACTGGCCGACGTTGACCGCGATATCCGCAACCTTGCCGGCAACCTTCGGGGCAATATTCGATTTCTCATCCGCGACTAGCGAGCCGGTCGCCTGAATGAACGCCGGAACCGGCCGCGACTCTGACTTCCCGGTCGTGATCGGAATAGCCGTAGTCTCCTGAGCGGGCCCCGTTTCCTGCGTTGCCGCCGATTGCGACGAGGAACACGATGCGGCAAAAAGTGACACTACGACGAGCGCAGGAAAGGACAGTGATTTAATGAACGGCCAATGGCTTTTTCGCATACTGATTTGGCAAAATTCGATTGTAGTATACGGATTCGCCCGAAATGAGATTCTATATGTAAATTTTTGTAAAAGTATGACTTACGCTAATCCTTGCCGGCGAAAGGGCATAAGGTAAAGAGTTGCGTATCCGTCGAAAAAAGCGCACAATTGGAACATCGCTTAAGACCAATTTTAAGATTCAAGAAGGTAAGAAAATGATGATCGAGGAGATCTCGGCAACAAACCTAAAAGCTCGGCTTGATGCCGGAGAAAATATTCAATTGATCGACGTCCGCCAACCGGAAGAGCACGCGTTTGCGAAGATCGACGGAGCAAAACTGATCCCGCTCGGTGAAATACTCAGCCGCATGTCCGAACTTGACACCGAAAAAGAGGTCGTCATCCATTGCAAAATGGGCGGAAGAAGCGCGAGAGCGATCGAGGCACTTCAGCAAAGCGGCTATACCGGCGCCCTAAAGAATCTGAAAGGCGGCATCACCGCATGGTCAAACGAGGTGGATCACAAGGTCCCGAAGTATTAAAACACGTCAAATATCGATCGCCGGATTGATATCTTCGATGGCCATCCCTTGTACCGCCTCGGTCCGGCAAGACATTGCCGTTCGAGCGCGGCCATTCTCGATTATCCGAACTGTACAGTTTTGGCAGTTGCCGTTCCAGCAAAGCTCTGCGTCTGAGATGCGTTGCAGTTCGAGGAACTGAAGGCATCGCAGAATTGTATTGTTCTCCGGCACTTTGAAAGCGGCGCCGCGGATCGTTATCTCGATCAGCCTCTCGTAAGGCCGAAAGATATCCGGGTCTTCTGCACTATCGAGGCCTTTGGCTGCTACGATACCGTCTTGTTTTGAGGAACTCATTTACTTCGGTAAACTATTCCACATCAGGGGGAAGTAAATCAAAATGTCATTGGTGATGTACACGAAGCCGGGCTGTCCTTATTGCGATCAGGCCCGCACCCATTTCAATGCCGAGGGGATCGAGTTCGTTGAATACGACGCTCAAAACGACATCGAACGCCAGCGTGAGATGCTCGCCTTTTCTGCAGGCGATCTTACCGTTCCGTGCATTGTAAAGAACGGCGAATATGTAGGTTCAGGTTGGGGCGATCCGCCCCGCGGCTGAACGATCGTACCTCGATGATCTGCAGTTTGCAGATCGAGTAACCGAAATTTCGCATTTCCGATTTTGGAAATTGCACCTTTGGGCATAGAGTATTCCCTTACCTGATCTGAGGTTCGCTGCGGCTTTTTCTCCGGCATCCTTGTTGGCCGCTCAGCGATCCAAAGTCATTATGATCGGTTCTGAGATCAATCAATATAAGATCCTCGAGAAGATCGGTTCGGGCGGCCAGGGCACGGTGTATAAAGCTCTTGACACCAAGCTCAATCGCCAGGCGGTCATCAAGGTCCTACCGCCGGAACTCACCAACAAGACGGCAAATTTCAAACGTTTCGAACGCGAGGCTCAGCTTTGCTCTCAGCTCGATCACCCGAATATCTGCACCATCTACGATTTTCAGGACGCCAATGGCATCTTCTACATCGCGATGCAGTATGTGGAAGGCAAGAATGTTCGCCAACTCGTGAATGGCCGGCCGCTTGATCTCTCAAGTGCTCTTTCGATCGCGATCCAGGTTACGGATGCTCTCTCCTACGCCCATTCGAAGAACATCATCCACCGCGACGTTAAAGCAGGCAACGTGATGGTCACGAGCGGCGGCCAGGTCAAGATTCTCGACTTCGGGCTTGCCAAGCTGCTTGAAGACGAGCTAACTGACGCGACCCGCGGGCAAGACCGCACAGACATTACCGAACTCGGCATTCCTTACGGCACCGCCACCTACGCTGCCCCCGAACAGGCCCGCGGCGAAAGGGCCGATGAACGATCGGACATTTTCTCGACCGGCGTTTTGATCTATGAGATGCTGACCGGCATCTGGGCATTCCAGGGCAAAACGGTCATCGACGTCCGCCATCAGGTTCTTTATGGAACACCGAAGCCTATCGCTGAATTGCGTCGCGATCCGATACCTCCGGGAGTGCAGGAGATCGTCGACAAGGCTCTCCAAAAGGAACCTAAGAATCGGTACCAGAAGATATCGCAAATGCGCGACGATCTGCGGCAGGTTTATCAGCAAGTGGCCGGAGCAGGCATGATGCCCGGCGAGACATTTGCTCCTAAGCACCTCGATAGCGGCGTCTTCCGCCGGGCTCTGAGCTGGATCACCGGAAAGACGGGCGAGGGCAACACAGGCTCGTTCGGTTCGTTTTCCAATCCGCCATCGAATATGCCCGAGTCGCCTCTAACCGCTACATCGACTGGGACCGAAAAGAAGTGCGTCGCGATTCTTCCCTTTCGCAACCTGAACCAGGACCCTGACTCTGACTTCTTCGAATTTGCTTTGGCTGACGCTGTGATCACCGAACTCGCACAGCTTCGTTCGCTTATCGTCAGGCCGAGCTCCGTCGTTGCGAAATATCAGGGCAAAGAGGTCGACCCACGCGAGGCCGGCAAAGAACTTCGTGCCAATGCCGTGCTTTCGGCCGGATTTCTGCGGTCCGGTGACCGGCTTCGTGTAACGGCGCAGTTGGTCGACGTTTTCAGCGGCGATATCCTCTGGAGCGACCGGATTGATGCCGACGCGAGCGACGTCCTGAATCTTCAGGACGAGATCGCCCAGAAGATCCTCGAAGGGCTTCGGATGGAGCTTTCCGAGAACGAACAGGAAAAACTCGGCCGCCGGATGACCGATAACCATGAGGCATGGGAAGAATACCTTCGCGGCCGCGACCATTTCGGCCGATTCATCTTCCGGACGCTTTCGGCCGAAGATTGCGATGCTGCGATCCAGAACTTCAAGCGTGCTGTCGAGCTCGACCCGCACTTTGCCCTTGCCTACAGCGGGCTTGGGGCCTGTTACGCCAATCGTGTTTTTAAAGGGCTCGGCGAAACGGAAGACTACACTCTCGCCGAATCTGCGTTTAGCAAGGCGTTCTCTTACGATCCGAACGTCGTTGAGGCTCGGGTACTGATGGTGATGGTCTATATGGCTCGCGGCGAGAAGAAAAAGGCGCGTGCCGAGATCGAACTACTCAAAAAACAGTTCCCCAACGAGGCTCCGCTTTTCTTTGTGAAGGGCGTCGTCCATCGGCTCGACGGCGAGTACGAGGAATCGCTAAAGGCCTTCGAAAGGCTTTCCCGGCTCGACCCCGCTGCCCGCGCCGTCTCAGCCTATAACCGTGCGCGAATTTTCGTTTACAAACGCGAATACAATAACGCCATCGCTGAGCTCGAGATCGGCGAACGGGCCGAGCCTAACCATCCGATGCTCAAGCTCTTTCGGGCATCTACGTATTACTACCGCGGCGATGCAGAAGAAGCTATCAAGCTGATGGAAGAGGTACTTTCCGCCCATCCGCGGATGGATGGTGTCCGGCCGCTCTACGCTCTTTTTCTGGCCGGTGCAGGGCGGGCCGAGGATGCCCGCGGACAATTGACCGAGGACGCGCTGAAGCTCGCAAAAGCAGATCACGACACTGCCTACTGGGCAGCCTCTGCCTTTGCCGTCCTTGGTGACAAAGACCTCGCATTTAAATGGCTCAATAAAGCGATCAAGCTCGGAAATGAGAATAAACCTCACTTCGAGCTTGATAGAAATCTTGATTCGCTTCGCGACGATCCGCGTTTTGAAGAGGCAATGGCCAAGATCGGCACCTAGACAGCCACTCGCTGATCCCGCAACTCTATCTCCGACCTCACCTTCTGCCGCAGGGCCTTTTCGAATTGCCGAGCTTCATTTACTCCTTCAAAAGCGAGCCCCTGAAGATTTGACTCGATCCTCTTGCGATAATCTGAGACGAGCGAATCCGAGACGCCGAGCATCTCGGCTACCTCGAGTTGCGTGCCGCCGTCAGAGATCAGATAGCAGTGCCAGAGTATCCGAAGCATCCGGTCAAACTGCTTCTCTTTGCCGCGAACGGAACCGCTAAGTTCCTCCATAAATTCATCGACCCGGCCAGCCGCGTTCGTTTCCGCCTCGTTTCTGAGGTAGCCGTCTTCCGGCGTCTCGCGCGTATCTGCGATCTCCATCGGCATCCGTTCCGGGTCGTCGCTGTCGCCTGATCCACCGACCGGGACAAGGTGTATGTCCATGATCGGAAGCCGCGACATTACAAACGACCGCAGCGAGCGCATATCGACCGGCGAATCGATCGCCTTGAAAATACGTATTACAAGCTTCTCGAGCTCGACGTTGCTGATCACGATCTGTGCATCGCCGGTGCAGCCGACCATTCGCGTATCGCGGGCAAAGAACGAGACCGTCTTGACGCGCATATCCATTTCCTGAACATCGCGCCGTGCCTTTTGTTCAGGCCATTTTGCCAAGCCGTAAAGCCGATCTGCCAAACGCCGATGAGCGTCCGGGTTTCCAAGATTATCGAAACGCTTGAACCGCCCGCTTTGCTGAACGACCGTCGAGATTCTTCTTGCGAGCCGATAAGATTCCGGGTAACGCTTTCGGAGTTCCGACGTGAGCATGTTGCTCAGTTCGATCTGGCTGATCTCCGCTTCGATCTGCTGATCGGTCATACCGGTCTCGATATAATGCTGAAACCGATCTTTGCTTAGCAGAGTGACGAACAATTCCTGCGTCAGGTCCGTATAGGCGTTGTATCGTCCTTCTTCGACCAAAAATCCGGCCCGGCGCGATGCACGAACAAGCGGGTGAGACGCGACGATGCGGTGGAGCTCGATCCAGATCTGATTGACGTCCGATGCATCCAGATTCTCATTCCATTTCCCGATCTTGATCGGGCGGCCGGACAGCGAACGGACTTGGGAGTCTTGTGATGAGGGTGTTGTCATAGCAAGTTTGAGGATGCGATGAAACCGCGATGTCTTTTGTGCGTCGGGCCGATCGTGAAAAATCGATCTTTGTTACTCAGTGGCGATTTTCACTGCTTTGCGGTCCCAACTACCTGGTTTGATCGAAAGGCGGGTCTGTCAGCGATAGAGCGATCCGCTGACGTTAATAATAGTAGCAGTATTTCAAGTCATGAGCAACATCTTTTTTTATTGTTTAAAGTTGTGAGCCACGAAACATGAAGACGACTGATGATTGGCCGCCAATCCAATTCTGGAAGCCACTGATAATTAACGGTTTACTCAAAATGAACGATAGAACTGTGCAAATTGAACGCTCCCAAATGGTGTTCGAAGCGCGAGCGTCATTGATCGAAGATAATGTCTGATTTTCAAAAACAGGGCGATTGCCCTTCCTCTCACGACCTGCTCGCGTTTCAGACGGGCGAAATGTCCGTTTCAGATGGCGGCTTTATTCGCGTGCACCTAAGGTCCTGCGATTTCTGTGCTGCCGAGGCCGAGTTTTACGAGCATTACCCGATCTCTGACGATTTTCACGATCAGATCAGCAGCCCGGAGATGCCGGAACCGCTCTTTGAGCTCGCCGAGGCGATCCTGAGCAAGAAAGAACCGAGCCGAACTCTTGATCGTTTGATCAAGGAGATCGACTCGGTTTCGCTGTGACGGGACCGGATCTCGAATTTGGCTTAGCTAGTTTCCTCCGCAGATCTCATCGATAGCATCCTCATATTTTTCATCGATAACTGAGCGCTTGATCTTGAGCGTGGGGGTCATCTCTCCCCGATCGATCGAAAATTCTCTGGGCAGCAAAAACACACGCTTGACCCTTTCGTAGTCGGAAAGCTCCCTGGTCAGGTCAACGGCGTCTTTCTGCACACGTTTGATAACAAAGGGGTTAACGCAAAGCTCCTCGCGGGTGCCCTCGACAGCAATGCCTTCATCGGCGAGCGTTTCCTTCAAGGCATCCCAGTCCGGAACGATCAATGCTCCGACCTGCTTTCTGCCCGAGCCGACGACGACCGGCTGTGCAACGAGCGGGCTTTGCTTGAGGAGGCTTTCGACCTGCAGCGGGGCGACGTATTTTCCGTTCGACAGCTTAAAGAGGTCCTTGATGCGGTCGGTGACGTAAAAATGCCCGTCCTCGTCCACATAACCGACGTCGCCGGTGTGATAGAAGCCCTCGCTGTCGATGACTTTCGCGGTCTCTTCGGGCTTTTGATAGTAGCCCTGCATCACGCTTTTTCCGCGGATGAGGATCTCGCCGTTGCCCGGATCGATCTTCATCTCGATGCCTTCGAAAGGCGTGCCGATCGAGCCGACCTTATTATCCTCCGGCCGGTTTGCGCAGGTGATGCAGGCCTCGGTCATGCCGTAGCCTTGCAGGATCGGGATGCCCGCCGCCCAAAACGCATACGAGAGCTTTTTCGAGAGCGGAGCTCCGCCCGAGACGAAGAAACGCAGGTGCCCGCCGACGCCCGCACGCCATTTTGAGAAGACGAGCCGCGAGGCTAGTGCGTGTTTTGCCGCCAGCGTCGCCGGCACCGATTCGTGCATATCCTTCGCCCGCCAGTAATCCTGCCCGACGCCGAGTGCCCAATCGAAGAGCTTCGTCTTGAACCCGCCGGCAGCCTTCCCCTTCTTGACTATCTTGTGATAGACCTGCTCGAAGAGCCGCGGCACCGCCGTCATTATCGTTGGCTTTACTTCCTGCAGATGGCCGGCGATCTGGTCAAACGCCGCACAGTAATGTATCGCCACGCCATTGGCGCAGAGCACGTAAAAAACTGACCTTTCAAAAATGTGCGAGAGCGGCAGAACGGCGAGCGACCGATCGGTGTTCCTGATCGGCAGGCCCTTAGAGATGGCCGCCACATTCGACGTAAAATTTTCGTGGGTCAGCATCACGCCCTTTGGCTCGCCGGTCGTCCCGGAGGTATAGATCACCGTCGCCAGGTCGTCGGCCTTGACCTGTGCCAGCAGTTCGTCAAAATTGTCGATCTCGTCCTTCCGGGTGCCCTCGGCCTCGAGGTCCTTGAGCGACATCGCCCGGCCGTCTTCCGGCAGAAAGTCGGCATCGAAAAAGATCAGCTTCTCGAGCGATTCAATGCTCTGGATGACCGATTCGGCGTGTTTCCAGAGCTTCTTGCCCGAGACGAAGAGCATCTTCGCACCCGAATTTTCGATGATATAGCGGATCTGATCGACGGCCTGCGTTGTGTAGATCGGAACGTTGACGCCGCGGAGCGAGAGGATCGCGATATCCGTAAACGACCACTCCGGCCGGTTTTCCGAGATGATGGCGATGCGGTCGCCGGCCTTTACGCCCAGCCGCGAAAGCCCGAGCGCGATCCGCCGAATTCGCTCAATGGCGTCGGCGCCCGAAACTCTGTGCCAGACATCGTCTATCTTGAAAGACAACGCGTCAGGCTTGTTATTGCGGCGGAAAGATTCGATGCAATAGTGCGGCACGGTCTGCGGCAAAGCATCAAACCCGATAAGATTCTCAGCAACCATCGGTTTAGATCAGGCCGGGCAAATTACCCAGAAATTACGAAAACATTACATTCTCACAAAATCACCCCATCAAGTCCAATAGCCCCTCGCCGTGGCAGCAATCTGAATCCGGAATCTGGAATTCCGGAATTAACCATTCACCATTCGCCACTCACCATCCCGCTGCCGACGCTGCCGCGGCTACAAGTTCAAAACCAAACTCCTGGACCATCTCGTTCGAGAAAATGCCCTCGCATCGGGCCGTCAAATTCGCCTACGCACCCGGCAGCCGCTCCGGCGCGACCGGCGAGACCATCTTCAACTTTGCCGTCACCAACCGCGTCGATGGCGACACCTTCAGCGAAGGCTTCATCGACACCGCCACGCTCCCGCCCGGCAACTACATCCTCCGCGTCTTCGCCGCCGACTTCTCCGGCAACACCACCCAAAAAGACCTCCCCATAACCCTCACCCGCCCGTAAGTAAGTGTCCCAATGCAAAAGCCCGAGCTGTCAGTAGCCCGACCGTTAGGAAGGGCGCTACTCGGAATTCGGAGTTATTCCGCTAAAGTCGAAACTGGCAACAATCACCCAACCGTGGAAGACGTTGACATCTGTGTAGCCCACATCGCCAGATGCGGCGGCCGCGCTCGTGGATCGATACCCCTATTTTCGGCAGAACCTTTCGGAGCGTTCGCCGCATCGGGTGGCGGGCAACCATTGGTGCAATGCCATTTGGGAGATCAGCAATGCCCGCGAAATGTGGTCGTTCATAATCGGCTCCTGCGGGAAAATGATCGACGACTCCCGCAGGAACGTCGCCCCAGCATGCTCCATCCCGCCAAACGGAAATTCCGGTATCAAAACCAGATCGTACTTAGGAAACGGAAACTTGTAATCGAAATATTCCTCAAAATATTTGATCGCCTCACGGTTCAGCCGAAACACCTCAGCCGCGTGCGGCCTGAATTTTTCTGCTTGGGAACGACGAACAAATAGATTCGAAACCCTCCGTTCGCGTTTGTCTGTTGAAGGAACGCAATTCAACGACTCGGTTCCGGTTTGTCTTAAATATTTGCATTCGTCAAATACGTCAAAGTTGCCTGCTGCAAACGCGAAGACATATGTACTAATTGGTTTGGTGGAACGGAAAAGCGTCCTGACATGTCCTTTTAAAATCGGCTGAGGATTTACTTTCTTGAAGGCATCCGGTGGATTGGCGTAAAGCTCGAGTGTATCTGTTGCGACAAGAGCCTCACTGTTGGCGACTACTTTCCAGTCTTGCGGAGCATCAATCGTTAGGTCGTCAAACCTCGCCTTCAGATCCGGCTGGTCAAACACCGGAAACGCCGTGCTCGCATCGCTTGGGACAAAGAGCGAGTAGATATACTCCGACCCGTCCTCTTTATCCACATACCGCGTTATCGCCGACCCGCTCGTCAGTATTGGCGAGGTGAAATCGAGCTTGATAACGTTCTCGCCCGACACCACGCCGTAACTGAAAAAAAGATGCTCGTTGTATTCGTAGTACTCAGCAAAGCGAGTTTCGCCTCCATGAAACTCTTTTGCCGCCTCTGCGCCTCGGGAGCCCTGTTCAACTTTCCTGCCGTTAACGGACACATTAGAAATTGTTGAGAGTTCTTCATGTCCCCTTATCCTCCGCCAATCGAGGATGATCGGAGCGATGTGGAAGTACTGCATTCCGCGTCCTTTTGTGGGATCGACCGGGTCACCATAAGCTTTCAATCTTATCTCCATCGTTCCCTTTAACACCGGCGACATCTTTTCTAGCGTCAGGTTTAGCTTGTAGCGGACGTCGCTGTAGTGCGCGGCTCGCCACTTCGCCAGCTCGAGCGGAACGCCGGGCTCGATCGGCGGCATTTGTGCGGTCGACAAAATTGCAGATATCGCAAAGACCAAGGCGACAAAGACCGTTCTTAACATTTCTACTTTCATACAGGAGTAACTTTCGAGCGGTTTAACTGTTAGAGTCCTCGCCGCGCAGATTCGGTTGCCCGACTCCAATAGAACAATCGGGATCAGGCCTGCGATATTGCAATTCGCTCTGGCGTCATTCTAAGAGACGGACAGGCGGATTTAAGTCATCGTCCTGCACTATGATTCGGCTTTTTGCGATTCCAGGCTCAGCCTTCTTGAAATGAAGACATACAAACAACGTTTCGTCATCAAAGTTTGCTTTTTGAGCTGCTGTAAGAAGATATTGTCCGGGCTCAACACTGACCGCGTTAGGTTCGTTTTCCTCTGGACCTTCGACGTGAACCGTTCCTGACTCCGTGTAAAACGGAACTTCTATTACTCGCGAGTCCTCGCTGTTTAACTCATATTGGCGGTCAAACACTTGAACATGCGCGTAGCCGAAATCGAGCAATGTACCAAAACTCACCGAAGAAGCATTCTTCGAAAAGCCCTGGTTGGAATGATCTTCAGTCCATTCGTTTCCCGGCACTTCAATCCCGCTGTCAAAAACGACAAATTGGTTGTATGAGAACTCTGTAACAAATTCGGCAAGCTTCATACTGCAAATTCCTTTCGGCTCGATTGTACCAGCGATGTCAATAAGAATTCCAGATTCCAGATTCCGCATTCGATGAATAGCCCTTCCTCACGGCCAGGCCTCGGGCACGGTCAGCCTCACACAGGCGGAAACCCGACCTGTAGGGAGGGTGTCTTGCCAAAAGGAGAAAGGATAAAGGATTAAGAAGAAGGGAAAAGTTTGGAGCTTTGGTTTCTTCTTTTTCTTTGTTCGTGGTTCTTAAATTCTTCGCGGCGGAGCCGCGGGCCGGTCTGTGCTGTTCAGTTTTGGTTCTGTGATTTCTGTGGCTTTGGGGCTGCGATACGGAACGGCCCCAGAAGACACAGACGAAAGCCACAGACAGAGTTCTTGTTTTCTTCGTTTCTTCTTTCGTGGTTTGAAAAGTCTAGACGGCCGAATGCCACCGTCTTCGACGGTTCCGGGTTCATTTTGGGTACGCGACCCACGTCTTGCGACGTGGGCTACATCAATTCCGTCGTCTCCGACGACTCCGGTGGACTGGCTAAAGCCGGAACTCAAAACTCCGAAACTTCGCAACTTTCGAAACTTCGCAACTTCGCAACTATCCAGAACTTCCATATCTTCCAAATCTTCCGTTTCTCACGGATCGCCGTTCACATTGGCTTGAAGTCCGAAGAAAATGAACAGCGGAGGGCAGTAAATCGTGAATCGTAAATCGTCAATAGAGGCCAAGCGAACTAAGCGAATAGGCACAATCAACGCGGAGCCCGCGAAGATCGCAGAGAGTGTAAGCGGTGAGCGGTGAGCGGTTAACCGTCAGCATGGGCCGGGAAAGATCAAATGTCCATCTTTAACCAATTAACAATGGTCCAGTTAACAATTGACAATGCGGACGAATGCCAGAGATCCAAGACCGAACCCCGGCCGCTTGTTCCAGTTGTTCCAGACGTCCGATTTGTCCCAAATGTCCCATTCGTTCCAAGCGTTCCAGATGTCTTGTCCTGAAATAGGTTTACAGGTAAAAGGGAACAGATGAAACAAGAAGAAGAGATGAGGAGAGAGGCAGTTGAGAGGTACGGGAGAGGGGGTGTGTCGATGCGGGAGCTGGCGCGGATATACCGGGTTTCGGCGTCGACTGTACATAGATGGATAAGGGGTCGTGAGGCCGGGGCCGGTTCGGCGACGGGGTCGTCTGCCGGGCCGGGAGCGGGGCATGGGTCCGGGTCGGCGGAGGTGAGGCGGCTGCGGAAGGAGCTTGAGGAGGCCCGGCTCTACAACGAGTTGCTGAATGCGATGATCGACATCGCGGAAGATCGATTTGAGGTACCGATCAGAAAAAAACAGGAGGTAGGAAGGCTGAGAAAGGAGCAAAAGCGGATCGGTGTAAGAAAGCTGCATCACATGATGAGCGGGTTTGCCCGCGAGCACTCGGTAGAGATCGGCCGCGACGCTTTGTACGACCTCTTGCGGGAGCATTCGATGCTGGTCCGAAAGAGAAGGAGGCGAAGTCCGAGGACAACGTTTTCGGGCCTCTGGATGAAGAGCTTCCCGAATCTTGCGAAGGGCTTCGAGCCGACCCGCTGCAATCAATTGTGGGTCAGCGATATCACTTATATCAGGGTCCGGGAAGGGTTTGCTTATCTGAGCCTGATCACGGACGCGTATTCGCGAAAGATAGTCGGCTACTGCCTCAGCGAGGACCTGACGGCCAGAGGGCCGGCGGCGGCACTGCGGATGGCACTCAGGGACAACCCGGAACGCGAAGGGCTGATACATCATTCGGACCGTGGGCTGCAATACTACAGCTCGCGGTACATGAAGCTGATCGGGAAACAGATCCGGGTCTCGATGAGCGAAAAGAGCGACCCGCTGGAGAACGCCATCGCCGAACGCGTCAACGGCATTCTCAAACAGGAACTGCTCCGGACAAGCTTCAAAAGCTTCTCCGAGGCGGCCCGGCAGATCGATCAGGCGGTCAATACCTACAACCACCTGAGGCCGCATCTGTCGATCGATATGCTCACCCCGGCCGAGGCCCATGCCAAGACCGGCGAGCTCAAGAAGCGCTGGAAGAAATACTATCCGGCCAAAACTTTTCACTCTCAGGCCGCGGCCTGAGAGTGAAACTCAAAACCAATATAAGGAGATGCCCGTAAACCTTCTTCAGGACCAACACAAAACAGGAAACCTATACCAGGTTTACCACCAAAATGTGTCAACTTTTTTCAGGACGACACAAGATGTTCGCGATGTTCGCGGCGTTTCCGCTGTTCACGATGTTCGCGGTGTTCACGGTGTTTTCGCGAACGCGCGATGCCCGAAAAAGAACAGAACACCAAGAAATGCGGAATTCGGAAGTCGGAATGCGGAATGCCGTGTCGGAGGCCCGCGCGTCAGCACGGGCTTATCATCCGATGCGAGCTCCGAAATCTGGAATCTGGAATTTGGAACCTGGAATTTGGAATCTGGAATTTGGAATCTGGAATTCCCGAAAGCCGGGACTCAAAACTCCCGGGCGTTTCAGGCGTTTCAAGTGTTTCAGGCGATTCATTTCTTTCATTCGTTTCAACCGTTTCAGAAACGTGCCGTCTCCTTTAAAAATGAAACACCCGGGGGCCGATGGAAACCGGAATCGCTATTTTGCGTATATAATGAAGTCAACACAAAGCTCTTCCGGGTTGCCGATGTGCTCGGCCAAAACAACATTGAGGAAATAATGAAGAAAGCAATCATCTGGATCATCATCGCGGCGTTTCTCCTGTCGGGCCTTACGGCCGTGGTCTTTTCACAGCCATCGGCGGGACCGGCCATCCGAGTAACGCCGCAGGCACCGCGATTCACCGACGCCGAGAGGCAAGCCGAGCTTGCCAAGCGGCGGGCCGCCGTCGCGGCAAAAATGGAAGATAAGAGCATGCTCGTCCTCCTCTCCGCCGAGCCGAAGATCTATTCCAATTCGGTCAATTACGTCTTCCGCCAGGAGAATAATTTCGTTTACCTAACGGGGCTCAAGCAGGGCGGTGCGGTCTTCGTAATGACCAAAGATGGCGACGCCGTCAGCGAATATCTCTTTCTGCCGCGGCGTAACCCGGTGACCGAAACATGGGACGGCAAGATGTATTCGGACGATGAGGCACGGAACATCTCGGGCCTCAAGACGATCATACCTACAACCGAACGAGCCGCATTCTTTGACGCACTCAAGGCAAAAGAGGCCTTTACGGCAAAGACCGGCGGAATCACGATCGGGGCCTTTGAGACGGTCTATATGCTGCTTCCCTCAAGCCCGAACGATGGCAACGCGATGCGTGAATTCAGGCAGGAGAATGAGTTTCGCAAAGAGCTTGGCGAGCGAAACGTCCTCAATGCCCGGCCGATCTTTGCCCAGCTACGGCTCGTCAAATCGCCATATGAGATCAAGCTGATGCAGCACGCGATCGACATCTCGATCGAGGCACATATGCGGTCGATGGCGATGGTCCACCACGCCAAATGGGAATACGAGGTGCAGGCCGAGGTCGAATACACCTTCCGCCGTCGCAATGCAGATTATTGGGGCTACCCGTCGATCGTCGGCTGCGGCCAAAACGCGACCACGCTCCATTACCAGATCCCGAAAGGCGAAGTTAAAACCGGCGACCTGCTGCTGATGGACGTTGGGGCCGAATATGAGCACTACACGGCGGACATCACGCGGACGTTTCCGGTTAACGGCAAGTTCTCAAAGGAACAGGCCGAGATATACCAGATCGTTTACGACGCTCAGGAAGCCGTCGCGAAAATGACCAAGCCGGGCGTCCGCTTCGCTGCACTTCAGGCCGAGGCCGCTCGGGTCATCGAGGACGGGCTCTTCCGGCTCGGGCTCGTTACGGCCAAGGACGGCCAGCAATTCCGCCGCTGGTACATGCACGGACTCGGCCACTGGCTGGGAATGAACGTCCACGATGTTGGCGACTATGGAACGCCGCTCGCTCCGGGAATGGTCTTCACCAACGAGCCGGGCATCTACATCCGCCCGGACGCCCTCGAGTGGCTTCCCGATACGCCTGAGAACCGCGACTTCATCGCCAAGGTCAAGCCGGCATTTGAGAAGTACAAGAGCATCGGCGTCCGCATCGAGGACGATATGCTCGTCACCGCGACCGGCGTTGAATGGATGAACAAGGCCCTGCCGCGTTCGATACCGGATATCGAAAGCTTTATGGCACGAGCGTCAAAGGAAATGAACTATACGGCGTCGATCTTCCCGAGCCGCCATTAGGCTCGGGGGCGCAACTAAAGGGGCCTCGAAGATCGAAGCCCCTGAAACTAGCTCACGGTCGGTTTACTTGTGGCGGTAGGTGATCCGGCCTTTGGTCAGGTCGTAGGGTGAAAGCTCAACATCAACGCGGTCGCCCATCAAGATGCGGATCCGGTTGCGGCGCATTCGGCCCGAAATGGTAGCCAACACAATGTGGTCACTATCATTGACCTTCACCTTGAAATACGCATTCGGCTGTTTGTCTATCACTACCCCCGCAAGGGCGATTAATTCTTCTTTCATCTGCTCATTGATTATACCGCACTTGCCGAAATTCGCTAAGCGATATTTGGGCAAAACCATACCGGTGCTTGAACATTCGTGCTCCCAATGCTACAAAACCAGACAGCCTTAAACTATATGCCAGATTCGGCCTCATTTGCAGAAATATTTGTATATCGCGACGCGGCCGAGAACGTTGAGGAAGGCTTCCAGCTCGAGGAACTCCCGGACTTGTTGGCTGATCGTACAAACTTGGTTTGGGTCGACCTTCGGGGCGAGGGAACGGATCACAAGGCGATCGAGGCTTTCCTGCTCAATGTGTTCAAATTTCATCACCTTACGGTCGAAGATTGTCTTGAAACCAGAAACCAGCCGAAGGTCGAGGCATTTCCCGGTTATCTTTTCTTTATTGTTCACGGCGTAACGCCGGACAAGACAACACCGACCGACTTTGTAACAAAGGAATTGGACGGCTACCTCGGCGAAAACTTCGTCGTTACCTTTCACCTCGAAAGCTTCCGCAGCATCAATGAAACGAAGACCTTGATCCGAAGCAGTCCTTTCGCCTGCCAACGCGGATCAGCCTTTTTGCTTCACCAGATACTCGACCGGCTCGTTGATAATTACATCCCTGTGGTCGACGAGTTCAATGCGCAGATCGAGGTCATCGAGGACGAGATCCTTTTGATGAAGGAAAGCGACAGCGTTGTGCTCGAACGCATCATGGACCTCAGACGGAGCGTCGGCCGCTTGAAACGTATATCGACGCGGCAGCGTGAGGTGCTCTATCGTATGTCGCACGGCGAATTCAGGCAGATACCTGAGATCGTCCTGCCGTTCTTCCGTGATGTGCATGACCACCTGCTTAGGGTCGCCGATCTTTCAGAAAGCTATCGTGAACTCGTAAGCGGGCTCGTTGAGATCCACTTCACGGTCGTCGCCAACCGCACGAATGATGTAATGAAAACCCTCGCGGTCGTCTCCGCGATAATCTTGCCGCTTTCACTTATTGCCGGCATTTATGGAATGAACTTTCAGAATATGCCGGAGTTGCATACTCCATACGGTTATTTTGCCGTTCTCGGCCTAATGGCCGTGATCACTATCGTTTTGCTGGTTTACTTCAAACGGCGGGGATGGATCTTTCAGCGTGAACGACGGGAAGGTTCGGTCGGGAAAAAAGGCGAGGAAGGCGAATAATCATTGACTACGCCGGATTACTCAAAGCACTATGAAGAAGACGCTCAACCTGCAGATCCCCGAAGCCATAAACACCGGCACGCTTCTGAAACTCCGGAAAAATTTCCTTCATTTCCTTTAATCCTTCGGACTTGAGTTCGCGGATCAATTCGATAGGTCGTGTTTCTATTTCTGCCGCTGCATCGGCGACTTCCTTTAGAAAGGGAAAAACCGGCGAACGGTATTCACCTAGCGACCGCAATTCTTCTCCATCGCGAGAGCGAAACGCCGCCCAGAGCTTTCTTCCGACTTTAAGGTCTTCATCAGAGAATCTTTGTCGGGCCTGGGAACACTCCTTCAGGTCCTCGAATGAGTGATTTCCGAAACCTTTCCAGGCGTCATCCGGCGAGGCATTTAGTGGAGCGACTCGGTAAACGTTACCATGATCATTCAACAGGTCTAGGCAAAACCACATATTTGCCTGACAGAAAAGCTCGTATTCGAACCAGAGGTTGACCTCGGCATCTTCCGGCAAATAGGTGAGCCGCTCGACCTTATACGCAACTTTTTCGCGATAGTCGATCGGGTCTTCGCCGTATTCCAAATTAAGGAAATTGGCGCGAATATCCCAGAATTCATCAAGTGTCTCGGCACAAATATCACCTACGATAAGGGCTTCGCGAAAGACGATCGTCTCGCCTTCGATACCGGTTTTCGCAAATTCTTCGACGAGCGAATCGCCCGGCAAAACGTGAATGATCATATCGAAAGAGATATCGCGTATATCACCGAAAGGCAAACACCGGCATAAACGCCTGCAAGGATATCATCAGCACACACGCCGATTCCGCCCGGGAGAACCTGAAGCGAATCTATCGGATATGGCTTCCAGATATCGAACAGCCGAAAAAGGAGAAAGCCCGCGATGATCATCGGCCACCCGATGCTGAACGGAACGAAAAGAAACACGATGAGCTGCCCGATCACCTCGTCAACAACCGCTTCCGGCGGGTCGGTGTTGCCAAGAAGTTCCGTCGAACGTCCGGCCGCCCAAATTCCAAGTAGTGTAAAGAGAAGAAGTGCAATCGTTACGACCGGCAAGGTCCAGGCATGAACTACGGGCGGAAGGATCTTGTCATCGATCATACCGAGGTTTAAGAGCAGGTACTCGGCACCAAGATAGATACCGATCCCGACTATTGAACCCCATGTTCCCGGAGCGAGCGGAAGGTACCCGACGCCGAAGGTCGTCACCGCCAGCGAGAAATGATCGCGGTACCCATGAACACTCCGGCGTTCGATATCTTCCTTCACTAGAACTCGATCCCCTGCTGAGCATATATGCCGGCGTGAAAGGGATGCTTGATCTCCTTCATTTCGGTTACAAGATCCGCGGCTTCAACAAGCTCCGCCGGAGCATTTCGGCCGGTCATTATGATGTGAAGGTGCGGCTGTTTCTCTCGGATCGCTTTGACCTCATCGAGCACCGAAGCAACGTCGAGGAATTTGTAATCGAGTACGTAAACGATCTCATCAAAGACCAGAAGATCGTACTCCTCGGACCTCATTTTCTCGACGCAAAGCGCCCAGGTCTCTTCGGATGTCTTGATATCGATGGAACTATCTTGGGTGTCCCAGGTGAAGCCGGCTCCCATCGTGTGGACCTCGACCCCAAGCTTCTCGAGCGATTCATGTTCACCGTAGCGGTCGGTCTTCGACTTCATGAACTGGATCATGCAGCACTTCATCCCTCGCCCGGCAGCCCTGACCAGAACACCAATTGCCGCCGTGGTCTTTCCCTTTCCGTCACCGGTATTGACCATCAGTAGCCCGTGGGTCTTTTCGCGGTAATCATCGCGTCGCCACTTATAGCGTTTTTCTTTTGTCTCCTCGCTCATCTGGTCTCCGGATCAATCGCCAAGGCTTCGCGCAACCGCTTGTTGCAAGGCCTCGACGATCTCTTTTTCCTTTTCGTCCCAATCGCCTTCGACCCGAAGCCCGGCCGCATTTTTGTGCCCGCCGCCGCCGAACATTTCGGCAACGCGGGCTACATTGATGTCGCCCTTGGAGCGAAGGCTGACGCGGTATCGCCCGTCGCCGACCTCACGCATCAGGACAACAGCAACGATCTCTTTCGCGGCGAGCGGGATATTGACGAACCCGCTATTGTCGCCGTCGATCGCGTCGGAAGACTCGCGCATCGCAAGGGTCTGCCGCATGAAAGCGATCCGGCCGGTCTCATCTCGCCTAACGGAATTAAGTACCTGCCGCATCAGTTCGATTCGCGACCACGGATAGTGGTAGTAAACCGCTTCTGAGATCTCCGCCGGACGTACACCCGCTTTAACAAGTTCGGACGCGACCTTGAGCGTACGCTCCGTTGTATTCGGGAAGTGAAACGAACCGGTGTCCGTAATGAGCGCCATATACACACATTCGGCGATCTCCTTCGTCACGCGGCCGCCAATGGCCTTGCATAGGTTGTAGATCATCTCGCCAACTGCCGAAGCTGTCGGGTCGATCCAATTGATCTTGCCGAAATGTTCGCTGGTCGCGTGGTGGTCGATATTTACGGTGAGTTCATTCTCGAGGCCTTGAATGCCGGGACGCTTGATGTCAGAACACTCGAGCACGAAGACAGCATCGTATTTCCGGTCAATGTTCTCAATATCGCGTATCTGATCGGCTCCCGGCAGCGATTGGTAAGACGGTGGGATCGGACCGTGAACGATGACCTCAGCTTCCTTGCCGAGCGAACGAAGAAGCCAGCAAAGGCCGAGCGACGAGCCGACGCCGTCGCCGTCCGGCTTTACGTGGGTCGTAATGCCAAAGCTCTGCCGGCTTTCGATTAATTCAACAACTTGACTTAACACTAATACAACAAATGATCAAACTACTTAAGATTTCTGTCTAGGTTTCAGCTTCAACATCGGCCGCAGGCTTGACCGCTTCGAGCAACTCGCCTATGCGGGCCGCATTTTCTTCGGCCGTATCCCGGGCAAAGTGAAGGTGCGGAGTGTGACGAAGATCCAGATCGAGAGCAACCTGACGCCGGATGTATCCGGAAGCTTTTTCCAAAGCATCGAAAGCTCCCTTGATCTCCTTTTCGGTTCCGTGGACGAGCACAAAGACCTTTGCGTCGCGAAGATCACTGGTCACCTCGACGTCCGTAACCGTTATGGAGCCGAGCCGAGGGTCATCGAGCTCGAACCCAACGACCTCAGCAATCTCTTCTTTCAATGCCTCTGCCAACCGCTCAGGCCTTCGCATAATTACCGCTTAGAGCTCCGTGGCCGCGATGCTTTCGATCACAAAGGCCTCGATCTCGTCCCCGTTCTTGATGTCGTTAAAGTTCACAAGGCTGATACCGCACTCGTACCCCTGCTTGACCTCGTTCACATCGTCCTTGAACCGCTTGAGCGTCGCGATGTCGCCTTCCCAGATAACGACCGCATCGCGGATCAGGCGTGCCTTCGCTTGGCGGCGGATGAGTCCATCGGTGACGCGGCAGCCCGCAATCGTACCAATACGCGAAACCTTGAACGTCTCCTGCACCAGGGCCTTGCCAAGTATGACCTCTTTCTCGATCGCGTCGAGCATTCCGATCATCGCGGCCTTGATTTCTTCTTCGACCTTATAAATGATCGAGTGGAGCCGGATGTCGACGTCTTCAAGCTTGGCGAGATCCGATGCACGCGACTCGGGCCGCACATTGAATCCGATGATCACAACGGCGGTCGAGGCATTGTCTGCCTGAGTTGCCGATGCCAGCAACACATCCGATTCTGCGATCGCACCGACGCCGGCGCGGATCACACGAACCTTGACCTTCTCGGTCGATAATTTCTCGAGCGTTCCGCGAACCACCTCGACCGAACCTTGTACGTCAGCCTTAAGGATGACGAGAAGTTCTTTGACCTCAGCCATTCCGAGCGATTCGATACCGCGTTTGGTCGTTTTGATCATCGCCGCCTGGCGGGCCTGCTGTTGACGCTGGCTTGCGATCGTTTGAGCTCGGTCTAGATCCGAAACGACCTGGAAAGTGTCGCCTGCTAGCGGGACGCCCTGCAGTCCCAATATCTCGACAGGAGTCGCCGGCGGGGCTTCAGTAACAATTTCGCCGCGATCAGAGAACATTGCGCGAACCTTACCGTGAAACTGGCCGACGATGAACGGATCGCCCACCCTGAGCGTCCCTTGTTGGACAAGTGCGGTAGCGACCGAACCGCGGCCCTTATCGAGCTTGGCCTCGAGCACAACACCGGCAGCTCGACGGGTCGGGCTTGCCTTAAGGTCGAGAATATCGGCCTGAAGCAGCACAGTTTCGAGCAACGTATCCAAATTCTCATGCTTCTTGGCCGAGACCGGTACCATTTCAACATCGCCGCCCCAATCGACCGGCTGAAGCCCGAGCCCAGCAAGACCCTGCTTGACCTTATCCGGATTTGCGTCCGGTTTGTCCATTTTATTGATGGCGACGATCATCGGGACGCCGGCAGCTTTGGAGTGCTCTACCGCCTCAATTGTCTGGGGCATGACGCCGTCGTCAGCCGCAACAACTAGAATGACGATATCCGTTGCTTTCGCACCGCGAGCTCGCATCATGGTAAATGCTTCGTGGCCGGGCGTATCAAGGAACACAACACGCCGCGGGTTGTCGGCATCATCCGGATTCGGAACGTGAACGCTGTATGCACCGATGTGCTGCGTAATTCCTCCTGCCTCGCCTTCGGCTACGTTGGCGGAGCGGATCGCGTCAAGCAACGACGTTTTGCCGTGATCGACGTGCCCCATTACCGTAACTACCGGTGCCCTCGTCACCTCGATATCGTCGCCACCTGTTTCGATGATCGCTTCGAATTCCTCTTCGACGACCATCTCTTCGAACGGCACGAATTTGACCTCGACACCAAAATTCAGCCCGAGCTCTTCGCCCATCTTTTCGCCAATGGGCTGATTGAGCGTCGCGAATACACCACGCTTGATCAGAAGCTGAACGATATCTCTCGGCGTGATGCCAAGAGCCTCGGCATACTCACGGACCGTTGCACCTTCAACAAGCCTGACCTGCTTGAACTCTTCGCCCTCGGGCCGGGCAACTTGGGCCATCACGCGTTCTTCGATCGTTCGCTGACGCGGAGCATCAACATCGCGTTCGGCAAACCGTCCGCCCTTCGCATCGGCTCCTTTCTTTCGTCCGCCCGAGCGTCCCGGCCGCCGCCGATTGTCGGCCGGCGGAACATAGTTCATTTGCGGCGTGCTCGTCTCGCCCGGCGTTCCACGGAACTCACCACGACGTCCGCGAGCTTCGGTTGAAAGCTTGCCAGTTTTGGTCGGCTGCGTCGACGTGACGAACCGATCTCCCGGCTTGATGCCCTTTTGAAGAGCATCGGGCGTCAACTTGAGTTGCTTGATCTGCGTGCCGGTCGGCTTCAGAATGCGGTTAGTTGTTTTTGGAGCCGGCTCCGGAGCCGATTCGTCTGTCGCCGGCTCTGCAGACTGAGGTTCTTCAAAAGGCTCTTCGGCCTGCGGCTCTTCAGCCTTGATCGGTTCTTCCTCAACAGCCGCTTTTACCGTTTCCTCGACCGGCTTTCGCTTCAGAACCTTGCGGGTTCCCGTCGTTGCCGAAGTTTCCTCGGCCGGCTCGGCGGGCTCGGCAGCCTTAGCAGGCTCGGCGGCCTTTTTTGCCACCTTAACGGTTCGCTTCTGCGGCGCGGGCTCCGCTGAAACCTCTTTCTCGACGTCGGCCGGCGGCTCTTCGGCTGGTTTTTCAACTGGTTTTGCAGTTCGAGCGACCTGCTTCGCCTTGATGATCTTGATCGAGCGCTTCGGGGCCGGATCGGCCTTGGGAAAATATTTTAGCCGCACCTTCTCTGCGATCTCGACGGCTACCGAGTTCGACGGGACACTCACGTCCGCACCCTCGCGACGCAGGTCTTCCATGATGCGCTTCGTATCCTGCTTTAGGTCGCGAGCGAGGTCGTAAATTCGTATTTTCTTACCAACTGCCATAAATATTCGTACTCAAACAAGGACTGCGGCTTTCAGCAATTTGGTCAACCGGCCCTGCTTTCGTACTTTGCCCAGGTCCGGCTAACGCAATTTGAAACGACAGAGACTATTCTTTAACGTCTTCATCGTCCGTATTTCCTTCATCCGTTTCTTCGGTTGTCTCTGCTTTGGGCTCGGCCGCTTGTTCGGAGGTCGTTTCCTCGGAGGACTCTTCCTCGGAGGTCACAACCGGTTCCTCCACGGTCTCCGCCGGATCGGCAACCTCAGCAGACTCATCACTTTCCAAGGTGTTTTCTTCGTCGGCCTCTTCGTCGGAAATCTCGGAGGCTTCCGCGTCTGCTGCTACCGGAGACCCCTCAGCGGGTTCCGCACCTTCAGGGACCGTTTCTTCAACACTGCCATCGGTCTCTTCAGGGGCGATCTGCGCATTCCGGGCTTCTACGATGGCCGCCGCCGAGTTTACGATCCGCTCAGCTTCGTCAAGACTGACGTCCAGGATATCGACAATGTCATCGACGGATGTCGATGCAAGTGCCTCAACGTCCTTGATCCCCTTCTCCTCAAGCAGTTCCGCGTGATTTGCCGAAACTCCCTCGAGAGCGGCGATCGGTACTGCAGCACCCGAAGCCATCATCTGGCCCATCTGCTTGGCGATCTCTTTCTTGAGGACCTCCTCACTTACTATATTGATATCCCAACCAACGAGCCTGGTCGCCAACCTTACATTTTGGCCGCGTTTACCGATGGCGAGGCTCAATTGATCTTCGCCAACGATCACGTCCATCCGGCGGTTCTCGATGTCCGTGATGCGAACCTGCGAGACCTTTGCCGGGGAAAGCGCATTTGCAGCGAAGACCGATGGCTCATCGGACCACTGTATAATGTCGATCTTTTCGCCGCGGAGTTCCTTGATGATCGATTGGACACGCGAGCCTTTCATGCCCACACACGCCCCCACCGGATCGACGTCCTTCTCATTTGACGTCACCGCGATCTTTGCCCGATCGCCGGGTTCTCGCACGCAGGACTTGATAACTACAGTTCCGTCATAGATCTCTGGGACTTCGAGTTCGAAGAGTTGTTTGACGAGCTCCTCTGAGGCACGTGAAAGGATTATCTGTTGCCCTTTCTGTTCCTTTGAAACGTCCATGATGACCGCACGGATGCGCTCACCCTGATTCCACATCTCGCCACGCGATTGCTGCTTCCTTGGAAGAACAGCCTCTTGTCCATTCTGGAATTCGATGATCAGGTCGCCGCGCTCGAACCGTTTGACGGTTCCCTGCTGCATTGTGCCCTTTTTGTCAATGTACTCCTCGTAAACCTTTTCGCGGAGAGCCTCACGAACTTTCTGAACCAATATCTGCTTCGCGGTCTGGGCGGCAATGCGGCCCATTTCTTCCTGCGGAAGCGGTATCTGGAGCATGTCGCCGATCTCGATCTCGTCCCCGGCCAACTCCTGTGCATCTACAAGCGAGAGTTCGGCATTTTCATCTTCGACCTCGGCAACCACGACCTTTTGCAGAGAGATCTCGATCATCCCTTCGTCGTTGTTCCACTCGACCTCAATATGGTCGCCGGTCTTATCCTGCGAACGAAACTGCTTTCTTGCCGCGGCCTTTACCGCGTCTTTCATCGCCTCGATCACAAGATCACGGTCGATCCCATGTTCCTTGCAAAGTGCATCAATACTCTGTCCTATCGAAGTTGTCATACTCGAATTTCGGCCCCTTTTATCTCGGCCCAACTAGAATTGCGTTCGCATTCGCCACGCCTACTTCTTCCTCAGATCCTCATTAATATCAAAAACCAGATTCGCTTTCCGGACCAGTTCGTAATCGATCGTAATCTCCCCGAGTCGATCGTCAACAAAAGTGATCTCACTGCCGTTGATCGTCCCGATCTTTCCTTTCAGCGACTTTGATCCGTTCATTTCGCGGCTAAGCTTGATCCTTGCCGCCTTGCCGGCAAACTTCCGAAAATCAGCGATCGAATAAAGCTCTCTTTCGAGCCCCGGCGAAGAGACCTCAAGGACATAGGCATCAGGTATAAGATCGAGTGCGTCCATTTCTGCCTCGATCGCTCTGGAGGCATCCGCACAATCGTCAATGCTCAGTCCGCCTTCCTTATCTACGAATACGCGAACGGTCGCATTTCGCTTCGTTCCGGCAAGTTCGCTGTGAACAAACTCCAGCCCAAGACGCGTCGAAACGCTCGATGCAATTTCAGAGATCTTCTTACCAACAAATTCACGATCCATATCGCTCGACCGAAAAAGAAAAAGTGGGTGCGAAACCCACTTTCAACGGTTCACTCTCGCAAGCAAGCGAGTAGTTTACTTCAACTCGGCGCCAAAAGGCAAATAAATTCCCTACAAATTAGCCTTGACTTTGTTGACCAGATCACGGACAGCTTCGAGTTTGGATTCGATGGCCTTCACTTTGTCTTTTGATGGAGCCCCGCTGAGCTCCTCGGCCATCAGGGCGAGGTCTTTTGCGCTATTAATGAGTGCACGCGAATCCTTTTCTATCGCGGTTTTCGGATCAGGACCCGATGAGAGCGACCGTTTTGCCTCAGCAACTCCCCAGTGCGTGATCCTTACAACGTTCACGCGTTTCGTCTCTGTGATCCAACTTTCCGATGAAAGATAGCTTTTGATGTCCTCAATGCTCGGAAAAAAACCTTCCTTCTTAAGAAGGTCGGCAAAATCGACATCAACGTTATCCTTTCCATCGGTGAGTTCGTAGATCTTCACCAGAACCTTATGATACGCATCCATAGAGTTTGTGCGGACTAAACTACAAGGCCGATATTTGATGAGCTGAAGGCCAGTTTCGCCACGCCGAGTATCCCCGCATCGTCGCCAAGTTTAGCCTTCACAATACTAACACGGTCTGCCGGTCGTTTGAATGCCCTTTTTTGAATCTCGCTTCTCAATGGCTCGATAAAAACTTCCCAACTGTCCGAAACTCCGCCACCGACTACGATGACCTCCGGATTAAGAACATTTATCAACCCGCCCAAGGCTACGCCAAGATAGAAGCCAAACCTGCGGAAAACTTCGATCGCCAATGGGTCACCTAAAACAGCCGCATTATAAACATCGAGTGAACTTCGGTCTATTGGCGATGCTATTTTTGACTCTGGAAACTGACTCGCAAGCTCCCCGGCCATTCGAACTACGGCAGTCGCTGAGGAATACTGCTCGAGACACCCAACACTCCCGCATCCGCACGGGTGTCCGAACGGTTCGACACATATATGCCCGATCTCCCCCGCTGTTCCGTCAATTCCCCGCAGCGGCTTCCCGTCGATGATCACACCACCTCCGACGCCGGTACCGAGCGTCACGCAGATCGAACTGCTGAAGCCGTTCGAAGCACCTAGCCAGTTTTCGCCGATCGCCGCAGCGTTGGCGTCGTTTTCAAGAAAGACCTCGATGTTCAACGCATCAGCGATCGTTGCCGCAAGCGGAAAGTCATTCAATTCGGGCAAATTCGGCGCAATAAGTATTTTTCCCGCATCGTGATCCAAAACCGCCGGAGCAGCAATGCCAAAAGCCGATATGTCCCCGAGCGGCTTACTCGCTTTTATACACTCTCGAGCTGAATCTATCAGGAGCTCGACGACGTCATCCCTTCGGCGCGTGGTCGGAGTGCTGCTCCGCGAACGATATTTTGTCTCGCCATTCTCGCCTATAACGGCCATTCGGAGATTTGTACCGCCGAGATCGGCGGCGAGAACCATCTTATCCATTGGGTAATATAGGAGGTTAAACCTCTAAGGCCTTTTCTGGCGGTCAGCCTCAGGGACGTTCCGGTAAACGTCCTCAAAATTCGAATAACCGTCCTTAATAACGGTATCCATTAAATTGTTCTTATCAACCGAAAAGACATCCAGCAAAATTGCCGGTATTTCCTTGCCGATCGCATCATTTCTAAAGGGCGAGGTTTCGATCTTCTCTCCCTTCGCCAGTTTTATCGCCGCTTCCACCGCCCCGCTCGCGAGCGGAATGATCGGCTTGTAAACGGTCATCGACTGCCGCCCTTCGGCGATCCGCTGGAGTGCATCAAGTTGGGCATCCTGTCCGGTTACCAGGATCTTGCCAGCAAGCCCTTTCTTCGCCAGTGCGTTGACTGCCCCGCCAGCCATGCCGTCGTTTGAGACAACGATCGCTTGAATATTGTCGTTATTTTGCGTCAGAGCATTCTCAACGAAATTAAGGGCTAGTTCCGGATCCCAACCTTCGATGAATTGCTCGGCCACGATCTTAACATCGCCGCGGTCAACAAATGGCTGAATGACCGCCATCTGCTCTTTCTTCATTATTGACGCGTTGTTGTCGGTCGAGGAACCGTATACCATCAAATAGTTGCCTTTCGGCACGGCGGCGACAGCATACTCCGCGATCTTCTTACCAATCACCGGAACCTGGTGCGATATATATAGGTCAATTTTGTCAGAATCGATCAGGCGATCGTAGCTGATCACCGGAACATTCTGAGCCTTTGCCTTCTCGACCATCGATGCAGCCTGCTTTGCATTGCTCGGAGCGATGACTAGAACGTCAACACCCTGGGTCAAGAGGTTCTCGACGTCATTAGCCTGCTTTTCAGCTCTGTTATCGGCCACGGTGATGATGCACTCGACGTTCATCTTCTGGCAATGAGCCTTGAAAGCCTCATTATCTCGCTGCCATCGCTCTTCGCGGAGCGTGTCCATGGCGAATCCTATCTTGATCTTTCCCGGTTCCCCGGTTTGCGGCTCGCCGCACGAGATCAAAAAGACCGACGCGACGATGATAGCGACGGCCCACCACACGGTTATTGACTTTTCAGTTCTCATAAAACTTCACCGATTAAAGCAAACTTATATTCGGAAATCAATTTGTTGCGACCTCCGCGGAATTGGTTCCTGGCGGGTCTTTGCAGGTTGGGGGTAAAAGCACGCTTCAAGCCGGGATATGGGGCGCTAGGGTAAGCGATCGCGGAAACGAGTCCACCTCGAACAAAAAAGATGACCGATTTGCGGCCTTATATGCCAAATTCGAGTGGGCATCAAAACGCAAAATAAGCGAGAGGTCGAGCAATATTGCTTTGCGATTCAGCTTTCCTGTGGTATAAAAGCTCGTAAGTTCAGAAATTTAGTCTTTGCGTTTTGTTTTTGGGTGTAGCCGAAAAGGGCGAGGGACCCCTAAATCTTTGGCAGTGCAAATGTTGACACCGACAGGGGTTTCGTGTAAAACATTGAAAGGCTTGAATTTCTATTGAAGTTCTAATTAAACTTTGCAATTTCGGGATCAAATCTGAGGAACATATATGACCGTGAAACCTTTGCTTAAGAAGTCGCTATCCGTTTTCTTGACGACTGCGGTATTTCTTACCTACTCAATGGTTGCGTTGGCGAATACGCCGGCAGCATCCGGAGAACTCACCGTTACTGGCACAGCCGGAACGGATTCTTTTGTTTCCATCAATGGTGAAGCGGTCAAGTCGAGCCGCTCGGTTTTCTTTCCGGCCATTGTAACGACGCCGGAAAATACGTCCGCAACCATCTCGTTTGGAAAGACGGGAGCAATTCGCGTCGAGCCGGGCACATCGGTTACGATCAGTTTCGATGGCCGCAATGTGGCCGCAAACCTAGCTGGCGGATCTGTGAAGGTACTTGCGTCTGAAACTGGTGTCGCTTTTGCAATGCCTGATGGTTCTGCAAAGACGGTACCTGCAGGTGAAACCGCAGCAGCGGGTCGTCAGGATGACGATGATGATAAAGGTGGCGGTTCCGCTTGGTGGCTTTGGGCTCTCGTGTTTGGCGGTGCTGCGGCTGGTATGATTATCGGCGCAACTTACGACACGAACAAAGTTCGTCTCGGTGGCAACACCACCGTTGTCAGCCCGACCCAATAGGTCGTTAAATTTTTACCGATAAGGTATTGTTATTTTGTTTTCAGGGGATTGTACAGGAGGAAGACATTCAAATGCTCGGCAAGAACATTCTTCGTAAATTTGTAACCGCTATGAACGCGGTAGCCGTTTTGACGGTTTATTCAATGGTCGCTTTGGCCGTTCCGGGGGACGTAACCGGAGAAATCACCGTAACTGGTCAGGTGACCGTTAACGGTCAGTCGGCCGTTTCCAATACGACCATCGTTTCCGGCAGCTCGGTAATTACAGGTGCCGGTTCCTCTGCGACCGTTAACCTTGGGAAAACTGGTCGTGTCGAGTTGCTTGAGAACACGAACGCCACACTCAACTTTACGCCCAATGGCATTGTTGTGATCGCAACGGCGGGTAAACTCCGAGTCGCTAACGCGGCAGGTGTTGCTACAACCGTAACGACAAAGGATGCGACATTGATCGCAGACGCCGGCCAGGCGAACAACTTCCTTGTTGAGATCGAGTGTTCCCATACCCACGTGGACGCAACTTCGGGTCTCGTAACGGTTCGTGAAGGAAGCTCTGATCGTCAGATCGCCGCTGGCTCATCGGCGACCGCTGGCAACATGGCGCAGACTGGCTGCGAGCCTTGTCTGCGTCCGGGTTCGGCTCCGCCGCTACGCTTTGCCGGATTGCCGTGGCTTATCCTTCTCGGTGCTGGAGCTGCAGGTGCTGCGATCCTCATCGGAACACGTAAGACGGATACGACAATTGGTGGCGGAACGATCGTGGTCAGCCCGACCAGATAGTCGCTAAATATTCAGTATTCTTTTTTGAAGTGCGGGTCATGTGAAAATATGACCCGCACTTCTTTGTTTGTCTGCCGCATTTTTCGTAAAATCAAAGTTTCGTTTACATATAAATTTATGCATATCGCAGTTATTGGAACAGGTTATGTTGGTTTGGTTTCGGGGGCGTGCTTTGCTGAGTTTGGAGTTGATGTCACGTGTGTCGATGTCGACGTCACCAAGATCGAGAAGCTGAAGAAAGGCGTTATACCGATCTACGAACCGGGGCTTGATAGTTTGGTTGAAAAGAACGTCAAAGCAGGCCGACTTCATTTTACTACCGACCTCGTGTCGGGTGTCGCGGGAGCCGAGGTTGTTTTTCTTGCCGTTGGAACTCCTCCGAAAGAAGATGGTTCGCCGGATATGAGCTACTACCAGCAGGCAGCTCTTGACGTCGCAAAGGCGATGAACGGTTACAAGGTCCTTGTGACCAAATCGACCGTTCCGGTCGGTACCGGCGAATGGCTTCGGCAGTTTGTCTCGGAGAATGTTGAAAGCGGGATCGAATTTGGTGTTGCTTCCAACCCGGAATTTTTGCGTGAGGGGGCCGCGATCGAGGACTTTATGCGGCCGGACCGCGTCGTCATCGGCAGCAATCAGCCGCGTGCGATCGAGGTGATGAAGGACCTCTACAGGCCGCTTTTCCTCATTGAAACGCCGATCGTGATAACGTCTCTCGAGGCCGCCGAGCTCATCAAATACGCCGCCAATGCATTTCTTGCGACGAAGATCACATTCATCAATGAGATCGCAAATCTCTGCGACGCGATCGGCTGCGATGTTCACGATGTCGCACGAGGGATGGGCATGGACAATCGAATCGGCCGCAAGTTCTTGCATCCTGGCCCTGGCTACGGCGGATCATGCTTCCCCAAGGACACGCGGGCACTAACGACCGTTGCGGACCAGTTTGGCGTTGAGACCCGCATCGTTGATGCCGTGATCTTAGCTAACGACCTGCAGCGGCAAGCGATGATCCCAAAGATCGAGAAACTGGTCGGCGACCTCAAAGGTAAGCAGATCGGAGTTTTGGGGCTTTCATTCAAGCCCGAAACGGATGACATGCGCGAATCGCCGGCGATCGATATCCTTCACGGATTGATCGAACGCGGAGCTCGTGTCCGTGCTTTCGACCCCGTCGCAATGGAAGAGTCAAAGCATTTCATCAATGGTATCGAGTATGCCGCCGATGAATACGATGCGATCAAAGATGCAGACGCGATGGTGATCGTTACTGAATGGAACCAGTTCCGTGCCCTCGATATGGACCGTGTGAAGTCGCTCCTCCGCTCGCCTAAGATCGCCGATCTTAGAAACGTCTATGAACCCGAGGACATGCGCGAACTCGGTTTCGAATATATCGGGGTCGGCCGATAGGCTCGGCCTCGCGTCCATTCGGATATATCACAATTATGAGACAACCTCGATATCTAGTCACCGGCGGAGCAGGCTTCATCGGATCAAACCTCGCGGATGAATTGATCCGGCGCGGAGCGAAGCCGCTGCTGATCGACAATTTTGCGACCGGCTTTCGTGAAAATCTCGACGAGATTTCCGGTGACTTTGAGTTCGTCGAGGGCGACATTTCTGATCGTGAACTGCTCGCCACACTCCTTCCCGGCGTCGACACCGTCTTTCATCAGGCGGCTCTTCCCAGCGTTCCGCGTTCTGTCGCCGACCCGGCTGAGACGCACAAGGCGTGCGTCGATGCTACATTCGACCTCTTGCTCGCCGCTCGCGACGCAGGCGTCCGGCGGGTCGTTTATGCTGCCTCAAGCTCGGCCTACGGCGATCAGCCGACCTTGCCGAAGGTCGAGACAATGCGGCCCGACCCGCTGTCCCCTTATGCCGCCGCAAAGCTCACCGGCGAGCACTATTGCCGGGTGTTCACGCAGGTTTACGGGCTTGAGACGGTCTCCCTACGCTACTTCAATGTCTTCGGCCCGCGGCAGAATCCGTCGTCTGAGTATTCCGGGGTAATCTCGCGGTTCATTGACGCGTTCATGGGCGGCGGAACGCCGGTCATCTTCGGAGACGGCGAGCAGACCCGGGACTTCACGTTTGTCGCCAATGTCGTCGACGCGAACATTAAAGCTTCAACCACCGACAAAGGCATCGGAGAGGTGATGAACGTCGCAAATGGCGAACGTATTTCCCTGAATGAACTGGTCGAGGTAATGAAAAAGATCTCGGGCCGCGAAGGTGTCGCCCCCGACTATCGGCCCGGACGAAAGGGTGACGTAAAACACTCGCAGGCCGATAATCGCAAGGCGATCGAATGCCTCGGCTACCAAAAGCTAGTTGGGCTTGAGGAAGGGCTTAGGGCGACGATCGAGTGGTGGAAAAGAAGCCGCTTTTCGAGCTAGCTTAATTCGAAACAATAAAGAGCCCCGAGGCAATCGTGCCTCGGGGCTTTCATTTTTGAGAACACGCTACTTGCCGACGGTAAAGACGTCGTCAGCAACCTCTCCATTCACCTTGATCTCTCGCGCCTTGAAATTTGCGTAGACTGTGAACTGATCGAGGTCAAACCGCTGAACATACCGCTCAGGGACGAGCACTCCATCAACCAGTTTAAGCTTGTCGATCTCCGCCGAAGTCGTCACAGTTCGTCCGCTCACCAGATATGTTGAGTCGAAGCTCTTAACTTCATTCGTCTTTCCGTCCAGAAAGAAATCGGTGCTATAGCCTTCGGGCGAGGTCACACGAAAACCCTTACGCTTTTTCTTATTCTCCGGAATTGCCGTAACTACGAATCCTGTCTCACCGATCCTTTGCAGCACTGGAAACCCGATGCGATTTATCGGCGGAAGCGACATCCCGTTTCCGATCGTCGATGTGGTTTGTGTCCCATCATTCGCTTGCCTGATCGGCTGAAAGGGATTATTGAGTTCGAACCGATACCTGTCGCCGGAAAAGATCGTGACAAACGTTGCCGGAATTGCCTGCGGAAATTGCGAAGTAGTCACATCCACCGATCCGATGACCGACAGGGTTTTCAATTTTCGAAACGTCTCGCCGCCGTGGGCCTCGACCGCCAGCCGGGCAAGTTCGCGTTCCGCGGCAAAATCCGCCGCCGGCTGAGCCGGAGCTGAAACCACAAAGGCCAAAACAAAAAGACCAAACAATAGAGCCCTAAATTCCATAACTAAAGATACCTTGAACCACACTAAAGAAAAAGAAGACGGGCCGTAAACAAGCACCCGCCTTCCCAATGGAAAATCAATTCCGGGTTGCTAACTACCAGCTAAAGCGGGCCTGCAGCGTAATGCTGCGGTTGTTAGATCCGCTTCCGCCGAACCCGCCGAAGCCGCCAAAGCCACCCTGTGTTCGGGTGAACTGGCCAATTCGGGACGACGCGAGGTTGCTGATCGGCGAGGCAAAGTTAACGGTATTGAGCAAATTCGTGAATTGAACGCTGACGTTCAAATTGTAGGGTGACCTGCCGTCTCCGCCGCCCATTCCACCGAAGCCACCAGGTCCGCCTCCGCGAGGTCCGCCACGACCGATCCCAGGGATTCCGCCTCCGCGAGGTCCGCCACCGGCCTGCGGGGCATCACCTGCAGGTGCTGCAGTTTTGCCGAAGCCAAAGTTCTTGCTAACCCTCAGGTTAACATTGAAGAACTTCTGCCCGTCGGCAAAATTACGCGGAATGATCTCGTTCGGGTCAAAGCCCGAAACATCGCAAAACGAGTTGGTCAGCCCAAGCTCACCGCAACGTGTCGCTAATTCGCCAAACGTCGGCCTCTCGTTCGTCAACCCGTCACCGTTCAGGTCAACTCCTCGAGTTATGTTGAACGGCGAGCCCGTATTTGCCGTAACGAACGGGTTCAACGAAAAAGACCACGGCAGCGAAACATTTCCGCCAAAGACAACACTGTGTCTTGTATCAAACGACGATCGGCCATATTCGTCGCTCAGGTCGTAGGTGTACGCCGGGAAACTCTGGGCCCCGTCGCTGTTGCTCTTGCTAAAGCCAAGCGAATAATTACCCCAGATCGAAATGCGCGGGTTGAGGTTCGAGCGAAGATTGATATTGATCCGGTTCTGATTCAAGATACCGCTCGATTCATATTGGTAAATGTCACCCGCCGATGGATTCGGACGCGGTGCATCTAGGCAGTTCACCTGCTCCGGGCAGATCGGAGCATTGATATTCCTCGCCCGGAGAACATGCCAGGTCCGCGAGCCGATGTAGAAAACCGACAACGTAGTGTTGCGGGGCAACTGCCTCTCAACACCGAGGGCAACTTGAGCCAAATACGGCGACTGAATCTCCGGCGAAATGGTTCGAATAGTGTTCGACTGCGGCAGCGCAGCTTGAATCTGAGCCGCGGTCGGGACATTCGTTACGCCATCAACCGTGAAAACCGCCTGCTGCAGCAAAGCTATCGCGGCCGCTCGCCTGACCGGGTCCGGATCAAAGCTATTAACTAAAAGGCTGAGCTGATTAGAGCCGTTGAATCTCTGGGCCTGAAGGGTTAGGTTCTCGCTAAAGCGGTCATAGAACAAACCAAAGCCGCCTCTAATAACTGTCTTCGGCGCCCGAGCTCCGCCGGCTCCCGGCGACCAAGCGAACGAGACCCGAGGGGCGAAATTGAGGTTATCCTTGATGTTGGTCTGGTTTTCGTAACGAAGGCCGAAGCTCATCGTAAAGCCCGGGCTGATACGCCAGTCATCTGTGATAAACAAACCCACATCCGTCCGTGATACCTTTTGCTCCGGATTCCCCGTCGTTAAGGAAAATGAGGTCGGATAATCGTTCCCTAGTACCGTATTGCGATAGCTGTCAAGATTGATGAAAGAGAAGCTTCCACCGAAATTATTCTCCGAACGGTCCCGAATCGTAAGGCTGCGGACCCGAACACCAAACTTTATCGCGTGCTCGGAATTCTTACCAAGCGAGGTCGTCGTGTAATTCTGAAGCTCCCACGAGGTTTCCTTATCAAAACTCAAACCGATCTGCGAGCCGCCGCCAACAAAGGCGGAGCCGACGTTGATCGTGGGGATAGTGTTATCACCCGTCTGTTCACGGTTCTCAAAGTCGATCTCGAATCGCGTCTCGTTGATGGTCGTCGGATTGATGATCATCGTTTCGGTCAGGCGGATCTCGTTCTCGGTATAGGTCGTTTCAAATGCGCGAGTCGGAAGTGTGATATTTCCCAGTCCCTGATTTTCCGACTTAGCATTCGTATAGCTGTAGCGAAGCTGTAGCGTGTTCTTATCGTTTATCTGATAATCGAAACGCGGGCTGAACGAGAATCGCCGGGTCGGAACCTGTACATCCTGCTGAAACGGTACGACGTTCAGGTTCGCATCGAGTACCTGAGCGTTAATAATGGTGTTGGCGTCGATGTCCCGATTGTTTATATCAACAAAAAATGAGGACTTCCCCTTCTGTACAGGGCCGGAGACATTTCCACCGAAAAACCGCGTTTGGCCCGGAGCACGATTTAGGGCAAAGGGGTTCCTGGAGTTGAAGCGCGAGTCGTTGAAATTTGTGAATGCACTACCTCGGAACTTATCAGCACCCGGGCGTGTCAAAATCTCAATACGACCAAAACCGAGACGATCATACTCTGCAGAAAAAGGATTCTGGTTGATCCGGATCTCGCGGATCGCCTCGCGAGGCGGAAGCCTGCCGCCGGTAAAACCATCAATGTATATCTGGCCGCCATTCGGGCCAGCGGACGGTCCGGCAAGTGCCTGTAACGCCGCTTCGAGTTCATCCGGGTCATCTGGAAGGGCCTCGAGGTCCGCCCCCTTTAGCACCGTGGCGCTCAGATTCGAGTTCGGGTCGGTCGATACCTGGTTCGCCGTGTCAATATCGACCTGCTCGTCTACTCCTTCGACCGTTAGCGGAACGAGCAACTCTGTCCGCTGTCCGGCAGTGATCTCGACCTCATTGTTCTCATAGATCGCAAAATTAGCGATCGCTACGCGAACCGTGTAAATGCCCGGAGCAAGCCCTGTCACCGTAAACTCGCCACGCTGATTGGTCGTCGCGTTTCGGACTCGGCCGTCCGGTGATACCACCGTGACCGAGGCACCGACCAGAGCAGCCCCAAGAGTATCCTGAACCTGACCTGTAACGGAACCCTGCTGCTGACTAAAGCCGGCAACCGCCAACAGGGCGATCGCCAGAAAACTTGTTAATGATCTTTTTAATAAATGCATAAGTGGTAGTCCTCAGAAATATGTCCTCGTCCCCACCTAAATCTTCACTTGGAGAGAGTGTAGTAGTGCTATAAACGAAAACTTAGTTATCAAATCCTTCTAATCCTGGAATCGAAAATCCGCCGCTGACGGCGCTTCTACCGCCGCGTTGCCCCTGAGCCGCGGCCATCTGGGCAGCCCGAACAAAAGGTTCGACGCCCGCAATTAATTTGATCGCAGTGACGCGATCCATCTGTCCATTCTTGGTACTCGAAACGGCGATCATTGAACCGACCGTAATTTCGCTGATCGTGATCGACGGCATACGATCGAACATGTCATCAATACCGCCGCGGGCTCCGCCGCCCATGCCTGGGCCGCCCATTCCAGGTCCACGCTGTCCGCTGGGAGCCGCTCCGCCGGGACGCTGACCTTCACCCCCAGCCGGACGTCCGCCGCCCGGGCCTGCGCCCGGAGCACCGCCGCCGGCCCCACCAGCAAGCCGCTGGGCCATCTGCTCAGGGAAACGCTTCAATGCTGATCCCGGACCGAGGTCAACGATTATTTCTTTCTGAGTCTGTAGATCGGTTATCGTGATCTGGTTGGCGGCCGTATCGACGGCTTTCACGGTTCCGGCAACGGTCTGAAATGCTCCTGTTAGGATCTCTTCAGCGGCAAAGCTCAATCCGTCCGGCCCACGGTCGCCGACAGCACGCAGCATGTCGCCCGCTTGAACGCCCTGAAGATTACTTCCAACTGCCTCGCTATACTTTACTGAATTCGGAGCATATCGCTTGAAGACCGCATTGTCCTTCGGGTTGACGACCACGGTGGTCGCGCCCGTCAGGCCGCGAACCTCGATCGAGATCTGCTTTGTTGCCCGATTCACGCTTGCCACCCGGCCCGAAATTCCACGGGTCGCCCACCGCTCCGCGTCCTGCTGCTGCCTGCGGGCGATGTCCGATTTACTCATCTGGTAAACCGCCCTCGCCGCAAACTCCGTTCGGTCTGCGTTAAAGAAGCCTGAGATCGCAACGCGGTCGCCCGCACCGATCTCTGAGCGATCGGTAGGCGTCGCAGCCGTGATGCTTGGCTTTTCGGGCGGAACTCGCTTGAATTCTGTCGCGGCTCCAAATGTGACCTTGGTCGTTCCCTTGTCGCTCTTGAGCTCAAGTCCTGACTCAGTGATCGAGGCCACCTCCCCGGTTACATATGAAGGCTTCGGCGCGTCCTGTGCGAGAGCCGAAAAGAAGACCGCCGAACCGAACAAAACTAGAAATGATCCAACAATATAAAAACGCATAATTTTCACTTGCGAAAACCGTGACCGCAATCGTTTTTCGTCCGCTCTGAGGCAATGGATGCCTCCGAAGTTAATTATGACGTAATTAATTTGGCCTAGGTTCACCAAATTATGTAAAGAATTGTAAAACGTAGCACTTATGGGATTTACGGCTGGCCAAAGACGCGTTGAACTCTGCCGGTTGCGACGAGCCCGACGCCGGCGATAAAGAGGGCAAATGCCGCCATTGTCCAGAGGTAAGGGATGGAAAGAATGACGGTCCAAGCGAGTACGCCAAGGAGTATTGCGGCGGGTTCAGATCGGGCGATGCTGATGCCGAGATACTTCTGGATCGCTTTGCCGAGACTTACTTGCAGCACGATCCGTCCGAATACATAGGCGAGAAGCAGTAGAACGAATGCCATCAAGCTTACGACCGCCCCGAGGTAGTCCGGCATATATCGCAGTGAAACGATGACGAAAAGCCCGAAAAGAGCGAACATTCCGCCGCCGATGCCGAAAACCTTAAGGGGCGTCAAGTTCGTTCGGGCGATGGCCCGACTGACCGAACCCGGTGCGAGCGAGACAAAAGTAAAGGTGACTATGAACCAAAACAAGGCCGAAAGGATTCGCTGAGCAAAAAATGCCGGTGTGAAGGATGGCGAAAGTATCTGAGATGGATTTCTTGCAAGGTCCCGGAACTCTTCTTCAAACATTCCAAAGACAACGGTCTCTTTGTCCGCCCCTCGCATCGGTTCCGCACCTTCGGGGCGATATGCCCCTCCGATCACGATGATTGACCCGCCGATCTTGCCGTCTTGCTTTTGGATCACAGAACCGCCAAGCGTAGCGACGTCCGATTCGACCGTACCTTCGACAACGACGTCGCCGCCCCAGGCAAAGACCTCTTTCGCCTTTCCGCGGATCACGACCTTTTTGCCGAACGAGATGACATTCATGTCCGGGGCATTGTCGATGATGAGAGTTTGGCCCTCGTCCTGCTCGGAGAACGTGATCATCGTTATGGCCCGGCCCTCGGAGGACAACAGCACGAATAGGCCCGCGAAGAATATCGCGAGCAATAATGTTCTCGTTCTCTTTTGGGCAGTCAACACTTCCCTAACGTTAGTTGGCCGTTTTACCGGGTTGGCGGCTACGGAATAGTACAAACATCGCAACAGCGACGAAAACAGCAAGAACCGGTAAAGTTAGCGGCCCGTCAACAACCGGCGCAGTCGCCGCCCGCATCAGAACGGCCACCGAAACACCGATACTGTAAACCAGATGCATTACCGCGAGAGCGATCACCCCGAGCTGTTCAACTGCCAAGCTCGCGACAGATATTCCTTTTTCGCCGGCTGCGATCGCCGCAAGAAATAGTAGAACGGCAACTATCACAGCGGCTCTCAGCGTGTTGGACCGATCGGCCGTGCCTACTACAGAGCTCTCGGCGGTAACTGCGACTCGCTTTGCAAAATCTTTGGGTAGCGGCACTTCAGACTCGCTCACCATCGAAGTATCGAGCAGGCCTGAAAACAGCTTTTCCCGGTTAACACTTTCCCTGCAGCCCGAGCACACCTCGAGATGCGACTCAAAGGCAAGCATCGCCTCCGGGCCCGGCAATCCATCTAGAAAGGCGAGCACGGCCTCCTGGCCGCAGAGGCTCGCATCTTCGTGGATAATATCTTTGATCTCCGCTTCCACGTATTCAAATTGTCGAATGGATAGTTAAGCTGAGAAACCCCTTGCTTCGAGCAGGCCGCGCATCATTTCCCGTGCACGGAAAAGCCGGTTTTTCACAGTTCCGAGAGGAAGCTCCGTAACCTCAGCTATCTCATCGTAGCTTAGGTCGCGGCCATGCCGAAGAATTATCAGTTCCCTGTAGGCCACGGGAAGTTCGGCAATGACGGCTTCGATCTCGGTCCGCCACTCGCTCAACTCTCTTAGCTTTTCCGGCGAGGGCTTTTGGCATTCGACCTGGAGTTCATACGCACCATCGGCGTTCTCGGTTTCAAGACTAAAAGTGATTTGGGAATTACGCCGCATATGGTCGATAGCGGCATTGTGGGCGATGCGATATATCCAAGTTGAGAATTTGTATTCCGAGTCGAACCGGCCGAGGGAGTTGTGGACCTTGATGAAGACCTCTTGGCTGACGTCCAGGGCGGACTCGTAATCACCAAGCATTCGGTAAACATAACCAACGATCGGACGCTGATATCTCCGGACCAATTCTTCAAAGCTCCCCTCGCCTCCGCGGATCGCCTCGCGGACAAGTTCCGCGTCAACGAGCGAAGTTACAGGGTTTGCCAGAGAAAAGACCGCCATAGAGGTTAAAACGCCATCTTGACAGCAAGAGTTCCGCAGAATCAAGTCTGCCTGCAAACTTTTTTTCTTGGAGCTAGAGCTTTGTGCTTAGTTGTACCCGAGCGAAGCAAGTCCGGCAGGGGCGGCAAGCACGTCGAATGGCAGCGACCGTTCGTTGCTCATAAACCCAACATCTCCGGGACTGAGAACCTCAAGTGAGCGGCCAAGGGCCTCTTTCGCAGCTGCCTGAAGATGCGAATGTTCGAGCCCCGAACCGAGTGCGAGAACACGCGAAAGGGCGGATTCACCCTCGGAGCCGAAGCGGTCATTGTAGAAAAGCAAAAGGCGATAGACCTCGTCGTCGATCTCAGCCGGTGCGCACGTTACCGAGCGAAGTACGGAAACTTCGCCGCCGCGGAGCAGGATCGCTGTGAAGCCATCTTCATGTGAGCTGATCAAGAGCGAATCGCCAAACATCTGCGGCCCGCTCAGCCAACGGGCTTCCGCCACCGGCTTTGGCAAAAGAAGACCGGCGTGCAAGCCCATTTCTTCAAACATTGACTCGTACTCGTCGATCACGGTCAGGCGGACCGCCGTGGCAAAATACCGGCTGCGACCGTTGCCCTCGGAGGCGATCTTTCGCCGATTGACCCTAAGTTCGCGGGCTGGCAAGCCAAACATCTGCTCGGCCTTCCATTCAAGGATCTCTTCACCGCTGCCTTTGCCGCCGTCCTCGACCGTTAGGATCGCCGAACGAGCCGCCTCTGCGGGAAGCGATACCGACCACCGCTTTCTATTCATCAGGCCCGCACCGGTCATCGCCTCCAAAAGGGCCGACCGAAACGCGCCTACATCTAGAATATTTCGTTCCGTAAACGACGGGATAAGAACACCATTGGCGAGCGGAATGACAGCGGCACCGCGAACCGAGAACGAGCGCTTGCCGCCCCGGTTGACCTCGACAGCGGAGACGCTCGACCGCTCAAGCCCGAGAGCGGCCTTGGGATAACTTGGTTCTGTAAGAAATGAGAACATTATTTAGGCGTGCCTCGTCCTTAATACTCGCTATAAGCTTTGCCATCAGCATCGCGGCCATCCGCCCGGCTTTTTACGTCGCGAAGCCCCTGTGCACCTTCGCCTTTAAGCGGGTCGTCGCCCGAGACTTCTTCCCATTCCTGCGTCTCAGTGATGGGGTCGTATGGGACCTCGCGGAGATAATTCAGCTCAACGAGTTCGTCGATCGACGATGGCAACCGTCCCTTGTCCGCGCCAAATTGATCGACAGCCCGCCGCATCTGCCAGAGGTTTTCCTTCAGTACGGTCTCGCGGGCCTGCTGAACGCTTCGCTGATAGGTCGGGATGGCGACCGAGAGCAGAATGATCAGGATGAACATCGCGATCATTAGCTCAAGAAGCGAGAATCCGCCTTGGCCACGGCTAAGCCGTTTTTGAATGAGTTTACCAGTCACTATACTTGTCACCGCCCAGGGACGTTTCGCTCGAAGAAGATCGGACATCGAAGACGTTAACCGAATCCCATGAATCATCGCCCGGCGGCTGATACGAGGAACGAAGGTTCCAATTTGTCTCGCCTGTCATCGGGTCTATCGGCAGTTCCCGCAAATAGACCTTGGTCACTTCCTCGGTCTCATTATCATTTATCTCTGTCGCCTGCCGCGTGCCCGCTCCGAGGCCGCTTCCGCCTGTCAGGCTGATCCCCCGCTGTTTGACCCGGACACCATCTACCAGCACTTCAAGGCTTGGCGGATAACGGTCGATGTTTTCCGAATCGAATATTGTGCAGTCATCGATAACAACTCGGCTTCGCGGGTCTGTCGGCACCTGAGCACCGACTTGCGGCCCGCGGGTTGGGTTTCCTGTAGTTATCGAACCTTGCGGGCATGCCCCAACCGAGTCCCGCTTAAACTCATCTATCGCCGAACGGATCATCCGCAGCGTTTCCCGCAGGCGCACCTCCTTCTGCCGCTTATAGGCATTTTGCGCGATCGGGACGGTTCCCATCACAAGCACAGCGAGAACCGTCAGCGTGATGATCAACTCGAAGAGCGTGTAACCGCCGTCCGTTCTTTTGGTATCGATGATCTGCGTCCCTTTCATTTACTACCTGATTATCGAAAGGCTCCGGCCGTCTGCGGCGATGATGCTCATCACATCACGCTCAAAGCTCATCAATGCCGGGCCGTCCTGCAATGCCTCTATCTCTATCATCGCCAGCGTGCCGTTCGACCGGAAGAGCTCTCCCGAGTCACCCCTGAGCGAAACGTAGAGCTTTCCGTTCTGATTAAGGAACGGAGCCGCAGGAGTCGCCGAACGCGGGCCAAAGACCTCGCCATAGATCACTGAACGAACCGCGATACGCTGTTCATCGAATGAAAGCCCAAGCACGGCCGAGTTGAACGAACCGGCGGCTTCGATCATCACTGGTATCCGGTAGATCTTACCCATTTCAAGGCTCGGCACCTCCGCTCCGAAGGTGATCCTTGCCTCACGCTCACCGATTACGGACTTGCCTGGTTCAGGCGACGCGACGGCCTTTTCTTCCGTTACCGGAGCAACCGTATTCGCCGTTTGACGAAGGTTCAATTCCGCCGGACTTGTATCGATCCGCCGCAATGCCGGAACGTCGCTAGATGGCGTTGTCTCGGTTCGCGGGGTTTCGACAGCGACGGCCGTCGAAGCTTTGTCATCAGTCGGCTCGGGCAGAGCGGTACGAACGTATGTCGGAGCATCGGTCACAGCCTGATCCGCAAGCTGAACGTCAGAGTTCTTTGGCAACCGACGTACTGACGCGAGATACTCATCGCGCTCTTCCTGTATGAGCATCGCCTCGAGCGAACCGCCTGTCGGTGTAGCGACGCTACCCGTCGGTCGTTCGATCTCATCCTCGGGGACGATGGCCGGAGCCCGGATCACACGCGGCGTGACGGCAATGACAATATCGACCTGCCGATTTTCTTTGGTCGGAGCAGTAAACAGCCGACCGAGGATCGGGATCAACCCAACCAGCGGCAGACCCGAACGCCCACGCGACTCAACGCCCTGAGCAACGCTCGCCAGTAGCAGGGTCTTGTTATTCTGCACCCGTGCTGTGCCTTTGATCGTCCGCTCGGTAAAGATCGGGTTATCAAAAGTTCCGCCGGCTACGTCCTTGGACTCGATCTCCATCGCAACCTGAACGTCCTGATTCGGAAAAACGATCGGCTTGAATTTCAGGGTCAAACCGACTTGCTCATAATTGATCACGTCGCCGACAAAGTTATTGTTAGGGTTCTGTCCGCCCGTATTTCCGACCGGAGCAAAAGAGGCTGTCCGTACCGGCACCCGCTGCCCGATCCGAGCCGAGGAATCCTCGTTGTTAAACGCGTGGATCTGGGTCGAAGCGAGAAGTTTCGTATTGGTCTTTGTCTGAAGAGCAACTATCGTACTCACCGGCAAACCGATCGCGAGACTCGACGAACCAATATTCGGAAAACGCATGCCGTTCGTAATGTTTCCGGTCGTTCCGGCTCTAACAAAGGGCAAACCGATGCCGCCGAGATTCAACAAGGTCGCGTTGTCGCCCGCGGTTCCGATCTGGTTACCGAATTGAAGCAGGTCGTTTTTGTTCACCTCATAGATCGCAACGTCCATCACGACCTCGGCACGGTCTTTATCGAGCGACTGGATCAGGCTGCCTATCAAAGCGACGTTCTCCGCCGTGTCTCTAACGGTGACGCTGTTCGTGGCTGCATCCTCAAGGACAATGGTCTGCGTTCGACCCTGCTGTGCCGGGATCGCCGTTTGAATAACGGCCTTGATGTCCTTTGGGCTGGCGTTCGCAAGAAAGAACGTCCGCAGCACAAGCTGCTGAAGAAGTGCCCTGCGGGCATTATCAGCAACAAGGATCGTCCGCGGCCCGACCTTTTGGAAAAAGAGGTTCTCCTGCAAAAAGATGTAGTCGAGGGCACGAGCGGCAGTTACGTTCTTAAGCTCGATCCGCACCGTCCGCGTCGCAAGCTGCTGCGAACCCGTGTCGAAGAGCACGTTAAGGTCGAGGTCCTTCGCGAGTTCGCGAATAATGAACTGAAGATTTACGCCGCTCGGAAACGGCAGGTCCCGTAGCTTCTCCATCTGCTGAGGAAGCTGAAATCCCTGCGGCATTGTTGGATCACCGGATGTCGGAACAAGCCTTACGTCGCCCTCGATCGGCTTTTTCGGCCCGCCCATCGCCTCTTCCTGGAGGCGGATCATCCGTGCCATCTCAGAGCGTGCCAACTCGTTCACGGGGTCGAAGCCATAGGCCTTTCGGAACGCAACATAGGCCCCTTCATAGTCCTTTTGCTCCGCCGCCAGCCGGCCGCGTTTCATATACATCTGCGAGGCATTAAAGAGCGATCGCACAAGGTGAAGGCGATATTCAGGATTCTTTGGGCTCTCCGCAACTGCCATCGCGAAGGCCTCCGCCGCCTTGTCCCATTCTTCGGCTACCTCGTGACGCATGCCTTCCTTGAACTTCTTCTTCCCGTTACCCGACGCCAATGCCGGAACCGGGGTAAGCAAAGCAAGCAGAAGCAATAAAGTAAAAGGTGCGCGGAGGCGAGCTAAAGCACTGATTCTTATCATCTTTTGTTCCTCAGAGCGGCCGCAGTATGCCGCGGTCATCTTGATTACACGATGCCGAACAGAAAAAGTTCCGTTTGATCGGGCGGCCAAGAAGCCATTCCGTGATTTTCATCTTTAATGCCGGAAAAAGCAAGAGTTAGGTTGCCTGAACCTCTGTTTCGGCGGATATGCTTTCCGCCGTCAACCGGTCGAGGGCTCTGCGGCTGATCACGGTTATTACAACCATCGTTGCAATAGTTGCGGCGATGCCGAAAGCCAGAAAAAGCACGTCGCCACGGTCCTGAAGATCGAGTTCGGAAAGCCCTGAGCCGACAAATGCCACGGCAGCCGAGCGAGGAAGCATCCCAAAGAACGTTCCGACGCAAAATGCGAGGACGGGAACACGAGCGGAAGCCAATAGAAAATTCGTCAGCGAAAACGGCATAACGATCGAAAGCCGCACAAGAAGTATGATCGAGAGAGTGCGGGCCGGGCTTTCGCGAAGAAGTGCATGGTAAACAGCCGCCGAACGCGGATGCTTCTCGATAATGTCGGCAAACCGCCGGGAGCCGATCCTTCGATAAACAAGAAAAGAAAAGAACGCGGCCGCAACGATGCTGAGGATAAGCACGGCAAGGCCCGGGCCAAAGCCGAATGCAAACCCGCCAACGACGCCAATCACGTTTGTGGGCAGCAGCGAAAGGCCACAGAATGCGATAACGCCCGCGGCGTAAACGCCCATTCCGGCAAAGGACTCGGCCTTCAACCAATTGCCGACCGGCACAAGAAAGGCGATCAGGAATGTGCTGCCGAGAACAGGTAGGAACGTTGCGACCAAAGCCATCGGGGTCAAGTGACCAAGTTCCTTAAGCGTCCTTTTTATCCGTTCAAGTAAGGCTGTAATCGCGTCCTCCTGAAGATCTGTCAGCCCGCAAGAGCGACCGTCGGAGCACATCAAGAGCCGCCTGGCTCGCCCGCCAACGAATGATGTAGCGATCGCCCGGAAGCACTATTCGCACAGAGCGAACACCGAGGCGGTTCGCAATCCCAATGAAAACCGTGCCAACCGGCTTTTCCTCGCTGCCACCACCGGGCCCGGCAATACCAGTAACGGAGACGGCATGATCGGCGCCTGACCGATCGAGCATCCCGGCGGCCATGGCTTCGGCCGTTTCTGCACTGACAGCGCCAAAGCTCTCGATCATTTCAGCCGGAACCCCGAGCGCTCTCGTTTTTGCAGCGTTCGAGTAGGTGATCGCTCCCTCGAGAAAGTAATCGGAAGACCCCGAAATTTCAGTCACTCGCCGGCCGATCAGTCCGCCTGTGCAGCTCTCGGCAAGCGACAGCGTCTCGCCGCGTTCCCGCAACATCCGGCCGATCACCTCTTCCATCGCCTCGCCATCGGTAGAGAAAACCGCGTCGCCGAGCTCCGCTAGGCTTCTATCAACGAGTTCGTCGAGAACCGAATCTGCAGATGCGGCATCCTCGGCTCTCGCGTAGAAATGGACCTGCACCTCGGTCTTTGTAAAAAGAAGCGCGGTCCGCACGTTCTCGCACTTCTGATAGATCGGGGCGATCTTTTCGTCCACTGCCGATTCGCCCATTCCGGAGACCATCAGCACCCGACGCCTGACGATCATTCCATCGCCAAGCCTTTCGAGCCGAGGAAGCACCTGCCCCTCGAACATCGGCTTCAGCTCCCGCGGCGGCCCGGGAAGCACGACCAGCGTCCGCCCCGCATCCTCGACAAAAAGCCCAGGAGCCGAGCCATTTGGGTTCGCCAACGCATCAGCACCTTCGATCACGTAAGCCTGCCGGACGTTTATTTCCGGCATCTCGCGGCCGAACCGGCGAAATCGCTTGCGAAGTTCCGCTTCAAGCTCCGGCCGATGAACAAGCTCGCGCCCGAGTGCCTTTGCCGCGACCTGCCGAGTAATATCGTCCTCGGTCGGCCCGAGCCCTCCGGTCGTAATTACGACATCCGATCGCTTGAGTGCGTCTTGGATCGCCTCTTTCAGGCGCGGCTCATCATCGCCGACGATCGTTTTTAGCATCACGCTGATTCCGATCTCGCCAAGTTTCTCTGTCAGCCAAAGGCTGTTGGTATCTGTCTTTTCCGGGGTCAAAAGTTCCGACCCAACGGCAATGATCTCCGCGCTACGCATAAACGTCTAAACGTGTGAAGGTGAAAAGGTGAAAAAGTTGGGACCGAAAGTCATAGAGTTCTAGTTCGTCATTCATGCGTCAGAGAAATGAGATATCGCCTTCATGTGATTCCATATCGAGCCACTCAAGAATTTCGCCTTTTCCCTAAGCACAGCGTGCTCATCGGCGGTCAAATATCCGATTTCGTGAGCTATATACAACTGACTCCGAAGTTCTCCTGCGGACGCCTTGGTAATGTTTAGAAAGTTTAAGTATTCCTTCCTCGTCCGCCGCTCAAATCCTTCTGCGATGTTGCTCGATATCGAAACGGCCGAATTTCGCATCTGCGATCTGAGCCCAACATCTGTTCGAATCTTCTCCCGCTCGGTGATGAGGTAAACGTCCTTCGCAAGCTCTACCGCTTTCTGCCATATCACAAGGTCCTCGAAAGTTTCGATCCGCTTTCTGGAATTCATAATCAAACTGCTATTTCGCCTAGACCCGTCTACTTTTTCACCTTTTCACGTTTTCACATTTTCACTTTTTCACCTTTTCACTTCTCGGCTCCATAGATCTCGACGACGGGCTTACCCGCTGCATTGATATAAGCTCGGTACATCCCTTCAGAATTGAACGAGACGCCGATGTTGCCGAATTTATCCACTGCGATAACACCGCCGTCGCCGCCGAGTTTCTGTAACTTGGTCTTTATCACAAGGTCAGCAGCCTGCTGGACGGTCATCGCTCGGTACTCCATCAGCGAAGAAATATCACGTGCGACCGAAAGCCGAATGAAGAACTCGCCCCATCCCGTCGCCGAAACAGCACAAGTCGCGTTGTTGGCGTAGGTGCCTGCACCAATGATCGGAGCATCGCCGACCCGGCCGAAGCGCTTGTTGGTCATTCCACCGGTCGAGGTGCCTGCGGCGAGGTTGCCGTCCTTATCAAGAGCGACCGCTCCGACCGTCCCAAACTTGTTCGTCGGCTTCTCTGCCTCGGTCAGGCTTCCGTGATCCTTGCTCTTTTCCTGCTTATCCTTTTCTTCTTTTAATATCCGTTGGAGCGAGTTCCACCGCGATTCCGTCCAGAAATATTTCGGGTCAACGAGGTCGATCTTTTGTTGCTCGGCAAATTTTTCCGCGCCTGCTCCGACCATCATTACATGCTCGCTTTTTTCCATAACCGAACGGGCAAGCGTGATTGGGTTCTTGACCCTTGTCAGCCCCGCAACAGCACCGGCACCGAGCGTCTTTCCGTCCATTATCGATGCGTCGAGCTCGTTCTTGCCTTCGTTGGTGAATACCGCGCCTTTTCCGGCGTTGAAGAGTGGCGAATCTTCGAGTATCCGGATGGCGATCTCAACCGCATCAAGGCTCGATTTCCCCGCCTGCAATGCCTTATAACCGGCCATCAACGCCTCCTCAAGCTTTGCCCTGTATTCCTTCTCGCGTTCCGGCGAGAGCGACCCCCGCGAGATCACGCCCGCTCCCCCGTGGATCACAAAACCGAGCCTCGGGTTTTGCGGGCCCTGAAGCTGCTTTATTTCAGTTCCCGAGGATTTTTGGGCTACGAGAGCGACGGGATTGAGCAGGAGAAGCGCGACGAATAGGTATCCGATAAGTCTTTTCATTTAGGTTTTCCTCGAAAGGTCAGAATACGCTCAGGTTATCACATCAGCGGTCTAATTTTGATCTCAAGGCAGGAACTTCGGCGAGCTGTTCGGCCTCAATAATGCACCATGGTGAAAGCTCGGTGTCCGGCCTGCCGGCGTCCGCGAGAAACTCTTCCCAGGCTTGCCACTTGACCGAAGCGACCTCATCAGGATTCGGCCGCGGCCGCTTGTCCGTAAATCCGATGAACACCGGACATATCTCGTTCTCCACAATGCCGTCCTTCTCTGCGATGTAGCGAAAATCTGGCAGTGCCATGTCAAGCTCTACGCCCGAAAGCCCAAGCTCGTATTTAACTCGTCGCTTCGCCGCGTCCTCGACCGTTTCGTGGAGCATCACGTGCCCGCAGCACGAATTTGACCAAACTCCGGGCCACGTCTTTTTCCCAAATGCCCGCTGTTGAAGCAGTAGCTCGCCCTTTGAGTTAAAGATAAAAACTGAGAACGCACGATGCAGTTTCGTGTAGCCGTTGTGGGCAATTAACTTCTGCTCGGTCCGGATAGGCTTGTTTTCCTCATCGACCTGCACGATCATGTCGTCAAACCGATAGTGAAATCGCCGATAGATCACGACCATTCCAAAGACAAGCAGCGTTCCAAGCAGTGCCGGCTCTTCCATCGAGGCAAAGAACGCAAACGCCGTCCAAAAGAAGACAATAAAGATCACGCTTATCGACAACTGAACCGGCGTCGGCAGCAAAGGCCGAAAGCGAGCGACCATCACCTCGATCAGCACCGCACCGATGAAGCCCGAAAGCAGCCATCCGGCGAAGTTCGTCCACGGGACGCCGTAAAACCAACCGCCCTCCGGGTATTTCCAAAACCCAAGATAGACCGCCCCTGGATCGAGCACCACATCGAAAAGCGTGAGCAGTACCGGGACAAGTATCAGGCGAGCAAGCCTCGAACCCGAAACATTTCTCGCGATCGCATACGCCCCAAGAGCAAGCGGCGTCCAAGCAAATGCAACCGTCCAAGGTGCGTACCCGAAAAGCCGATAGCCGAGGTGCTCAGAATAGGCGAAGTGGCCGTATGGAAAGCCCGTGATGATCGCCGAGGTTTCGATCGCGAGTGCGTAGAGGCTAAGCACGCCAACAAAGATCGAACCATCCTGCCATCCCAACCATCTTCGGACTGCCCAAAGGCTCGGCAAGGCGAACAAGACGATGTTCACCGGCGAAATGTATTTCGACCACGGCGGCATCGGCACGTTCGCCATAAAGAACGCGCCGACCGCCAGAAAAACTGCGACCGCAATCGCCCAGATGGTCTGTTTGTGAAACTTTATCACCGCTGAGATATACTCGCTTTGTGCCGAAAGCCGCCTATTTTCTGCAAATCAGCAGGCCTCGATTTTGGATCTACGTTTTTGGGCCGTATCTTGTCGGCCTTGCCGCGGCTATTTCGTCAACTGACCAGTTGCTGACACTGCCGGCGCTCGTTTACGGGTTGTATTTCTTTCTTCCTGCCAATATTCTGATCTATGGCATAAACGATATTTTCGACTACGAGACCGATCGTCGCAACCCTAAAAAAGCCGATTATGAAGGGCTTGTAACACCAGAGAAGCGCCGGCCGCTGGCTCTTGCGATCCTCGCCGCAAATTTGCCGTTCCTCATCTTGATTCCTGCTCTTTGGCCGGCCGGTATGCTCGCGATGAGCCTGTTTATCTTCTTTTCGGTCTTTTACTCGGCCCCGCCGATTAGGGCAAAGACCAAACCGATTCTCGATTCAGCGTTCAATGTGCTCTATGTTTTTCCAGGTGCCTTCGCCTATCAATTGATCTCCGGCGAATTCCCACCGGTCGCGACCATTATCGCCGGCGGCCTTTGGACAATGGCGATGCACGCCTACTCCGCCATCCCGGACATCGAAGCCGATCGCGAGGCAGGCATCTCGACCGTCGCAACGCTTCTCGGCCACACCGGAACCTTGATCTATTGCCTTGCTCTCTACCTAGCCTCGGCCGCACTCGCATTTGCGTTCATCGGATGGGCGGCGGTCGTGCTTGCAGCCGTTTTCACCGCGATGATCGCTATCTCATTCGCATCAAGCGAAGAAGGCGGAATCTTCAACATTTATCGACGATTTCCGTTAGTTAATGCGGCCGCCGGTTTCCTGCTTTTCTGGTACATTTTCGGGCCGAAAGCATTTTAGATGGTCGTCAGCGGCTCAGCGGTCTTGATCCCGTGGACGCGTTTGTAGACAAGTTCGGCGCTGATCAGGCAGATCTGCGTCCCGATACCCGGATTCGTCCCCGCACCAACGTAAAAGAGATTACTTACCTTCTTTGACCGATTATTCGGCCGGAAGATCGCCGTCTGCCAGATGGTATGGGCAAGACCGAGGGCCGTGCCCTTGAAGCTGTTGTAGTCGTTCAGAAAATCATCGACGGTGTAGATCCGCATGTACTCGATCTTTTCCCGCAGTCCATCGAGTCCCATTTCACGTTCCATCCGCTCAAGAACGTGATCCGCATATTCCTGCTTCCGCTCCACCGTTATCTCGAGTCCGGAAGCGATCGGCACCAATACGAAAAGATTCTCTTTGCCTTCTGGGGCAACGCCGGGATCGGTCACCGACGGCGCACAAACGTAGAGCGAAGGTTCGTTCGGGAGCTTCGGGTCCTTGTAGATCTCGTCAAAGTTCTTCCGCCAATCATCGCTGAAGAGCAGGTTGTGATGAATGAGCTGCGGCATCTTTTCCTTCACGCCTAGGTAAAGAATGAAGGCAGACGGAGCGAGCACCTTCTTATCCCAATATTTCTTCTTGTAGGTCTGAGCTTTTTCAGGCAATAGCCGCGTCTCGGTAAATTGGTAGTCGGCATTCGAGATGACAATGTCCGCCTCAACCACTTCGCCGCTTTCCAGCTTCACGCCGCTCGCCTTACCGTTGCCGACAAGTATTTCCGCCACCGCCGCGTTCGTACGGACCTTCGCTCCGTTCTTTTCCGCAACGCGGACAAGTGCATTTATCAGCTCGTAAAAACCGCCCTGCGGATAGAACACGCCCTGATTGAAATCCATGTGCGACATCAGGTTATAGATGGCCGGTGCTTCGTATGGAGACGTGCCTAGAAAGACCATCGTATATTCCATCACCTGCTGCAGCTTGCGCGATTTGAAGAACCGCGTGACGAAGTTGTGCATCTTCGAAAAGACCGAAAGCTTTTGACCTTCCGTCATCACACGCTTGTTGAAGAAATCGAAGACCGTGTCGTAGTTCTTATACATGAAGTGCTGCGTCGCCACCTCATACTGATACTCCGACTGGGCGAGATACTTCTTGAGCATTTCCGAAGAGCCGGGCTCGATCGCGTCAAAAGTCCTGCCGTCCTTTTCGATATCCGAATGTATTTCTAACGTATCCGGGTCGCCCTGAAAGAAGATGCGATATGAAGGTGAGAGCCGAACTAGGTCAAGATGGTCCTCGACCCGTTCGCCTAAGAGTTCAAAGTAGTGCTCGAAGAGGTCCGGGGCGAGATACCATGACGGCCCCATATCGAACCGAAAACCCTCGGCCTCAAAGATATTTGCCCTGCCGCCGGCGTGCTCGTTCTTTTCGAGCACGGTAACGTCGTAGCCTTTTTTTGCGAAAAGGCCGGCGGTGCCGAGGCCGCCGATGCCAGCCCCGATGATCACTACTTTTTTATTCATAGACACCCGCAAGGGCTTTGAGGGATAGCACGATCTTTTGCTGTCGGTTGGTGCGGACGCGGCCCGCGTAAACGTTGTAATTGGCCCGCTCGATCTCACCGAGGATCGCTTTGTAAAGTACGTAAGAGATCTTGACCGCGAGCCGCCCGCGCCAATGGAGCATCCGGATGCCCGGGAAGGCCTGGCGGTAGACCTCGCGGTTCCGTTCGATCTGATACCGCATGAACCGCTCGAACCGCTCATCGCGAACGCGGCTCGCGATGTCGTCCCTCGTCAGCCCGAACTTCGCCATCTCGTCCTCGGGCATGTAAACGCGACCGAGGTCATCGTAATCTTCGCGGATATCTCGGAGAAAGTTCGTTAGCTGAAAGGCGTTGCCAAGCTTCTTTGCATATTCGAACGCCTCTTCGCCCGAATACCCAACGATCCGAGTCACCATTAACCCGATCACCGACGCCGAGCCGTACATGTACTCTTCGAGCTCTTCGTAGTTCGCGTATGAGAACTTCCGCTCATCCATGAACATCGAGCGAATGAACGCATCGCACTCAGATTCAGGGATACCGTACTTATGAAACTGCTTTACGATCGCGTCGAGCACCGCGTCGGCAGAACTCCCGGCAAGGAATGCTTGCTTGAATTCCGCATACCATTCCTCGAGCCGACGAGTCGCGTTCTCGTGATCAGAGCAGTTCGGGTCGTCGACTATTTCGTCTGGGATCCGGGCGAAGGCATATACCGCATAAATGCCCTCGCGAACCTCACGTGGAAAGAACTGCGTAGCAAAATAAAAGCTGGTCCCGTACCGCTTTGTGATCGCACGGCACTCTTCTATACCCGGCCGCTCAACTGCGGACGTCCCCTTTCCAGCCGCTGCTGCTCCAGTAAATCTTAGCATTGGAATCGAGCCTATTGCGGCACCAACGGCGGCCACTGTGGCTCTAACGTGTCTCATAACAGCGGTTTCGAGAAACCCCCTTGTTCGGATTCACGGCCCCCGGCCGCAAATCACATCGTCCGCAGCAGGTCGCGGACCATCTTCATGTCGTCCCAGACCTCTTTTTTCTTGTGCGGGTCTCGGAGCAGGTATGCAGGATGAAACGTCGGCATTACTTTAGTGCCGAAATAGTCGTGAAACTGACCTCGAAGCTTTGAGATCGGCGTTTTTACCTCGAGAAGATTGTGCGCCGCATGCGCGCCGAGCACAACTATCACCTTCGGCTTGATCACCGCGACCTCTCGCAATAGAAACGGCCGGCAAACGCTCGCTTCCTCGGGCAATGGCTGTCGGTTTCCCGGCGGGCGGCAGCGATTGATGTTGCCGATAAAGACATCTTCGCGTTTGATACCGATGGCCTCGATTATCTTCGTTAAAAGCTGCCCGGCACGGCCGACAAAGGGCTCGCCCTTAATGTCTTCATCTGCCCCCGGAGCCTCGCCGATGAACATCAGCTCTGCGTTGAAATTGCCCGTGCTGTGGACTACCTGCGTCCGGCCGGCGCACAGCGCGCAACGCGTGCATTCACCTATCTCGGCCCGGATCGATTCGATGCTTTCGTTGCTAGGTGCTGTTTTCATATCGATCGCCGCATCGTTCGCAGGCGTCTCCGCAATCGTCTCTTCACTTGCCGATATGACCACACTCGCGTCTTCGACCATCGGCCCGCGTTCGATCGGTTTGCGTTTTGAAAGCGAAGGCAGAGCGGCCATCCGCGAGCCCGCCGGCCTCTGATCGGCCCTTGCGGCTTCGGCTTTCCGCGACGGAATGACAATGTCCGGCGGCGGCGATTCCTTTATTACATTTTGCTCGGTTGCCGTGGAACTTGCCGACGCGTTCCGCACTGGCTGACTTGTTTCAGACGCCTTCCATTCAACGCCGAGCGCATCGACGCCAAGTTCCTGCAGATAAAGAACCTGCTCGCGGACATCGCGGATCAGCGATTTCGTTTCCTCTAGCATCGGCGTCAGCTACCTTAATTTAACCAGTTCATCGAGAATTCTATCAGCCATTTCCCGTTTGGGCATCATCGGCAGATCGATAGCCTCGCCGCTGCGGGTCAAAATGGTAGCGATGTTCGTGTCGGTGTTGAAGCCCGCACCTTCGCGGGTGATGTCATTCGCCACGACCATATCGAGCCCCTTTTTTTCCATTTTGGAGCGGGCATAGCCGACAACATCATTGGTCTCGGCGGCAAAGCCGACCACAAGCAACCCGTTCGTCCGGTTTCGCGAGACCTCGGCCAAAATGTCTGGCGTTTTCTTGAGCTCGAGCGTGAGCTGCTCCTTACCTTCTTTTTTTATCTTCGCATCCGCCGCATTCACCGGAGCATAATCCGCGACGGCCGCAGCACCGACAAAAACAGTGGCATTCTCGATCTCGCCTTTAACGGCCGAGTGCATTTCCTCGGCAGAGACTCCCCGCAGAACCCGGACGCCCGTCGGCGGTTCGGCCGTCGTAACGCCGGCGACCACCGTCACCTCCGCACCGCGGTCGCGAGCGGCCTCCGCCAAAGCAAAGCCCATCTTCCCAGATGAATGGTTCGAAATGAACCGCACCGGATCGATCGCCTCCCGAGTCCCGCCAACGGTAATCAAAAACCGTTCGCCTGACAAATCCGATTTCCTATTCCAGATTCCAGATTCCAGATCCGAAGGCGATCCAGAATTTGGAATTTGGAATTTGGAATCGAGCTTAGCTAATGCCTGTCGGACGATATTCTCAACATCTTCAAGCTTCCCGGTCCCGACCGTTTTGCAGGCGAGTTCGCCGGCCACCGGCTCGACAAAATGGACGCCATCGGCCTTGAGCCGTTCGATGTTTCGCTGCGTCGCGGGCTGCTCCCACATCGTCGTGTTCATCGCCGGTGCGATCATCACCGGGGCCGTGCAGGCAAGATAGGTCGAACTCAGGAAGTCATCGGCGATGCCATTGGCAAATTTGCCGATAATATTCGCCGTCGCTGGCACTATCAGCAGAAGGTCGATCTCCTGCGAAAAATTGATGTGTGCGATCGGGTCCGGATTCGCCGGGTCGTAGTCGTCCACGATCACATGCCCGCCCGTCAGCGCCCGAAACGTCAACGGCTGCACAAACTCCGTCGCGTGCCGCGTCATCGCCACCGAGACCTCGCACCCCGCCTTCTGCAGCAGCCGCATCACCTCCACAGCCTTATAAGCCGCGATTCCCCCGCTCACACCTAAACTTATTCGATATTTACCCATAGCGTCTGTGGCCTTTGCAGTAGCCTGTGTCCGTAGCCCGCACGTAAGTAAGGGCGCTTTCACACCCGAACTTCTTATCTCTCACCTATCACCTATCATCTGTCAACTACAAAAGATTTTACTACAATTCGAAACCGCCTCCGTGCTAAAATGACTCACAAAGCAGACCGAGGTTGCCAAATGGAAAGAAAACTTAAGCTGTTTGTGGTCTTTTTTTCAGCCTTCGTTATCGGAGCAACCGCCTACAACTTCGGTCAATTGAGTCTCTTCATGTGGGAGCAAGAAGCAAAGACCACCTCCGCCCCCGAATCCCAGACAGAACGACTCGAGATCGTCACCGAAAAAGCGCTACCCCCCGACGACTTCGTCCCCGAGTTTACGAATTTGCCCGCGTTTGATGAGAAGCTGGAAATCGATGGTGTAGGAACGAAGGGAAGATTGATCGATGTGAAGGAAAATCGAGATCCAGAGGCTTCATGGCCGAGCTACAGCAGAAGTGAATTGTTAGTTAAGCAGGGGGAAACGTGGCTGGGCTTCTACTCTGATCGCTCGAAGATGCGTTTGGCCGAAACAACGGTTAAACGAATGCCCCGGCATGGGTATCTCGGTCCGGGCGATGAACCCTACGACTGGTTGAAATACGATAAAAAGGGGGACTTAGTGTTCTTGTTGAATGGCATTTCCGGCCTTAAGCCGCGCGAAGTTCCGACGCTTTTCCGGAAAGATGATCCGGCAGAGGGCATGTTTTTGGAACAGGGATTTAGACGGAACTTCAGCCTTTCAGGCAGCGAATACGTGCTTCGTGTTGCTGCCGGACTTCAGCGTGACGGAGGCACGGTGAATGTGCTCGTCCTTGAATCCGAGAACAGGTCTCAAATTGTTACTTTCAATCGTTTTTACAAAGATGACAATACGCTCTATAACAGCATCGGAGAGTTGTTGTGGGTCGGTGACATGGACGGAGATGGGAAACTGGATCTGTACTTCTCAGACTTTGGGTTCGAAAAAGGCGGCTTTGGGTCAAATCTTTACCTTTCCTCGCCAGCTAAAGATGGAAACTTGGTAGAATGGGTCGCCGGCTTCAACTCCGCGGGGTGCTAAGAATTATGAAACGCTGGGCAATCGGATCTATCACATTTTTCGCCGCATTTTTGATCGGGGTCCTTGTTGTGTGGCCTCTGCTGAAAGTCGAAATTCCCAATCGGGATGACCTCGTCACTCCAAATTCGACTGAACTTGGTCTAACCAGGACCGAAAAAGATGAATTTGTCCCAGAATTCACCGGCCTCCCCAACTTCCAAGATATTGAATATAAAAAGCCTCCCGGCCGATTGATCGAGATCCTCGATGATGGCATCTATCGTCGTTCGGATGTTGTTGCTAAGAACGGCGAACTTTGGACGGTCCTATCCGAAAATAAAGATTCCTTCTCGTTATTTTCCGTTCGAGCGAAGGTAAAAAGGCTTAATTCGATCAGTTGGCCTGGTGATGAACGCGACGCGAAATTGTCGTTTGATATTCTTGGTCGTCAGATTTTCGCAGTCAGCGGATTATCGACAATTGGACAAGGGCCAGTTCTGACATTGCATAACCGGAAAAGATGGGCCGAAAAGGAAAACGGCGAGCCGGATTTCGTGGAAATTTCGGATGGTTTCCGACGTGAATTCTCCATCGGCGACCATACTTACATACTCAGAACATCTCGCGGTATGACTAAAGACCACACGAAAGTCGCGGTTCTTGTTCTTGAGTCGAACGGCACCACTCAGATCCTAAAGCAAATTCATCATTTCGGCGGGGACCGAGATATTTTCGGAAGCTTACTTTGGGTCGGCGATATAGATAACGACAGCAAACTCGACCTCTACTTCGATGAGTTCAATGAAAAGGGCTTCACGGCAACCGAGTTGCATTTATCGACCCTGGCCGAGCCTGGAAAACTTGTCGGGTTTGCCGCGGATTTCGGTATGGCAGGTTGCTAAAGCGATAAGGAGTATTTAAGTGAAACGCTTGGCAATTGGATCGACGGCTTTCACGCTTAGCCTCGGAATTGGCCTTTGGATGGCGTGGTTGTTCTTTTTCGCCAACTCTCCGCTTCCGGCAAAGGAAGACCAGATTAGCCAGAGTAATATCTCAGAGCAGAATTTTGGTCCGGACCATGAATATCCAAACGAATCCTTTCCATTCACACCTGAATTCACAAACTTCGAGATGGACGAATCTGCGTCTAAGGCAGCAATGCAGATGGAGCCTATTTTTGAGGGCAAGGTTGAGATCTGCACCGCTGACGCTTCTAAGGAAGAACGTAAATGGCTGGGCTTGTTCAAACGTGGAGACGATTTTGTTTTAGAGCGACGCACTGTTAGCTACGGGGCACTCACATCTACCGACTTTGGAAGTTATGCACCGATGAATTTCAAAGACTCCGGTTCGGCTGTTTTCCTGCTTTCCGATCACGGATCAATAAAGCAAAGTGGCGTCCAAACGCTCTATATTAAACCTTCTGAGTTCGACGGGAACGCCCTGTATACAGACGGCTTAGAGATCGGCTTTCGCCGTAAATTCGTACTTGGCAATAAGACCTATGCTGTGAGAGTCGCACCGGTTCTTCTGAAAAAAAGTTTTCCTGCTTCAGCGGTGGTCGTCGAGCAAGGCACCAAAAACCAGATAATCTGGTATAAAACTTATCGAGACGCTGAGGGGGAAATTGGCGAACTTGATTGGGTTGGAGATTTAGACAGCGACGGTCTGCTGGATGTAAGATTATCTTATCACCGTCAGAACGGCGGACAGTTGGAATCGATTTTATTCCTTTCGAGCTTCGCTCATGAAGGCAAATTGCTCGGCATTGCCGCTTCATACTCGGCCCGCTGCACTGAAATTGCACCTGATAAGATAAAGTAGGGTGATGAAACCCGATACCCTTTCTTCCAAAACCATCTACACCGGCAAGGTCTTTGATATCCGTGTTGATCGGGTGCGGGAGGGTGATGTTGAGTATGAGCGGGATATTGTTGTGCATGGCGGGAGTGCGGTGATATTGCCGGTGTTTGATGATGGCACGGCGGCGCTTGTTCGGCAGTATCGTCATGCGGCGGGAGAAATGCTTCTGGAACTCGCCGCCGGGACGCTCGAATCCGGCGAGGACCCGGTCGCGGGGGCACTTCGCGAACTCGAAGAAGAGATCGGCGTACGGGCGGAAACGATCGAAAAGCTCGCTGAGTTTTACGTTTCGCCCGGCTTTCTGACTGAAAAGATGCACGTCTTCCTAGCCACCGGCCTTACCGAGGTCGGCCAAAAGCTTGAGGAAGATGAGATCCTCACAATTGAGCGACATTCCTTCTCCGTTCTGCTCGAAATGATCAGCCTCGGCCAGATCAAAGATGCAAAGTCCATCATCGGCATAACCCTCGCCGCCAAGATCGTGGACGCCGACCACTCCGCCGCCACGCTCCCCTCGTCGATCCACGCACCCGATTAGGCCCTCTCCGCACTTGACCTTAATAAGGGGGTTCGATACTCTAAGGGTTCGCTTTTTTGCGAAGAACGCTATCAGTGCAGGCTGTTATGAGTACATATTTTCCTAGCGGAAAGGGTTTGGCTGAGTCCAAGAAGTGGTTCGTTGTAGATGCCAGCGGTAAGACCGTCGGCCGTCTCGCGACCGAAGTGGCTCGCATCCTCTCCGGCAAGAACAATCCGGCATACACGCCGTTCATGGATATGGGCGACCACGTTATTGTGGTCAATGCCCGCAAAGCCGTTTTCAAGGGCTCCAAGAACGATCAGAAATTGTATCGCCACCACACGCTTTATCCGGGCGGTCTCCGCGAGGTTGCCGTTAAGGATATGTTTGAGCAGAAGCCCGAGCGGATCATCGAGCTTGCCGTCAGAGGCATGCTGCCGAAGACCAAGCTAGGCAAGGCAATGGCAAAGAAATTAAAGGTTTACGCGGATGCCGATCATCGCCATACCGCCCAGAAGCCTGAAGCGATCACCATCGAGACGAAATAGTAAAAGGATATGGCAGACATTCAGTATTACGGCACCGGCCGCCGCAAAACCTCGACCGCACGTGTTTACCTTCGCCCCGGTTCGGGCGCGATCAAGGTCAACCATCGCGATTTTGAGAGCTATTTTCCGAATGAGGCGTTGCGGATGATCATCCGCCAGCCGCTCAGCCTTACCGATACGCTCGGTAAATTCGACATTCTCGTAAACGTCGATGGCGGCGGACAGTCCGGCCAGGCCGGAGCGGTTCGCCACGGCATCACGCGTGCACTCATGGAATTTAATGCCGACCTTCGCCCGTCGCTTAAGAAAGCGGGCCTCGTAACCCGCGACCCGCGGCAGAAGGAACGCAAAAAGTACGGACAGAAGGGAGCCCGCAAGCGGTTCCAGTTCTCGAAGCGTTAATTTCGTTAATCGTGAATCGTAAATCGTCAATAGTTGCAGAAAGCCTGCTTAACCTATTCACGATTTACGATTCACGATCAACTAATCCATCGCCGGAACTCCTTGGTTTATCAAAAAGTTTCCGGCGAGTACAAAAACCAGAAGTTTAGGAGATATAAGTTTTGGCTACAGTAACGATGAAAGAACTCCTCGAAGCAGGGGTTCACTTTGGTCACCAGGTCCGCCGTTGGAACCCGAAGATGAAAGAATACATCTTTGGCGAACGCAACGGCATTTATATTATTGACCTTCAGAAAACGCAGAAGCTCTTCCGCGATGCCCTGACCTTTGTGCAGGAGTCGGTCGCGGAACGCCCGAAGCAGAAGGTGCTTTTTGTCGGAACTAAGCGACAGGCACAGGACGCCATCCGCGAAGAAGCCGAACGTTGCGAACAGTTTTATGTCAATAATCGTTGGCTTGGCGGCCTCCTGACCAACTTTCAGACGGTCCAAAAGTCGATCCAGAAGCTCAAAGAAATCGAGGCCATGCGTGAGGACGGCCGCTTTGAGATGCTCACAAAGAAAGAGCGTCTCAAGCTTGACCGCGAGCACGAAGGCCTGATGAAGAACCTCGCCGGCATCAAGGACATGAACGGCCTTCCGGACATGCTCTTTATCATCGACGTCCGCAAGGAAGATATTGCGGTCAAAGAGGCGAACCGGCTCGGAATTCCGATCGTCGCCGTCGTTGACACGAATTGCTCGCCCGAGGGTATCGACCATGTCATCCCAGGCAACGACGACGCTCTTCGTGCGATTCGCCTTTTCGCTTCACGGGTCGCCGACGCGATCATGGAAGGTCGGCAGATCGGTACCGAAGGCGGCGTTGTCGCTTCGCAGCCCGAGGCTGAAGAAGCCGATGAGGCGACCGGCGATACCACTGGTATTGACATCGCGGCGACGCTCGCTAAGGCCGGGCTTGCCGATCCGGATGACGACGACACGGCAGTAATAGAAGAAGAGGAAGCTGAAGATGCGGTCGCTGAGACACCGGGGGAAGAGGCTGAAACGGAAGCTGTTGCTGAGGCACCGGCGGAACAGGCTGAGACGGCCGAGCCCGCTAGCGAGGAAACGAAAGACGCCGTAGCAAGCTAAGAAGACTTACACTTTTTATCAAGCGTGGCCGTCTCCTCTTTTGAGAAAGTTGGCTACGCTTTTTTCCTGAAGTTCGGCGCGATACTTCGCACCGTGCAATTTTAACTAGACCGGCGGAGAAAATATCCGCCAAAAGCATTGGAGTTTAATAATGGCAGAGATCACAGCAAGTGCAGTCAAGGAACTGCGTGAAAAGACCGGAGCAGGCATGATCGATTGCAAGAACGCACTCGTCGAAGCAAATGGCGACGGAGTGGCGGCGATCGAGATCTTGCGTAAAAAAGGCGTCGCGACCGCTGGGAAAAAGGCCGGCCGCGTAACGGCTGAAGGCGTTGTCGGTTCGTACATCCACATGGGCGGTAAGGTCGGCGTTATGGTCGAGGTCAATTGCGAAAGCGACTTCGTGGCCCGCGGCGACGAATTTCAGCAGCTCGTCAAGGACGTTGCAATGCACATTGCGGCTTCGGACCCGCGCTACGTCAATCGCAGCGAGGTCCCGACGGAAGATCTCGATAAGGAACGAGAGATCCTCCGCGAGCAGCTCAAGAACGACCCGAAGAACGCCAGCAAGCCCGACGAAGTACTCGACAAGATCATCGAAGGCCGGCTCAACAAGTTCTTTGAGGAATCGGTGCTTGTCGATCAGCCGTTCGTAAAGGACCCTTCGAAGACGATCGGCGAACTCGTTACCGAGAAGATCGCCTCGATCAAAGAGAACATCACCATCCGACGGTTCACCCGTTACAAGATGGGCGAAGGTATCGAGAAGAAACAGGACGACTTTGCCGCTGAAGTAGCGTCAATGGTCGGCTAAGAGTACCCGAGTTGCCGAGTTTCAGAGTTGCGGAGAACTTATCTGCTTACTCTGAAACTCGGAAACTCTATAACTCTGCAACTATATGAAGCCCGTTTTCAACCGCATTCTCCTCAAGCTCTCCGGCGAGGCCCTGATGGGCTCCGAGACCTACGGTATTGATACCAAGATCGCCGAGCAGGTCGCCCGCGAGATCAAAGCGGTGCACGAACTCGGCGTCGAGGTTGCGATCGTCGTCGGTGGGGGAAATATCTTCCGCGGCGTTTCGAAATCGGCTGGGAACATGGACCGGGCGGCGGCCGACTACATCGGGATGCTCGCCACGGTGATGAACGCGGTCGTTCTTCAAGACGCTCTCGAAAAGCTAAATGTTTACACGCGGGCGATGTCGGCGATCGATATTCCGCAGTTGGCCGAGCCGTTCATTCGCCGGCGAGCAGTGCGGCATCTTGAGAAAAAAAGGGTCGTCATCCTCGCCGCCGGCACCGGGAATCCTTATTTTACGACCGATTCTGCGGCGGCTCTTCGTGCCTGCGAACTCGGCGTTGATGTCATTTTTAAGGCGACCAAGGTCGATGGGATCTACTCCGCCGACCCAAAGATTTTCCTCGAGGCTGAAAAGTACGACCGGATAACCTATCAGGAGGTCCTCGAAAAAAGACTCAAGGTAATGGACGCCTCGGCGATCTCGCTTTGCATGGACAACAACCTCCCAATAATGGTCTTTAACATGACCCAACCGGGCAATATCATCAAAGCGGTCGGCGGCGACCTTACGGTCGGGACGCTCGTTACCAACGAGCATGAAACCGCCGCAGCCTGAATTAAAAGAGAATTATGAGTGTTGACAATGTTTTGAAAGAGACCGGACCGAAGATGGAAGCCGTCATCGAAGACTTCAAGCGCAAACTTGCCAACGTTCGGACCGGACGTGCGACCGTCGGCCTGCTTGATGCGGTAATTGTCGATTATTACGGCTCTCCGACGCCCTTGAACCAGATGGCATCGGTCGCCGTGCCTGAGGCTCAACTCCTTACGGTGCAGCCGTGGGACATCTCGCAGCTTGGAGCGGTCGAGAAAGCGATCATCGCCGCGAACCTCGGGTTCAACCCGTCGAATGACGGTAAGGTGATCCGCCTTCCGATCCCGGCACTTAATGAGGAACGCCGCAAACAGCTCGCAAAGCAGGTCGGCGAGATCGCCGAGGAGCATCGCGTCGCCGTCCGTAATGTTCGCCACCATTCAAATGACGTGCTCAAGAAGATGCTGAAGGACAAAGAGATCTCTGAGGACGATGAGCGTTCCGGCCTCGACGAGGTCCAAAAGCTGACAAACAAGACCATCGCCACGATCGATGAGCTCGCCAAGAACAAAGAAGTTGAGATCATGAGCGTTTAGCTTGTTCTCTGTGATTGCTCGAATGGCCCCGTGAGGAAACTCGCGGGGCCTTTATTTTTCGCTAGAGACCGATTTCGGTTATAGTGTAAGCCGTCACTGCACTTCGCTAACTGACAATTGCTATGAATCGAATTATCCGGCTTGCGGCCTGCCTGGGGTTGATCCTCAGCTTTTTCATCAGTGTCATTCCCTGCGGTCCGGGATATGTTACCCCGCTCTTTGATGTGCGGAAAACACCCGAGTTCCCTTACCGCGATTTCGCCGCCGGCAATCTCGGCATCGTAAAACCAACCTTTACCCGTTCGGTGCTCTTCGTCGCATATCGCCACCTTAACAACTTTGGCTTCACCCCATCGGAGCAGGAGGCCCTGATGTCGCAGTGGAGGGCCGAGTTCCGCAATATGGGACCGGAGGATGCCGACAGCTTTGAGGCGATCAAGACGTGGATCGAGGCCCGAAAGGCCGTTGTGGACAAAGATGAAAAGCCCCCGCGTATCTATGCCGAACGGGATTCGGGCGGCTACGACTTCTTCCCGAATTGTGCCGTAAATGCCTTTGAAACCGCCACCGAAACACTTAAGGATCGCGTTGCAAGCCACGGTTCGGAAGACCGGAATGTAAAGGAATGGCTCGCCGGCCAAGATGCCGTTTTTTCGAATTGCTCGAGCGGTGCCGTCTCGCCCTCCCCGGTCGATGCCTCAATGCCGGAGTGGCTTCAGAAAGACCGCGAATATCAACTCGCCGCAGCCGCGTTCTATTCGATGAAGTACGACGATGCTAAGCAACGATTCGCCAAGATCGCCCTTGACTTCCAAAGCCCGTGGCAAGAGACCGCCGATTACCTCGTCGCCCGCACCCTGATCCGGCAATCGAGCCTTGGAAAGGCCGCCGCTCGCTCTCAAAGTTATCTGCAAGAGGCCGAAGAGCATCTCCTCCGCTTCGCCTCCGTCAGCGGAAAGTTCTCGGATTCTTCTGAGAAAATGCTCGGCCTCGTAAAATACCGCCTTCACCCCGAAGAACGCGTCCGCGAACTCGCACAGAAGCTTTCGTCGATTGGCGGAAATCCGAATCTCCGGCAAGACCTGATCGATTTCCGCTGGCTGATGGACAAATTCGAGCGGCAGGCACGCGATTCCGCAGATATTCGCGACCTTGAGCGGACACTTGGTGAAAAAGGCCTCCTTGCCGTTTCCGACGAACAGCTCGAAAAGCTGCCTTATGACGACCAAGCGCTCGTCCGCCGTTACCGCGAGCTCCGAGACCCCGGCAGCGAACGTCGGGTCGAAGAAGAACCATCCGATCCCGGAATGCTCGCGATCCGGGTATATGCCGAAGACTTCAGCACGAACTGGAAGTTTAGCGTGCCATTAGAAGCTACCGACGAAGAGGTGCTCGAATCGGCCCGAGTCGCGATCGGCGAAGCCTTTAATGAAAAGCTCGCCGCCCGTGTCCTTGATGCAAAGCAGATCGCGTATTCCGACCGCTTCCCGTCAACCGGTGGGAGCGATTACGAAGGCGGATACTGGGGCGACCGCGAACGTTCGCTCGATATCCTGCCCGAGTTTCTCCGTGCGGACGAGCTGACCGATTGGATTTTTAACTACCAGATTTCCGGCGACGAGGCCTATCTCTACTCGCTCGAACGCTTCAAGGCGACCTCTGCCGAGCACTGGCTGATGGCCGCTATCACCAAGGCCGGAAAGTCCTCGCGTGACGTAGGGATACTGCTCGATGCCGCCGCTCGCGTGCCGCAGAGCTCGTTGGCGTATCCGACGGTAGCTTACAACCGGGCACGGCTTGAAACGGAGCTTGGCAGAAACAGCGAAGCGGTCAAGACCCTTGATGCTGCTCTCGCCGCCTCGGCGACCTTCCCGGTCTCGACTGTGAACCAGTTCATGGAGATGCGTCAGCGGTTCGCGACGGACGCTGACAGCTATTTCCGGTTCGCCGCCCGCCGGGCCTACGGTTTCGACTTTAGCGGCTCGCTCGGCACTGTCGAAGAGATCATCGAAGAGCAAAAGAAATGGTACGACCCGGAATATAACAAAGATGGCCGAGAGGCGTATGAGCGTGAGATCGAAGAACGGTACCGCGAGGAACGGCAGTGGCAAAACCGGGTGATGTTCGATTCGCGAACGACGATGGCGATGAACTACTATTTCCCGACCGCCGGGTTGCTTTCGGCGTCGCGGTCGCCCGCCTTGCCGGACTATCTCAGGGCTCGGTTCGCTGTCGCCGTTTGGACGCGGGCTGCCCTCCTGGATGACCAAAGGACGATGGCCGAGGTTTCAGGAATGGTCGCTCAATACCACCCGGAACTTGCTGAAGGATTGAGGTTCATCGACCTGGCCGCAACGCCGGCCGCCAAGAGAAATGCCGCTCTTTACTTCCTTGTCCGGAACCCGATCATGACCCCGTTCATTGAGGACGGCTTCGGGAAGACCGATAATGATCCCGATGTTTGGGACATTAACGATTGGTGGTGTGAGCAATACGACGAGACCTACGACGAAGATACCTCTCAGATGGTTCCACTCAGTTCGTTGCCGAGGCCGGCGTTCATTTCCGAGGCAGATGCGAAACAAGCACTGGCCGAACGCGAAAAACTAAAAGCGATCGGCGACGCTCCTAAGTACCTCGGCCGGCAGGTCCTCGCCTGGGCCGCAAGGACACCGAACGACCGTCGCCTTCCCGAGGCACTTTACCGAATGTACACGGCAAACGGATGGTCGAAATACGGCTGCGGCAATGATATGGACGTAAGAAATGAAATAGCGACGCTTATGAAGCGCCGCTATCCGCGAGACGAGTGGACAATGAAGCTGATCGCCGACGAAGCCGCCGAAAACCAATAGCGGTTATTGCTGCGGTTCCTTTTGTTGTTGCTCGGCCTTAAATTTCTCCAGGTTCCTCATCATTTCCTGGCAGTTCCGGGTCATTTGTTCCTTATCGGTATTGTTCTGCTCGATGTTTTTGCGGAACTCTTCCTTTATCCGGTTCAGAACCGTTGCCTTGATAGCCTTGGTGAATACATCGTCATCCGGGTTATTGGCCTCGGCTTCAATGAACGCCAGCACAGCGTCGCATTCCGGAATGCCGCTCGTCTGATTGCCAACCGCGACATCCACGGCACGGTCCGCAACTGTCTTGTCGTTATTGGGGGCTTGCGAACCCCGGTTCGTTGAGGGGCCGCTTTCCGGAGCCTCCGAGCTCGAGAAGGGATTCGAGCCGCACATACACCCGAGCACCATCAGGAGAAGAAATCCGCCGACTGTTATCATTGCAAATTTGTTTTTCATTTCTCTTTATGGGTTGGGAGAGATTATTTCGTGAAAAAGCCTAATTCTCGATCTGTAGATTAGCGTATTTTTCGATCAGCTTCTTCTGGCCAAAACCGGGAAAGCTGACCGTAAGTTTAACATTATCGCCCGTGCCTTCTCTTCTTAAGACCAAGCCGCGGCCGTATTTTTCGTGCCGGACGTGGCTGCCGGGAACAAGTCCCTTGCTCAGCCCTGCCGTTTTCTTGCTCTGACCGGCGTTATAGGCCTTGAGCTTATCGAGTCCGCTATTCGTCGGGCTCGCCTCGCCCGGAGCCGGCTTTTCGGGAGCGGCGTCGCCTTCGGGTTTGAGGCCGCGTTTACTGAAAAACTCAGCGATCGCTTCCGTGCTGTTGTACGTTTTTCCGGTATAGAGGTTCCCCGTTCTTTTCGCCGGTGCACTCGCCGCGGCATAAACTTTCGGCTCGGCCCTTCGGCTGCCGCCCTGCGAATACGATAGCCACGAAGGCCCGTGGGAAAGATCTTCGACCAATTCGATCGGTATCTCGTTCAGGAATTGCGAGGGCTCGGCGGCCATCTCTTCGCCATAAACACGCCGCCGCATCGCGTGGGTAATGTAAAGCGTTCTCTCAGCCCTCGTTATCGCCACATAGGCTAGCCGCCGCTCTTCCTCAAGCTCCTGCGGGTCGTTCAGGCTACGAGAGTGCGGAAAAATGCCATCCTCAAGCCCGACGAGAAAAACCACCGGAAACTCGAGCCCCTTTGCCGAGTGAACGGTCATCAGTGTGACCGGCACATTGCGATCAAATTTGTCGGTGTCGGAGGTCAACGCAGCATGGTCGATGAAGTCTCTCAGTCCCGTTTCAGAGCCCGAATCGTATTCCGCCGCGGCGTTTACGAGTTCCTCAAGGTTCTCGAGTCGCGATTCCGCCTCGTCCGAGTTCTCGCTTCGCAGCATGAAGGAATAGCCTGTGTCATCGATCGCGGCGATAACGGAACCAGTGACCGCACGAGCCTCATCCGCCGGATTTGCCACGCTTTCGCGAAGCCCGTCGATTATCTTTTTGAATGACCGAAGTGCGTCTTTCGCCCGGTTTGTGAGGTTGACCGGCTCTGCCCCTGCCTTATCTGTGACAAGCTCGATAGCTTCCCAAAGCGACCGCCCCGAAGATCTCGCGACCGCGGTCAGTTCATCAATCGTTGTTTTCCCGATGCCGCGGGTCGGCGTATTTATAACGCGAAGCAGGGCGATGTCGTCCGAAGGATTTAACGCCAACTTGAGGTAAGCAACAATGTCCTTGACCTCCTGCCGCTCATAGAACGAGAAACCGCCGACGATGTTGTAGGTGATGCGCATCCGCCGCAGCGATTCCTCAAAGACGCGCGACTGAGCGTTCGTCCGGTATAGTACGGCGACCTTTGTATCCGGATCTTCGAGAAGATGTTCTTCCGTTTTCCGTGTGACGAAGCGTGCCTCGCCGTCGGCATCCATCGCCTGAAAATACATGATCTTGCCGCCCGAACGATTCTCGGTCCAGAGCTTCTTCTTTTTCTGGTTGATGTTGTTCGCGATTATGGCGTCGGCGGCGTTCAGGATGTTCTGCGTCGAGCGATAATTCTGCTCAAGCAAGATCACCTTCGCATCGGGATAGTGCTGCTCAAATTCAAGAATATTGCGGATGTCCGCCTGCCGAAAACCATAAATGCTCTGGGCATCATCGCCGACAACGCAGATGTTCTGTTGAGCTTCGGTCAGGTATCTGATCAGCGAGAGCTGCAGCGGATTCGTGTCCTGATATTCATCGACCAGGATGTATTTGTACCGTTGGTTGTATCTCTCGCGCACCTCGGGCGATTTCCGCAGCAGCCGCACGGTCTTGATGAGCAGGTCGTCGAAGTCAAGGGCGTTTGCCGTCCGCAGCCGCTCTTCGTACATCCGAAAGACCTTCGCCGTCGCCGCCCGCTTTTCGTCCGTGTGCTCGACCCGCGAGGCAAACATCTCGTGGTCCTCGCCGCGATTCTTGGCGGTGCTAATTGCTCCTCGGATCATCCGGGGGGCAAACTGCTTCTCATCTAGGCCGAGGTCCTTGATGCAGGCCTTTATCACCTTCTGCGAGTCATCGGTGTCATAGATGGTAAACGACTTTGTGTAGCCTTCGCCGAGCGCCTCGATGTCGCGGCGGAGTATCCGCACGCAAAGGCTGTGAAAGGTCGAAATAAGAGGACGAGAATCGAGCTTTTTTTCTTTTAGAAGTTCGAGAACGCGTTCGCGCATCTCGCCCGCGGCCTTGTTCGTAAACGTGACCGCGAGGATACTGTGCGGCAAAACCCCTTTTTCAGCAATCAGATACGCGATCCTTACGGTGATGACGCGGGTCTTGCCCGATCCGGCTCCGGCAAGCACAAGCAAAGGACCTTCGGTCGCGCGAACGGCCTCGGCCTGCTGTGGGTTAAGACTTGATAATAATTCCATTGATGATCGCCGTGCCGGGAAAAAGTGTCTATTTGATGATCGATTGCACGGCCTTAAATGCTGCGTCACGCGAATCGCCAAGCATCTCGAAAAGCACCATTTCGACCGACGACGAAGTGGCTCCCGCCTCAAGTATCCTCGCAAGGGCAGCCTGCCGGTCATGCTCAAAACGCGACGCGACGGAATCGCAAAGAAGATGTACGTCGTAACCGTTCTTAATGAGATCGAGAGCGGTCTGCAGCACGCAGATGTGTGTTTCTATCCCGCAAAGAGCGACCGTTTTTATCCCGTTTTGCTCGAGATGGGTCCGAAATCCCGCTTCCGCCCAAGCTGAAAAAGCAGATTTCTCAACGAACGGCACCTCTTCGCCGATCAAGAAAAGTACTTCTTCGACCGTTCTTCCGAGGCCCGCCGGATACTGTTCGGTAACGATGATTTGCGAGCCGAGAGCATCGAACGCACGGGCCGCAATCGATATCCGCGACGCGATCAGCGAAAGGTCAGGAATCACAGAGCGAAACGCTTCTTGCACGTCCACTATGACGAGGGCCGTTTTTGTTCTATCCAGCATCTGCCTCCATTTTTGCCGTTTCGTCAGCGGCTTTTTGCTTTTCCGCGGCCTTTGCGGCGTCGCGTTTTGCCCGGTCCCGCATCTCTTTCTTGTACGTTTTGAAGAAAGCCCAAACGGCCACGACGCAGATGATCAGGATCAGGGCCATCATCGCGACGATGAAGTAAATTTCAGCAGTTGCGGCACCGGGCATACCTAAAGTTTAGGTTGCCGCCAGATGCGATTCAAGTTTGGCTTTTCGTTTGCAGAAAGCGTACATCAACTCGGCGGCAGTTCGGGAGGAACGGGCTCGCCGAGCCTGTCGCCAATAAGCAGCATTCGGTAGATCTCGGGCAAAACTCTAACTCTCTTATTCTCGTCCGTAACGAGATGATGGGTCTCGCCCTCGGCGACCAGGGTTGAATCAGCGGCACGAAAGACCTCGTAAATAAAACGCACCGATCGGCTTCGCACTTCGGCGACGCGCGTCCGTATGGTCAATAGATCTTCGTAGAATGCGGGAGATTTATAACGGACGTAGCTCTCGGCAACGACCATCAGAGCGTTGCCCTCTTCTTCCATTGCCTTGTAAGAGAAACCCTTTGAGCGGCAAAGGTCGCTTCGCCCCTGCTCAAACCAGATAAGGTAATTGGAGTGATGGACAATGCCCATCTGATCCGTCTCGGCATACCGCACCCGTAACTCGGTTTCGTGCCAGACGTCCATAAAAAAATTGGCTGGGAGACAGGGATTCGAACCCCGATAGGCAGATCCAGAGACTGCAGTCCTACCATTAGACGATCTCCCAGCGTTACACCTAATTTAAATAGCCTAACCGCCCGTTGTCAAACCGGCCTTATCTCATTTCAGTTTGATTGCCTTCGCTAGTTGATGCAGTATAAAGGTTTACGCCGTGGATAAAGAGATACTTACAAACAGGCAGGCCTTCCACGAATTTCATATCCTCGACCGGTATGAGGCCGGAGCTGCGCTCGTCGGGACCGAGGTAAAATCGATCATGGCCGGCCGCATTCAGCTCAAGGATTCATACGTTACCATCAAGGACGACGAGGTCTGGCTCCTGAATGCGCATATCTCGCCGTACTCACACGGCAACAAGCAAAATCACGAACCGCTGAGGCATCGCAAGCTGCTGCTCCATCGCAAAGAGATCGAAAAGCTCGAAAAGGAAACAACTCAGAAGGGAATGACTTTGGTCGTTACAGCCATTTATTGGAAAAATGGGCGTATCAAGTTCGAGATCGGGGTCGCCAAGGGCAAAAAACTCTATGACAAACGCGAAACTGAGATGAAGAAGACGATAGACCGCGAAACGCGTCAACAGTTGAAAGAAAGTTTGAGATAAGTTATAGATATTACAAGTATTTCTGGCTACATAAAACAAGTTTATAATTGAGGAAACGAATGGAATTTCAAGGTATCGGGACTAAATTTGCGTCGGCTTCGGTCGATGCTCTCGCCGTTGCTGTCTTTAAGGACGACAAGGCCACTGACGGAGTTCTTAAAGAACTCGACGACATAACAGGCGGACAGGTCGCCGACACTCTCAAGGGAAAGGAGATCAACGGTGGGAAGGGCGAGACGGCTCTGATACGGTTTTCTTCAAAGGGTGTTAAGGCTACGCGGCTGCTGCTCGTCGGGTGCGGGGAAAAGGATAAATACAAGTCCTCGTCAGTTTCGGTCGCCTCGGGAACCGCGGCACGATGCCTCCGCAAACTCAATCTCAAGTCATTTGCATTCGATGCTCGCATTGACGGCGACGCAGTTGAAACTGCTCAAAACGCCGTTCAGGGCGTTATTACAAGCCAGTTCGAGCTTGATAAATATAAGACCGTAGACAAGAACACGAAGGAACTCACGAAGTTCGTCGTTCACGTTGAAGGCGGCAAGCCGGCAGACCTAAAGAAAGGCGTCGAACGCGGCCAGGCGATCGGCGATTCGATGAACTTTGCCCGCGAGCTCGCAAACGAGCCGCCAAATGTTCTCCATCCGACCGAAATGGCCAAACGTGCCCAGGCGATGGCGAAAGAGGTTGGGCTCAAGTGCGAGGTCCTCGACGAAGCGAAAATGGAAAAGCTCGGCATGGGCTCATTTTTGAGCGTCACAAAGGGCTCCGATCAGCCTGCCAAGATGATCGTGCTTCGCTACACGCCCGCCAAAAATACCGGCAAGAAAGGCGACTTGATCGCATTCGTCGGCAAGGGCGTGACCTTTGACACGGGCGGCATCTCGCTCAAGCCCGGCGAGGGTATGGACGCGATGAAGTACGACATGTCCGGTGCCGCGACCACGATCGCAACAATGAGGGCGATCGCGCTCCTTAAGCCGACTGTTCCAGTCATCGGTGTCGTTGGAGCCGTCGAGAACATGCCGGATGGAAAAGCCTCGCGGCCGAGCGATGTGGTCACCGCAATGAACGGCAAGACCATCGAGATACTCAACACCGACGCCGAAGGCCGTTTGGTCCTCGCAGATGCCGTCGCCTATGCCGAAAAGCAAGGAGCGACCCGCATCATCGATATGGCCACCCTTACCGGAGCGGTCATCATCGCACTCGGTGGCCACAATACCGGCATCATGGGTAACGACCAGGAACTCGTCGATCAACTCGTCGACTGCGGCAAAGAAATCGGCGAAGGCTACTGGCAACTCCCGCTCGGCCCGGAATACAGCAAGGATATCAAATCGGACATCGCCGACATCAAGAACATCGGGCCCCGCGGCAAGGCCGGCACCATCATGGGAGCGGTCTTCATTCAGGAGTTCGTCGATAAGGCGAAATGGGCACACCTCGATATTGCCGGAACTGCCTGGCACGACGGCGTACGGCCGCATCAGGCGAAAGGCCCGACCGGCGTTGCGGTCAGAACGCTCCTCAAGTTTGTAGAGAAAGCTCAATAGACGCTCATCAGATCAAAGAAAAAGGCCGGCGAGAATATCTCTCCGGCCTTTTTTGCTTTTGCCGCAAACTCTACGTTATTGCGCGTCTTTAAATTCAAAGCACGGCAGAATGGTCGTTCCGAACAATTTCAGCTAGAATGAAAAGCGCCTGGTTTCCCCTGATGCCCGAAAATCGCTCAAATCTCCTCTTGGCAGCTATCCTTCTGGCCACGGTCATGGGTTGCGTTTTTCGCTCAGACCGCGAGACAATGAGCCGGCCGGAGAGCTCGGAACTTCCGGTCGCGTCCGCCTCGCCTGTCGCCACTCCACCGACGCCGGAGTCGCCGGCGAAGAAGCCGGACGCCGGTGATTTTGTCGTCGAACAACAAGATCTTTCCGTTGCACGCTTCCAGCGGCTTGACAATCAGGTGAAAACAGAAAAAATGCTTGAGAAGGCCGCAGACCGGCTGAACCAGGCACTGATTCTGCCGCACAATATTTTTATCCGAACCCGATCGTGCGGGGAACAGAACGCCTTCTACGATGCGAAGGATCGTTCGGTCACGGTTTGCTTTGAAATGATGGAGCGGTTCCTTGGCGTATTCCGGGCCGGCGGCGAGAGCGAAGAGCGTGCCTACGAAAAAATGTTTGACGCGATGCGGTTCATTTTTCTCCACGAGGTCGGACATGCTCTCATTGACGCATACAAGCTCCCTGTTGCCGGCAACGAAGAAGACGCCGCGGATCGGTTGGCTGCCTATGTCAACCTTACGGAACTCGGTGAGGATGGTGTTAAGGCAGTTTATGCCGCCTCCGATGCCTTCAACCTTGAGGCAAAGCAAACCGCGTCCGCGAAACGGAAGTTTGCCGACGAACATTTACTGAACGAGCAAAGATTTTACACTTCCCTTTGCATGATCTACGGCTCCGATGCGTCTAAACATGCAAGGATAGTTGATGCCGGTTATCTCCCGAAAGAACGAGCGGTTCGATGCCGCAATGAATACCAACGAACGGTCGAAAGCTGGCGAAGCTTACTTGAGCCTTGGCGAAAACGCTAGCGTAACGAAATTATTGCAGGAGAAAATATGAAAAACCTCATCTTGAATGCCCTTTCGGGACGAAACACGCGGTCAAACGGCTTGATCGCTCTCGCGTTTATTTCCCTCATCGTTCTCGGTTGCAACTGCAATCGGAGCTTTGACCTTGGAAATGCCGCGAACACGAGCTCCGGCGACACTGAGACCAATACCTCGAGGACGACATCGACATCGGATAGCAATGTCCCGAGCGATGCCCTCATCGAAGCGATGGTCAAGGAGACCCTTGCGGATTTTAACCTCGCCGTCACCACCGACAACTGGACCGGCATTTACGAAAAGGCATCGACAGACTTCCAATCGACGTTCACGGAAGCTCAGATGAAGAATACCTTTAAAGATTTCGTAAAGAACCGCCGTGCGGTGACCCCAATAATTTCCGAGGCACTTAGGCTCGACCCCGAATACACGCAAGCTCCTTATATCAGGAACGAGAAGGGCCTCGACATTTTGGTCGTCGACGGCAAGTTCCCGACCAAGCGTGTGCCGACGAATTTTGAGTTTGAGTACGTGAAACGCAGCGGTGACTGGAAAATGCTCAAGCTGGTAGTAAAGCTTCAGTAAACTCGTCTAAAGATGAAGCCCGGCCCGGCTTGCCGAAAAGCAGGCCGGGCCATTTCTTTTTCGGCGGCTCTCGACTACGCACGGTGACTTCGGTAAAATCTTTCTTATCAAATCGTTATGAAGATCCATGAATATCAGGGCAAAGCCCTCTTGAAGGAATACGGCGTCCCCGTCCCGCGTGGCATTGTTGCCCGCACGGCAGATGAGGCCGAAGCCGCAGCCCGCGAACTCGGCACCGATATTGTCGTCGTCAAGGCACAGATCCACGCCGGCGGCCGCGGCAAAGGCGGCGGAGTAAAGCTCGCGAAATCGCCTGAGGAAGCAAAGCAGATCGCCTCAGAGATGATCGGGATGCAGCTCGTCACGCACCAGACCGGCCCCGAGGGCCGCGAGGTCAAAACGCTCCTGATCGAAGAAGGCTTGCCGATCGATAAGGAGTTCTACCTCGGCATCACGCTCGACCGCGTCTCGGGCCGCAACACATTCATGGCCTCGTCCGAGGGCGGGATGGACATCGAAAAGGTCGCCGAAGAAACGCCCGAGCTGATCCTGAAAGAGACCATTGACCCATCGGTCGGCATGCGTCCGTTTCAGGCACGCAAGCTCGCCTTTGGCCTCGGCATTCCGGCCGAGCTCGTCAATCAGGCCGCCAAGTTCATGCTCTCGCTTTACGATGCGTTCGAAAAAATGGACGCCTCGATCGTTGAGATCAATCCGTTCCTGCTCACCAAGGACAATCGCCTGATCGCTCTCGACGCCAAGGTGAACTTTGACGATAACGCGATGTTTCGTCACAAAGATTACGCGGACCTCCGCGACTTGAACGAAGAAGAACCGCTTGAGATCGAGGCCTCGAAATTTGACCTCAACTACATCAAGCTCGACGGCAACATCGGCTGTATGGTCAACGGTGCCGGACTCGCAATGGCGACGATGGATATCATCAAACTCGCCGGCGGCGAACCCGCGAACTTTCTTGACGTAGGCGGCGGTGCCTCGCAGGAACGCGTCGAACAGGCGTTCAAGATCCTTCTCGCCGATGAGAACGTGAAGGCCGTACTCATCAATATCTTCGGCGGCATCGTCCGCTGTGATATGGTTGCCGCCGGTGTCGTCGCCGCGGCAAAGAACCTCGGCGTATCGATCCCGATCGTCGCCCGGCTCGAAGGCACGAACGTCGAAGCCGGCCGCGAGATCCTCGCCAACTCCGGAATCGGCATCATCCCCGCCACCGGAATGAACGACGCCGCCGATAAAGTAGTCGCCGCCGCCGCTTAAGGCAGATTGTTTCCTGTCGCATCGCAAAGCCTCACAGTGATCGTGGGAGTAAGCCCACGGTCGTCGTGAGGTTCTTATTGCATTCTTGGACGTATTCGGGCAGAGTTACGATATGACCTTGGAACGCATCACGATCTATCCCCACAAAATGAATGGTCAGCCGTGTATTCGGAACCTTCGGCTGACGGTTCGCCGCGTGGTGGAGGCCGTCGGCACATATCCTGATCGCGACGAACTCCGGCGTGAGTATCCTGAACTTGATGACGAAGATATTCGACAGGCTCTTGCTTACGCCGCTACGTAGACTACACGAAAAGTGCGCGATGAGCCACGCACTCTAACTTTCCTCAAAAGCAACCATTTCCCTTTCTCGCCTCATCTTTAGCGGTAGTTCTCGAAAAGACCCAAGAATTAAGGACAATCAAATGAAACATTTAGGGACATTTCTCCTCGCGGTATTGGTGTGCGCTAACTTGGCCGAGGCACAAAGCACAGGGCACGCCCGGATGGCCGTTTCAGCGACGGCCGCGTCGCCGCGAACGACCACATTGCCGATCCGCCGCGTAATTCTTTACTCCAACGGCGTCGCCTACATCGAACGCCGCGGCGTCGTCACGGGTAACGCCGAGGTCAACCTGTCGTTCAAACAGTCCCAGATCGACGACGTCCTGAAATCAATGGTCGTCCTCGATCTCGGCCAAGGCCGCATCGGCGCCGTCTCCTACAACTCGTCCGCCCCAGTCTCGGCACGTATGGCGGAAATACCGTTCTCCGTGACACCAACCTCGACCGATGGCAACGGTATGGCAGGAGTCCTATCTCAGCTCCAGGGAGCACGAGTTTCCGTGACCTCGGCGCGTGGAACCTTCGCCGGCTCGATTCTGACGATCGAACGAAAAACGATACGCAGTGATAAAGACACATCGACGACAAATATGCTCGTGATCGCCTCCGAAACCGGTGAACTTTCTAGCTTTGACCTAAGCGAGATCCGCGGGCTGAAACTTCTGGAAGAAGGAACCCGATCTGACGTGATGGAGTTTGCCACAGCCTCGGCATCGGCTCGGCGGCTGGACGCAAAAACGATCACGGTAACGAGCGTCGGCACCGGGCAGCGGGAAATGGTTGTGAGCTACACGATTGCCGCACCGATCTGGAAAACGACCTATAGAGTCGTTCTTGACGAAGCCGGGAAGCCATATTTTCAAGGCTGGGCAATAGTCGATAACATCAGCGAAGAAGATTGGTCCGACGTTCAAATGTCGCTTGTCTCCGGCTCTCCTATTTCTTTCATCCAAAATCTTCAGAAGCCATTTTATCGGTATCGCCCGGTCATCCCTATACCCGAAGACTTGCAGCTTCGTCCACAGGTCTACGAACCGGATGGCGGAGCAATGTCCCGATCTTCGGTAATATCCGGTGTGATCTCCGACCCGAGTGGTGCGGTCATTCCCAATGCATCCGTTTCGTTCCGAAATGAGTCCACGGGACAGACGCTTTCAACAACCTCCGACTCGTATGGGCGATTTTCTCAGTCCGGGCTTCCGCCTGGAACGTACACGATCATTGCCGATGCATCCGGATTTAACACGCTCAACGTTCGAAACACGACCCTCGGACGAAACCTGAGTCTGACTCTTGAGGTCGGGTCGATCTCCGAGACCGTGCAGGTTACGGCCAGTCAAATCGCGGATCTGCCTCTACAAGGACGTTCGCCAAACTCACTTCTCGGCCTTCAAATGGGAGCCGGAAGGGGCGATGAGAACTTCATGCAGATCGACGGTAATGCATCAGTTCCGATGGCCGCGGCCCTGACTTCGGGCCAGGCCGGGATCACTGCCGCCGCCACCGGTGATGATATTGGCGACATGTTTGAATACAAGATCGATCGCCCCGTGACGGTTCTTCGCAACCGTTCTGCGCTTATCCCGATCGTGCAAACCCAGATAGACGGCGAACGCGTAGCGATCTACAACGAAGCGGTTCGAAGAGACCGTCCATTCAGCGGTGTTCTGCTCAAAAACACTACGAATCTGACGCTCGAAGCCGGAAGCATGACGGTCATCGATGGCAACGCTTATGCTGGCGAAGCCCTGATGGAAAGACTAAAAGCGAAAGAGCAACGGCTGATCTCCTTTGCCCTCGACCTCGGCACAAACATTCGCGTGCGCCCAAAGCAGGAGCGAGAACCTGCGAGTATTGTGAAGGCAGTCAACGGCGTTTTGCAGATCCATTATTTTCAGACCGAAGAAAAGCTATATTCGATCTCAAATCTCGCTGATCGGCCAAAGGTTGTGTATGTCGAATTCCCGATCCGCTCCGGATGGGCGTTGTCCGACGACTCAGCGAAACCCGATTCTACGACCCAGAGTTTCTACCGCTTCCGCGTAGAGGTTGGCGCCATGGAAGAGAAGGAGCTAAATATTATCTTGCGTAATCCGCGTGTTGATACGTTTCAGATCGGCTCGGTAAATCGGGACCAGCTGGCCCTTTTCGTCTCCCGCCGATATATCGACGAGGCGACCCGCAGCAGGCTCGAACGGCTCATCGAGATTCGCGGCCGGGTCGCAGAACAAGATCAACGGCTTCGCTCACTTCAGTCCGAAATGAATAATATCTCCGCCGACCAAAAGCGGCTCCGCGAAAACATTGAATCCTTGGCGAAAACCGCGGAGGCAAAGCAACTGATCACTCGCTATATCGCAAAAGCGAATGAGCAGGAGACGCGGCTTGAACAGATCGAAGCCGAACGGAAAGCCGCACAGGCCGAAAAGGAACGGCTCGAACGCGAACTGGCTGTTGAGATCAAGAACTTCGAGGTGAAATAATGCTGCCTTATAACTTGATGAAGATGCGGCGGCGGTAGAGCAGCCACATTAGGAATAGCCAGAAGAGGATGAATGTGAGGGCATAGGCGAGCGACGCGTTGACCGGCTCGGCCCATGAGAGGAAGAGATTTTGATAGATCCACTGTTGGAGCGTGATCTCTTTGCCCTCGGGCCCGGCAACGCGGATGATGCCGAGAATCCGGGCCATTATGCCGGAGAAAACGAACAAGGCGAGGGCATTGACGCCGAAAATAACGAACGGCTTTGCCCAGCGTTTGTAGCCCTTGATGTCGATCAGAAAATAGCAGAACCCGAGCGTCAGTAACGCAAGGCCTGAGGTGTAAACCACATAAGAGCTCGTCCAAAGCGATTTGTTTAGCGGAAAAACAAGGCTCCAAGCCCACCCGACCGCCAGCAACAGCGTCCCGAAAAAGAAAAGCCCGAGTGCCTTGTCAGAACCCGCTGCGTAAGTGGCGGGCCAGTTTGTCGAGGTTTGCTCGATGTTCTTTTCATCACGTGATGGCGAAGGTTCGGCGAACGGGCCGCCCGCTGACGCAGGCGGTTCTGACTTGAGCCACGTTCCCGCAAGCACGCCTGAGATGGTCGTCGCGATCGCCGGAAGCGTTGAGAGAATGCCCTCCGGGTCGAAGACCTTGCCCGCCCGCCAGATGTGGTTTTCGGTGAGGATCAGCCGGTCGAGATAGGCCGCGAGGTTGCAGGCCTTGTCGTCGATGGTCGTCACTTCGCAGCCCGGCACAGCGATCCGCGTCATAACGAGCCAGTAGAAGAGCAGCAGCCCGACGCCGATCGTGGCCTGCTGTTTCCAGCTTGTGTGAAGAAAGATCAGGGCGACGACCAAATAGCAGACCGCGATCCGCTGCAGAACGCCGGGAATCCGCATTGTCCCGACATTGTAGGGCGTCACCTGCCAACCGATGATCAATGCGGCTATCACCACCGCGGCCCAAACGCCGATCAGGGCTAAGGCTAGCTTGAATTTGCGAAGATAGAGAAAATAAAGTGCGGCGATGATGGAAGCGACCGCCGTCCATTTCAGCGGCCACGGTATGGCAGTCTCATTAATGACGAAAAACGGGATCGCCGACATCGCCAGCCCGCTCGCAAAGATCGCCGCCGACCGCGAGAATATTTTCGTATATACCGACCGGTCGATGCCCGCCTCGACCTTCTTCCCGAGCGACATCGGCACCGCGACGCCGACAATGAACAGAAAGAACGGAAAGATGTAATCGGTCGGGGTAATGCCATGCCATTCGGCATGCTTCAGCGGGCCGTAGATCGCCGACCACGTCCCCGGATTATTGACCAACACCATTCCGGCGATGGTCATTCCGCGGAAAACGTCGAGCGAAACAAGACGTTGTTGGGCAGCGTCGCTCACCAGCCGTTTCGTTCCCTTGTGGTCGTGATGTGAGCTGTGTGGTGCAGCGAGTGCCAGGCGTAGAGCCCGAGCATGTCCTCAAGCCGCCAACGGCCGCTCTCCGGGTGTTCGAGTTCGCGCCGGAAGTCGTCGTCGCTCATTGCATCCAAAAGGGCCGTCCAATGGGCGTGCGTGCCTTCAAGTATCTTTAGCGAGGGCTCGATCTCGAGCTCTTTGTCCGGCAGCTCGGCCCATCGGTCTTCGTGGTAGGGGCGAATGGTCGGGTCGGTCTCGGTAAGGGCGAGCTTGAACCGGCAATAGGCGTTCAAGTGGCTGTCAGCGACGTGGTGAACCGTCTGCCGGAGCGTCCAACCGCCGGGCCGATAGGGCGTATCGAGCTGCTCGGGAGCGAGGCCCGTACACGCCGCTCGGAGTTTCTCCGGCAACTCGCGTATAACGGCGATCCGCTCTTCGCGGCTCGTCTCGTCGTGGAGCTCGAACGGGCCGATCGGAAATCTGAGATCTTCATCCATAAATTTTAGGGCATGTATGCGTCCTCAAACCGTGTGAACTGTTTCAGGAACGCCATCTTGATCGTATCCGTCGGGCCGTTTCGCTGTTTTGCGATGATGATTTCGGCGATATTGCGCTCTTCTTCTGGCACTTCGTCCGGATTCTTCGAATAGTAGTCCGAGCGATAAATAAAAGCAACCACGTCGGCGTCCTGCTCGATCGACCCCGATTCGCGGAGGTCGGACATCATCGGTTTCGGCGGATTTCGTGCCTCGGGTGCACGCGAAAGCTGCGAGAGTGCCATGACCGGGCAATTGAATTCCTTTGCAAGTGCTTTCAGGTCGCGTGAGATCTGTGAGACCTCCTGCTGACGGTTCTCGTTGCGTTTGCCGGAGGAGCCCATAAGCTGAAGGTAATCAACGATGACGAGGTCAATTCCCTTCTGCTCGACCGCAAGCCGCCGGAGCTTTGCCCTCATCTCGATCACCGAAATCCCAGCCGTATCGTCGATAAAGAGCCTCGCTTCTGAAAGATCAGCAATGCCCTCGGCAAGCCTTCCCCAATCGTTTTTCGAGAGTATCCCGAGCCGCAGGTTCCGCGCATCGACCGACGACTCGGCGCTCATCATACGCATTACGAGCTGCTCCTTCGACATTTCCATCGAAAAAACGGCAACCACCGCCTTTTCCCGAATGGCAGCCCGCTGAGCGATGTTGAGACAGAGTGCTGTCTTTCCCATCGAAGGTCGGGCGGCGACTATGATCAGGTCGCCGGCCTGCAGGCCCGAGGTAATATTGTCCAGGTCGCGATAGCCGGTCGAGAGCCCGGTCAGTGCGTGGGAATCTCGGCGGGCGAAGTCCTGGATCTTCTGAAAGACCGTCTCGGCGATCGGCCGGATCGCTTCAAAACCGGTTCGGTCACGCTGCTCCGCAAGGGCAAAGATCATATGCTCGGCCCGGTCGAGCACGATCGCGGCTTCCTCTTCTTCCTCAAGAGCATCGCTTGTTATCTGGTTGCACGTTCTGATCAGATTCCGCATCAGCGACTTCTGTTTCACAACGTTGATATAGTCCGAGACGTCCGTGAAATGCGGTAGGCCGTAGGTCAGATTTGCGATCGCCGCGACGCCGCCGATCATCTCGACCGAACTGTCACGCTTCAATTCTTCAGCTATCAGGATCGGATCGATCGGCCGGCTTGCGTCAAAAAGCGAGACCATCGCCGCATATATCCGGCGATTGAAAGGCGAGTAAAAATCTTCCGGCTTAAGGTGCTCGACCGCCTGTGTGACGACCGAGTTATCAAGGAGGATCGCCCCGAGGATGGTCCGCTCGCTGTCGTCGCTGCTCGGCAGCGGCCGTTCGAGAAATTGCTCGCGTCTTGCTTCAGGATATGCAGCCATAACTATATTGTTTACCTCACTTAGAGAAACACGTGCCCCGCCGGGCTTTGCCGGAAAGCTATCTGAAATTGTCTTTTTGGAGACGCAGACGAAGGTGCGTAGTGAGAGATATTACACCCGCAGTGGCCTCTTCTCAAACCGCGAAAAGCAGAATTTTTTGGCGTTCTTCTAAGCCCTTTTTTCGCAAAGAAATGACCGCTCCCGGCAAGCGGAAGCGGTCATAATGTCGAAGCTTGGGTTCGAGCCTATTCGCCTGCTTCGGCAGCTTCCGCCGTTTCTGCAACCGGTTCTTCGGTCGTCGCTTCAGCCGCTTCAGGCTCGGCCTTGGCCTTTGCCTTCCGGTCCTTCTTCGGCTCCTCGGCATCGCCGCCCTCTGCGGTTACGGTAACCGGAACGATGAGAGCGACCTCGCGGTGCAGCTTGACCGAAACGGTGTATTCGCCCGTCTCTTTGATCGCATCCTTAAGGACGATCTTCCTACGGTCGATCTCATATCCCTTGGCATTAAGCGCCTCGGCGATGTCCATCGTGGTGACCGAACCAAAGAGCGTTCCGCCCTCGCCGGCCTTTCGCTCGAAGGCAAGTTCGATCGTACCCATCTGCTCCTTCTGAGCTTCGGCGGTGGCCCTTTCGACCGCAGCCTTTTTCAGAAGTGCCTCTCGTTCCTGCTCGATCTGTTTAAGATTGCCTTTCGTGGCGAGCGTCGCAAGCCCTTGCGGAAGCAAAAAGTTGCGGGCATAGCCTGCCCTGACCTTTACGATCTCACCGCGGCCGCCGAGGCTTTCAATATCTTCGCGTAACAAAATAGTGGTATTTGCCATGTAAATTTCCTCCTCGACGTCCTATTCCGAAGCGTACGGCAAAAGAGCCATCGCCCGTGCTCTCTTGATCGCCGTAGCAATGCGTCGCTGATCCTTGGCCGTAATGCCGGAAATGCGTCGCGGCATGATCTTGCCGCGTTCGGGAACGAACTGGCGGAGAAGATCAACATCTTTCCAATCTACGTAATCCGGTACGATCTGCCGCGGCCTTCGTCGCTGATACCTTCGGGGCATTTTATCCCCAAACGCATCTTCATCCATCAGCTCTCGTTCAACATTATCTTCGTTATCTAATTCTGCCATGATCTTTTATCTCCTTATGCAGCGGCCTCTTCACCGGTTTCCGGGGCCTCTTCGGTCGTGCGGAACTGTGCCCTGCGTGCTTGGCGGCGTTCACGACGCTCACGCATCAAGTCGGCCGATTTGCGGTCCTCATCGACGCGTACGGTCAGGTAGCGCACGATCATATCGTTGACCCGCATCCTGCGTTCGAGCTCGGCGATTTCCTGCCCGGTTCCCTCGATCTCGAAAAGAATGTAGTGGCCCTCGTTCTTTTTATTGATCGGGTAGGCCAGCTCACGGCGGCCGCCATCATCCATTCTCACGACCGTGCCGCCTTCCTTCTCGATAAGGGCACCAACGGCTTCATTGAGCGAGGCGACCTTATCGGACGTGACGTCCGGATCGATTATGTACATTACTTCGTATGTTCTTTTTGACAATTTACTCTCCTCCTTTCGGATCTTCAGCCTCGCATCTCATATCGCGAAGCAAGAAGGCTAAACATTCAGATTCAAATTTCCGTCTCCGGTTCTTCCGGTTTTATTTTCACTGCGGGATCGGCGTTCCACCGGGACATCGCCTTTTCTATCCCGTCTAATATCAGATCTTCGATCGCACTCTCGGCATCGGCAAGAGCATTTTCGAGCAGCTCTTCTTCGGCTTTCGCGAATCTCTGAAGAACAAAGTTCTTCGTATCAACAACCGGATGCTCCGGCTTGATACCGATCCGCAACCGAATGAACTCCTGAGTTCTCAAGCAATCAGCGATCGACCTTAGCCCATTATGTCCGCCATGCGACCCTTTCGGCCTCAAGCGGATCCGGCCGAGCGGCAATGCCAGATCGTCGGTTAACACCACCAGGCCACAGGCCTCTCGCTCTTCTTTCGACACGAGACACGCTGCCGCTTCTCCGCTCAGGTTCATGTAGGTCTGCGGCTTTACGAGCTCGACCGGGAAGTTCCCGATCGTAACCCGCCCGACCAGCGACCTGCACTCCTGCCGCTTGATCGAACCGCCGAGCCGAGCCGCCAACCGATCGACCACCATGAACCCCGCGTTGTGCCGCGTCCGCTCATATTCGGGGCCCGGATTTCCGAGCCCCAAAACAAGCCAGCTCTTCGGTTGATCGGCGACCGCCATCATAGGTCAAAGGCCGGGCTATTCGCCGCCTTCACCTTCCTCGGCGGGAGCTTCTCCGGCAACTTCAGGCTCAGCACCTTCAGCCACCTGAGGCTCGAGCTCGACCTCTTTCTGCATCGCGGCCGTAACGACGACCGTTTCCGGATCGTCAACGATCTCGACACCTTCCGGCACCTTGATGTCCGAAACCTGGATCGGCCGGTCAATGCGAAGTTCCGAGATATCGGCTTCAACGAACTCAGGCGTTTTTGCGGGCTCGCAAAGTACCTTGATCTCACGCATCGCCTGGGTTACGACCGCGTCGTCGTCAAGTTCCACGGTCGGCTCACCGACAATGTGCACCTGCACGGTCATTTCGATCTTCTCGCCCTTCGCAAATCGGCGAAGATCCGCGTGAAGCAATCGGCCCGTCAGCACATCAACCTGGCGATCCTGAAAGATCACGTCATTGATGTCGCCCGCAACGTCGATCGAAAAGACCGAGTTAATGCCCGAATCCGAGCGAATGATCGCCGCGAGTTCGCTAAGCTGAGCGGTCGCAGAAACGGGCTCGTTGCCGCCTCCATAGATGATGACCGGGACCTTTCCGGCTACACGAAGCCGACGGTTGATGTTCTTGCCAAACTCTTCCCGTTTCTCTGCCTTTACAGTAATTTTCTCTGCCATATTTTCCTTTTGCCCCGCGTTGTTCCGAGGGGCGGCCTACCGTTGCCTTGCGGGCTTCGGCCGCAACTAAATGAACAGCGACGAAACGCTTGTCTCGTCATGGATCGAATTTATCGCCGAGGCGAGCAGTTTTCCGACGCTCAAGACCTCGATCCGGCCGCTTTCAACGAGCGGAGATGCACTCTCGCCGAGCGGTATAGTATTCGTAACGATCACCTTTTTCAGGTATGACGTGCTGATATTCTCAACGGCCTTGCCGGAGAGAACTGCATGTGTAAAACAAGCCAGCACCTCATTCGCCCCCGCATCGTGAAGGGCTTTGGCGACCTTGCAGATCGTCCCGCCCGTATCGCACATATCATCAACGATGAGGCAATTCTTACCGGCGACATCACCGACGACGTTCATCACGTCTGCCTCATTCGCCCGCTCGCGGCGTTTGTCGCAAAGAGCAAGGCCGGCATCAAGCCGCTTGGCGTATGCCCGAGCCCGCTCGGCACCGCCCGTGTCAGGAGCGACCACTACCAGATTCTCGATCGGATTCTCTCGAAAATAATCGACGATCACCGGAGCCGCATAAAGGTGATCGACCGGAATATCAAAGAAACCCTGTATCTGCGAAGCGTGAAGGTCTATCGTCAGCACGCGGTCCGCTCCGGCGGTCGTGATCAGATTCGAGACCATCTTCGCCGCGATCGGCACTCTCGGCCTGTCCTTCTTGTCCGAGCGGGCGTACCCAAAATACGGGATCACCGCAGTTATCCGCTCGGCCGAAGCTCGCAGAAACGCATCCTGCATAACGAGCAGTTCCATCACATGCTTGTCCACCGGGGGACTCGTCGGCTGGACAATGAATACGTCCGTCCCGCGGACATTCTCATCGATCTGGAAATTGAACTCGCCGTCTGAAAATCTCGCCGTCGTACAGCGGCCGAGGTCGACATTCAAATGCCGACAGATCTCCTTAGCTAGTGCATCATGTGCCGATCCCGAAAAGATCTTGATATTGCCCATTACGCTGACCCAACCGATCTTACATGTGCCTCTGCGGCACCCGTCCCGAAAAACAAAAAACGGCAACCATTAAGGCCGCCGTTCCGAATACTCGAGAAATGGCTGGGGCGGAAGGACTCGAACCTACGAATGCCGGATCCAAAAACCGGTGCCTTACCACTTGGCGACGCCCCAATCGAAATCTGTATATTACTCGGAAACGACCAATGACTCTGGATAGAGAGCCTCGCGATATTCCGTTCGCGAAACGGTCGCTGCGGCAAAACTTCGCCAGTCAGCTTTTTGGCTGAGGGCTTCTATTGCTGTTTGCCGCGTAAGTAAATTGTCAAAACTTGCGAAAACACTTGCTCCGCTGCCACTTAAGAGCACCTTGCGGGCTCCAAGACCGACGAGTGTGTCCCTGACGTCTTTAACTTCAGGAAACTCGGAAAATACGGTGCTTTCAAAATCGTTCGTCCCGAAACCCAGGTCTTTGTGAACCTGTTCAGCCTCCGGACGACAAACTGATAGCTTAGTTTGGAGTGCCTCGTTTGTCAAGCTTTCAGTCCCGAGCCCTGCGTATGCCTGAGCGGTGCCGACGGCAACATTCGGAGTAACTATTAGTAGATTATCATCGATCACATCCGGAAGCGGCTCGATCTTCTCTCCGCGTCCGGTTCCGAGCATCGTTCCGCCTTCCAGGAAAAGAGGCACATCCGAACCCAGTTCGGCAGCCAAAGCTAGCAGGTCGCTTTGAGGTACTTCCAGCCCCCAAAGCCTCATGAGCCCGATCAGCGTAACGGCCGCATTCGACGAGCCGCCGCCGAGCCCTCCGGGCGATGGTATCCGCTTTTCCAGATGCAGCCTTGCTCCGGCCTTCGTGCCCGAAACCTCTCTCAGCCTCAATGCCGCCCTGATCATCAGGTTTGCCTCGCTGGTCGGGATGGCCGGATCGTCACACATCATCGAAAGCCCGTCCGCAGCTTCGAACGTTATCTTGTCGTGCAATGAGACTGTCTGAAAGACCGTGCAGAGCTCATGAAAGCCGTCCGCACGCTTCCCCAACACCCGCAGGTGCAGGTTTATCTTTGCAAAAGATGGCAGCGTGAACGGCTCCGGGCTCATTGCCAAAGATTAGAGCCCAAACCGCCGAAAAACAAAAGGCCCGAGGCTGCTTGAGCTTCGGGCCGTTCTGTCCGTTGCAAGTAAAGCTACTTGCGGGTGAGGAAAACCTGCGTGAAATAGACCGCCCCATCGTCCGAGACGGCAACGCCGATGGCCGATTCCCGCCAGACGCCGCTCAGCATATTCTTGCGATGCGAGGGCGAAAGCAGCCAGTTCTGAATAGCCATCGCGACCGGGTCATCGTAGCCTCGCAGGAACGCAATGTTCTCGCCGATCGCCCGCCAGCCGCCGATCCCAAGCACGTCCGCACGCCCATCGACCGTCGTGCCGTCCTTGCTTCGGTGGCTGAAATACTTCCGCTCGGCCATATCGTGCGAATGCCACCGTGCCAGATCAGCAAGCTGCTCGCTCCATTCAAGCGGGGCAAGCCCTTTCGCCTGCCGCTCCGAGTTCATTTGGTCGAACGCATTCCGTTCATAAGAGCGAACCTTGCCGGCAGGACGCGGGATCGCCGGCCGCTCAACCGAACTGACCGCCTTTCGCTTGGGCAAACGCATTGACCCGATCTCATCTACGAGGATCGGGACCGGACGCTCGCCGGCACGCTGGCCGCTGGCATCAATGGCCGAGACCAAAAGTATAAGAATGAAAAAAGGTACGAGAGTTTTCAGATCTACCTCACTTCGGCAGCCGGGCTGACTTACGATGAAGTTCCCTAGCTTTGCGTCCGCCGCATTTTCACGCGGCAGTTGCCTTTTCGGTTTGGTTTAGGCTGGTTCGGGGGGCTACAAACTTGGCACACCAACCGCCTAATATAATACACCATCATATGCCGACAAATTCCATAAAACGCTTCCCTTCGGTGTTACACTTGCCCTACAGTGCCATCAGAAAGGAGACAAATATGCTGACCGCTTCGGTCCTGGCAAAACGAACCGGCCTTCCCATTTTCACCGTCCGCTATTACACGCGGATCGGATTGCTCAAGCCGTCCCGAGACCTTCGCAACGGTTACAAGCTCTATAAACAGAGCGATAAAGAGCGTCTAAAATTCATCAATAGTGCAAAAAATCTCGGGTTCACACTCGGCGAGATCGAGCAGATACTCTCGCATGCCGAGGATGGCGACACGCCCTGCCCGATGGTCCGTGAGTTAGTTGAACGCCGGATACGAGAGAATCGCGAGGCGATCCGCGAATTGAAAAGGCTGCAGAAACGGCTTGAACAGGCCGCCGAGATGTGGTCGGGAATGGAAGATGCCGAGCCTGACGGCCACTCTGTCTGCCGGCTGATCGAGAGCTTTGCCGGGGCTTCGGATCAGCCGCTTGACCTGACACCAACTGACAGGTTGTAGAATGAACTTAGAAACTCAATCAAAGGGCAAAGGGTGTTTGAAGCTGTTTAGATGTTTCGGATGTTTAAGCTTAATTGGTTAGTTGGAAGTGGTTAATTGAAAGAGGACGCAAAAATGGAAAACAATGAACAGAAACCGGCGAATCTTGTACAGCTAGGCAGGAAGCCTGCTGAAGCCATTGCAGAACCGCACATCGACCCGGTCTGCAAGATGATGGTAATGCCCGAGACCGCTGCCGCGAGCTACGAGCACGAGGGCACGACCTACTACTTCTGCAATCCCGGCTGCAAGGTCAAGTTCGCCGCCGATCCCGAGAAGTATTTGAAGGCGATTCCAGATTCCAAATTCCAAATTGAGGCACATCACGCGGACGAGACATCGCAAAGTAGCGAAGCGGGCAATCTGGAATCTGGAATCTGGAATCCGCAATCCGCTTCGGATGCGGTTGAATACACCTGCCCGATGCACCCGGAGATCGTTCAGATCGGCCCTGGTTCGTGTCCGATCTGCGGAATGGCACTTGAGCCGATGGAGATCAGCCTTGACGACCAGCCCGACCCTGAGTTCATTGATATGAAGCGGCGGTTCCTGATCTCCGCCGTTTTGACGCTTCCGGTGTTCGTACTTGCGATGGGTGAGATGTTCCCGGCGTTCCATTCGCTGGTCTCACCGTCGGTTTCAATCTGGATACAGTTCGCACTGGCGGTGCCGGTCGTGTTTTGGGGCGGCTGGCCTTTCTTCCAACGCGGCTGGGCTTCGGTCAAGAATGCGAGCCCGAATATGTTCACGCTGATCGCCATCGGAACCGGCTCGGCGATGATCTACAGCCTCGCCGCTCTATTCGCCCCGCAGCTCTTTCCCGACTCAATGCGGGACGCACATTCCGGCATCATTCCGGCTTATTTCGAAGCCGCAGCCGTCATAACAACGCTTGTTTTGCTGGGTCAGGTGTTAGAACTCAAAGCTCGTTCGCAAACGTCCTCAGCAATCAAGGAACTGCTCCGGCTCGCACCTGAAACGGCCACTGTGATCTTTCCCGATGGCTCCGAGGAAACGGTCGATCTCCGTCACGTTGAGGCAGGCCAGACGCTCCGCGTAAAGGCCAACGAAAAGGTGCCGACCGATGGCGAGATCATCGAAGGCGAGACCTCTATAGATGAATCAATGGTCACCGGCGAATCGATGCCCGTAACCAAACAAGCAGGTGCCAAGGTGATCGGCGGAACGATCAACGGCAGCCGCTCATTCACAATGCGTGCCGAAAGGGTCGGCAAAGAGACCCTGCTCGCACAGATCGTTAAAATGGTCGGCGAAGCACAGCGTTCGCGTGCTCCGATCCAGCGTCTGGCCGATGTCGTCTCGGCGTATTTCGTTCCGGCTGTGATTCTCGTCGCTGTCGTAGCGTTCGGCGTCTGGTTCATCTTCGGCAGCCTGGCTTATGCGATCGTCGCGGCAGTTTCGGTGCTGATAATCGCCTGTCCGTGTGCCCTCGGCCTCGCAACCCCGATGTCCATAATGGTCGGGACCGGAGTCGGTGCAAAGAACGGCGTCCTCATCAAAAAAGCCGAAGCCCTCGAACTCCTCGAATCAGTTGACACCATTGTTGTCGACAAAACAGGAACGCTGACCGAAGGCAAACCGACTGTCCAGAACGTGGTGAACCTTAGTACCGCGAGCGATAGCGACGGGGTTCTTTCAGACGATGACATTCTCCGGCTGGCGGCCTCTTTGGAAATCCATAGCGAACA